>CAZDZX010000256.1:0-6229 GCA_964510005.1 uncultured Pirellulaceae bacterium
GGCGCCACAGCCAAAGCACGAATTGCCGTCTTGAGGTGGAAGTGTTTTCATAAGTTAAGTCTCTTCTCGGCGCGGTTCATCAACCTTCTGCTCTTCGACTTCGGCCTTCGCCTTAGCAGTGGCACTTCGATCGCTGTCCAGCAACTCCGTCAGCGACTGATCCAGAATCCTCGTCACCTCCGCCGCGTCGTACCACCAGTCCGGAGACCAGACGCGTCGAATGTTCCAACCCAGTCCTTCCAGAACCAGCTGGCGTGTCAGGTCCCGGTCGCGCGCCACGGCGCTACGATGATAGGTCGCTCCATCGCATTCAATGCCCGCCAGAAACGCACCTGGTTTGTCCGGATGACGAATTCCAATATCGATACGAAACCCCGATACGCCAACTTGAGGAACAATCTGCCAGCCTTTATTTTCCAACGCCGTCGCAACCGCTTCTTCAAACGGCGAATCAAAACCACCGACGCTACCTTCGGCAAACGAGCCCAGCGGCTTCGTCCCATCCGACTCCGCGAACAGCAAAAACTTTTTCAAGTCGTTGAGGCCGCGTGACTTTGATCTGGCCGCATCCAACTGCTCTGGAGAGAAACTGGTGTACACGATCATCTGTTGCCGTGAACGCGTAACCGCCACGTTCAGCCGGCGATGACCGCCCTCGCGATTGAGGGCTCCGAAATTCAAACTGATTTGAGAGTTCGTCTCCGACGGCCCAAAGGTGATCGAAAAATACATCACGTCGCGCTCATCACCCTGAACGTTTTCAAGGTTCTTGACTACCGTCGGTTCAATCCGCGCATCGCTGAAGTACCATTCGATTTCCGGATGGTCGATGCGGGCTTTCTCGAACAGATCCTGAATCAGCTCTTGCTGCTGCATGTTGAAAGTCACCACGCCAAAGGTACGGCGTTCTTCTTCGGGTCGCTCAAGGTTGGCTTGCATCCGACTGACCGCATCGGCAACGATCGCATCGGCCTCCTTGCGATTGGTGCGGCTTTTGCCCAAGTCGTAAGATGCACCAGGAACCTGAACCAAGGACACGCCCAAATCCCGATCATTGGCCGCCGGGAATGTAATCAACCGATTGCCGTAGTAGCTGTAGTTCGAAAACGCGATCAGAGATTCGTGGCGACTGCGATAGTGCCAGTTCAGTTCAAGCGTAGGCAAACCCGATGCCTTGGCCTCGTCCAGAATGCTCTCCAGATCGCGATCCTCACTTTCCAATTCCTCGTCGAACTCCTCTTCGTCACCTTTGTTGAAAAAGCTAGTCGGTGGTAGCTGGTTAGGGTCACCGACGATGATCGTTTGCTTTCCGCGGGCGATCGCACCAATCGCGTCCCACGTCGGAATCTGAGACGCTTCGTCAAAGATCACCACATCGAAGGGCGGCTGGTTGGCGGGCAAATACTGAGCAATCGACAGCGGCGACATCAACAAACAGGGGGCCAGTTGTCGAAACGATTCCGGCATGCCGGTCACCACATCTCGGATCGATTTACTGGGGCGCTTCAGTTGCATTTGATGACGCAGTAATCCCAGTTCGGATTTTTTCGCAACGCCTTCGGGGGCAGGCAGCCCATGCGACATTGCGTGCCGCGCATGTCCGGCGGCCAAACCGCGAGCTTTTTCATCGAGGGCGCGAAACTGATCGATCGTTTTTTCATGATCCGATCGGGAGAACTTCCTAAGGATCGGAGTCCCATCCACCAATTTGGGAATCAGCCATTTGGCATAGGCCGCTCGATACAAGCCCGGCAGTTCCTCATCGGTCGCCGTTCCATCCTCGAGCATCGCTGCGAACTTTCCCAAACCAAGCTTTTGAGCCGACGAACGGGCGGCGCACCACAACGTCCACGGCTTGAGCAAGGTTCTGTGATCGCGAATCTGCTCCAGCGATTTTCCAGTTGCCTCGCAGAGATTTTCGTCCGGCAGGGCAGGGGAGCGCCCCGCAAGATTCGTGAACGGATCATGGACCTGAGCGAAGTCCTGCCACGCTTTCTGAAGCTTGTTCGCCTGGGAGACCAGCGGTTGCCGACTCGAACCTGAACGAGAATCAGCAAGTCGAGCCATCATCGATTCGGCTTGTCCGGCCTCCGAGCCGTAAGTCTCGATTGCTTTTCGTAGTCGCCGGGCGTTTCCGATTTCCGCCTCCATGGCGTCGGGATTCGATTCCCACCCTTTGTACGATCCCAATTTCTCGCCGACGCCAACTGTTTCTGCGACTTGGGCGCATTCGCGAATCGAGCGCAACGCAGCGAGGTCACGGGCGGGATTGGACTGGCCCGAACCCGCATCCACGTAAGTTTGCAACAAGCTGCCTACTTTTCTTTTTGCGAACCAAGAAAACGGCCACCATTTCGAAACCGCTTCTCGCCACTGCAGGTCCAATTGATCTAACGGCAAATGGCTGATGCTTTTTTGGTAGCTCGCACTCATCGACTGAGTTGCTGTTTGATGCTCCCGAACCGCCGCAACCAATTGGGAAGCCTGCTCCGAAATCTTTTCGAATTCAGAGTCAATCGCCAAGCCAAAATCCTCATCACCGTAAGCGGTTAATGCCTTTGACAGTTCGATCAAATTGGCAACCTGTTGCTGCGTCCCATCGCGAACACCGTCGAGTCCGACTTGCTGATTGAAATCTGCGATTCCTTTTTGCAAACCCTCGGTAACGCCCTTTAATTTTGGCACCTCTTCCAACAACTCTTTTTCCCAACGGATCGACCAATCCGTTTGGTCCACAGCCAATGTCGGCTTGCCATCAACGGTGCCAAAAGCTGTCGCCAGATCACCAACGTTTCTCTCCAGCGATTCGCAAGCCGCCAGATCGTGTTCGATCGTTTCATCCCAACCGAATTCAACTTCGGGAAATTTCGCGCCCGCTGCGGCAACGCCAAACGCCTCGTAGGCCGTCCATCCGTTGGCACTGGGTCGATGAATGGTGGCAACATACTCATTCAACTGATCGCGTTTGATTCGCAGGTCTTCGGTAACTTTCAACCAATCGTTATCCGAAACGGAACGATTGTTGAGCCAGTTTTCCTGCAGCTGCTGCAGGAACTCGCGGCGCTGTCCTTTGTTGCTGTGAAGCTCGACGCAGCAATCGCCCAAGCCCACCTTTTTCAATCGCCGATAGACGACTTCCAAAGCCGCCGTTTTTTCCGCCACGAACAGCACCGACTTTTTCGTGGCCAGACACTGGGAGACAATATTGGCAATCGTCTGGCTTTTGCCTGTTCCCGGTGGGCCGATCAAAACGAAATCTTTGCCCTCCGACGCGGCCATGATCGCCGCGATCTGAGAAGAGTCCGCATGCAAAGGATGGAAAATCTCACCCGGATTGAATTGATCATCGATATCGGCGGGCTCGGGTATCGAACCGGCTCCCGCATCGAAAACCTCCGTGGGGTTGTCCAACAAGTGACGGACGACTCGATTCTCTTTTAACGCGTCGGTGCGGTCGACGAGGTCTTTCCACAGCAAGTACTTTGAAAATGAAAACCGGCCCATGGCACAGTCATCAACCACTTCAAAGCCGGCGATGTCACGGACGTACTGCCGGACTTGCTGCAACACCTTGGTCACGTCGACGCCGTCATCGTCGGTCGGCAGATTCGATTCGAAAACCGAAATGTCTTTGCCGAAATCCTGCTTCAGCAATTGGATCAACGTCGCATTGAATCGGGTCTCGTCCTCAAAAGCACGTAGATAGAAGGGCGATTTGCTACTTTTCCGAGTCAGCCGGATGGGGACCAGCAGCAGTGGAGCGAGGTATGTTTTTTTGTCGTTGTCGGTGCGTCGCCAGCGAAGAAAACCCACCGCAAGGAACAGGGTATTGGTACCGCCTTCGGACATATCGTTGCGAACGGCGCGATAGATTTTGATCAATCGCTTTTCCAGTTCATCAGCCGACAACTCACAGCTAACCTCTTTTCGCTCGAGAGCTTTGGCGGCAAATTCGCGGTTCAAATCCAAACTGGTTTTCTGCTGGTGCAGTTTCTCATCGCGATCACCGATCGGATTCTGTTCCTCCAGCGATATCAGTCGCAGCCGTTTGTCGTCTGCTAGGAAATCTTCGAGCTTGGCGACGTCCGGACAAAGAACGGGAATCGTTTGCTGGGTTCCTCTAAAATTCAACAAGCGATTCCGCAGTGTCAGGTCCAGCAATTTCCGCTGCCAGCGATCGATTCGACCCGAAGGCGTGGCTGGCCGTTGCTGGACTTCTTCGGTGGGCAAATCGGCAAACGATGGCGGCTCGGACAGCGGCACAGCCGCTGGTTTAGGTACAGGTTTCGTTTTCGCTTCGTCATCAGCTGGCACATCCTTGGGCGCGACGACGGGGCTGGAAGCAAGCGGCCGGATCTGAGCCATTCGTGATCGAGAAATATCGATCGCAGCAACAAACTCCGCCTCCCGCTCCAGACTTGTTTTCTCACGAGCCGCTTCGATGGCAGCTTCGAAGCGAGCGGGTTTGGCTTGCGTTGCCAACGTGGTCTCAAACGTAATCAGCTCATTGGCGTCGATGGCTTTGCGGATCTCACTAGAATCCTTTTCGACCAACTTGCCATGCAGCTTGTCCGCCAACCACGCGCCAACAAAACAATGGTCTTTCATCAAAACAATGACGGGGTTTAAGCCCGCCGCTTCGATCGCCGCTGCGAACAAGAGCGAAGTATCCAAACAAGTCGCCAAACCTTGTTCGAGGATTGCGCTTGGAATTCGAGTCTTCTGCCCGGTCTTTTCAAAACTCGCCGGTGGATTCGCATAGGTGATTTTCTCTCCGGCGATGGCAGACCAAATCGCCGATAAAATCATCCAGACCCGAGCCGGTTCGCCGCGCTGATATCCTTCCAGCGACGAATCTTTACCGTGCTTTTCTAAAACGGCCGATGCACTTTTAAGAATCTTGGCGACCGCCGGATCGTTCGGCATCACAAACGCTGACAGCAACTCTGGCGACGATCCCGCGCCGCCCCATTGATCCCGAGCCAGCAATCGCAGGTCGATGACGGATTCAACAAGCTTTCGGTCGCCACTTCGAACGGAGATTCGAACCTGTCCTCGGACGGCCTCGTTTAACTGACCAAGGTACTCGACATCCAGATCGATATCGCGATCCTCGATGGTGATTTTGTCTTTGGCCAGCAGTCGGTCAATCGTCCAAGTTTTGTTTCGCAAAAACGGCGGTTGGGACGTCAGCTCGACTTTGACCGAATCAAAACTATCGGTGGAAGGATTGCTGACCGTCAGCGCCCGCAGCAGGGGGATGGAGTTCTGCCACGCCGCATAACTGTAGTGAGGCGGCAGTTTTGCGAATACGGAAATCGCAGGTTGTGGTTCGCTGGATTCTGTCAAAATCGGACTGTCGTTAGATGGCGTGAGTGACACCAAAGAATAAACGATCAGCCCTTCAACAACAAATCGCAGTTCTATGACGTGTTCGTTCTGCTGACTATTTCGGCAACGGTGGGCCGGTCGTGTGGTTGGATGCTGGCGTGGTGCATCCGAACGGTCCCGCTGGGATCGATCAGCACATTGCCTCCCATCTGGCGGATGTCCTTGCCCGGTTTACCAGCATGCCCCAGCAAAATTAGTTTGATGTATTTGAGTACGGTGATCGGCCCCATCAGTTTTGCAAATGAACCCTTTTCAAATCCGTAAGCTTTGTAGAGTGCCATTTCTTCGTCGAGTAACAACGGCCATGAGAGGCTCATTTCTTTGACGTAACTCTTGGCCCGTTTGGGCGAGTCAAAAGAGACGATTTTGACTTCGATGCCGTTTGCTTCGAACTGATCTTTTTCCTGCCGCAACTGCGCCAGATGGGCTCGACACGGCGGTCAGCCTAAATGCCGATGAAACACCAGCAACAACCAACCTCCCGACGAATCGGTCAGCGCGTGTTTGTTCCCGTGAGCATCCGCCAATTCAAACGGGACAGCAGCTTGGTCGATTCGTGATTTCATTTGGATTCTGATCGGGATTTGATTCGTGTGAGCGGCGAGGCGTTAGCCTATGGCACTTACTTTAGGGATCACAGCCCACATATGCGACAAGAATCAAACCTTTTTGGCATGTGCATGTATAAGGGACATCTGGCCGGCCTCAAGATTACAGCCCCCAAGGGGCGACAGCATGTAGCCATGGACGTGAGCCCATTACTCCTTCGGCGTTAGACCAATAGCCCAAGGTTACGGCCACCAAAACTCTTTCAATCCTAACAAGATTGGATCTAACC
>CAZDZX010000257.1:0-6226 GCA_964510005.1 uncultured Pirellulaceae bacterium
CTAGGACTTGCTCGGTGCCGATGTCCAGTTGGATTCCGGCCTGATCGAGTCGGACCGACTGATCAGAGATCGCGTGGCCAGCCGCTGATATTCGGGCTGTCAGTTCGGGGCGTTCCCAGGCTGCCATTCCCGGTAATTGAACCTGTGGATGGTCAATGATGAATTCGCCCACCAATTGCACTGGGCGACCGCCGTTGGTGGCGTCGGGTTGGCTGGTTTGCCAAGCGAGTTTTCCATCTAAGCCACCCGAGATAACAGTTTGACCCACGTCTACGAATTGACTGACGCGTTGCAGCAACCGAGCAAGATCCCCTTTTGCCAAAAACGATCCCGTTTCTTGATTTGCCGTGCCCGAGATCGTTAAAAAATCAGACTCGCACAATACTTCTTCTAGCATCAAGCCAGTGTTGTCATCGCGGATGGTTCCCACCAGACGCAGCGGTTTCTGCCAGACAATTGGCTGTCCTTGCTCGCGTGCCACCAAGTTCGCGGTATCGACGTTTACGACTAACCTGCGTACATCGTTTTCGATTCGGCTGGCTGCTTGGAAATTGACTGAACCGGATTCGATCTTCAGCCCATCATGTAAGTGTAATGTTGAGGGAAAGGATGCTGCGACGCCTGCCAGATCGATTTCGCCCGAAAGCTGAAAGGGAGTGTTTAGCAGTGACACGTTTTCGACCATGCTGGTTGATTCCATCGAACCGGCATCCGCCAGACTTGCCAGATGATTTAGATCGAGCGTTCCATTGGCCGAGGCGTTTGCGAAATCGCTAATCACTTGAAACTGATCCGCCGTCACGCGAGAGGGATCGGCGGACAGATTTCCGGCGATCGTCACGTTCTGCACACGCAGTTCATCCGAACCAATCAACTCGGGTGCCGATACGATCAGATTTATTGCTTCCGCCTGTTTGAAGGCAACTTGAGCCTGTCCTGTGGCAGTGTCGACGACAGCCTGAAGATCAGCGGTCAGCATTCCGTCAGTTTGAGTTGGGCCAAGGAACCGTTGTAGCACCGGACCGGCAACCGACAGGGGGAGTGCGTTCGTCTGAACGACCGAAGCGATCGACCGACCACTGAGAACTGGGCTGCCGGGATCAACTTGCACAGTCATTTGCACAGCGCCGCTGTTCTGCGCTACCATCTGTCCTCCCGGCGGTCCGTTGTACACCGTGACTTGGCAGCTTGTTTCGGCAACAACGGCAGCCAGTTCGTGGCTGGTGTTGGCTTTTATGTTTAGGTGTTCGACCTGCCAGCTTTGGGTCTCATCAAGTGAGAACACGGCGATGGTCCCGTTGTTGACATTCAACTCGACTTTGGGCAACCGAACGTTTTCACTGCTGACTTCTGGCGAGGAGTCCAAACTGTTGTTCTCGGCCGGTGTTAGCCAAGCGGCGCAAGCGTCTTCGAGATTGCTTCCGTCGGGGCGAAGCTGTAACCACACCGCCGGGCGGTTGACTTCGACGGAGCCATAGTCCGATGAAGTCAGAAAGCTAATCAGTGGTCGCGACGTTTTAAGTTCCTCAATCGTCACCAGCGGCTGGCCCACTGCATCGACGGCTTCGACTTGCTGAAGCGTGATCGGTTGAAGCCAACCGAACGAAGCCGATTTGACAGTGACTCTACCGTTGAAATTCGTCAGCGCGTAATCGATTGCCTGCTGTTTCAGGCTGGTCATCGCGATCACGTTGGGCAGAAAAAATACGATGACCAACAGCAGTAATAAAAACCATGGCCAACGTCGACGTTTTGGTGTTAGTCGTGTTGGGGTTCGTTCGGGCTGTGAGCGTTCGTCTGAATGATCGTCAAACGGGTGCGGTTCGGTTTGTCTTCGTCCAGCCATGGCGGCATTCCGGCTAAAAGTGAGGGAAATCTAGAAGCCGATGGTAGAAACGCCGCCGTTTGGTAGAAAGGCGAATTAGCGCGGGAGTCAACCGCTAGCACGTTCCAGACAGTTCTTGCCGCCGCACATCAGTAGTAGGTAGCACGAAGGAGCCAGAATTAGTGCCAGCAAGGTCGCTCCAGCGACGCCGCCTGCGATTGCCACTGCTGTTGGAGGCCAAAACCCACCTCCGCCGATGATCAACGGGGTGAAGCCTGCGATTGTGGTCAGCGACGTCGAGACGATGTGCCGTGTCGAGTGATTCACGACTTTCCGCATGGCAAGCCGGTTGCCCAGTCTGGCAGCTTTGTCATTCTTGATAGCTGCCAGCACGACGATGGTGTCGTTGATCGCGACGCCAAGCAATCCCATGGTGCCGATAATCGCAGTGAAGCCGAACGGATATCCGAAAATCCATAGTGATCCCATTCCCAGTCCGGCGGACAGTAATCCAACGAAACCGATGATCGCCGCGACTCGAAATGAGCCAAACGACAAAACCAACGTCGCGATCATCATTACCAGTAGGATGCCGACGCTGGCAATTAGGTTGCCGACGGCCTCGTCGCGACTGGCCGATTCGCCTCCGTATCGCAACTGGTAGCCAGCAGGAATTTGGAAATCCGATTCGGCAAGACGTTCTTGGAACGCGTTCAGCACAGACGACGGCAGGACACCCGCCGGGATGTAAACCTGAATCTCATTCATTCGCCGCGAGCGTAAATGGTTGATGGCACCGTATTCCGGTTCCAAATCAAAGCTTGCCAGCGCCGAAACGGGGATGCCTCGAAACGCCGTGCGTGAAATTGGGTTGTTGCCGTCAGAATTGGCGGTGCCCGTTTGGTTGAGTATTTCCAGCGAAGCCAGTTGAGCCAAAGTCTGGCTGTCGGTTCGATCGAGTCGCACGCGGACAGGAAGTTCTTCCGTTCCTTCAATCACGCTGCCACCGATAACACCCTCAGTTAGTGAGTTAACCTGATTGGCGATTTCAGTTAGGCTCAGCCCTGCCGCCCTTGCCCGTTCTTCTTTGACCGACATTCGAATTCTAGGTAGTACCTCGTCCAGTTCGCTTCGCGTATGAATGACGCCAGGAGTGGCAACCAGAATTTCTCGCAGCTGCTGTCCCAGTTCCTGCAGACGAACTAAATCGGGGCCAAAGAGTCGTACCTCAACCGGAGCGTCAAACGGTGGGCCTTGTTCCAGTTGCCGTACCAAGACTCGCGCGTGAGCGAATTTTTGATCGAGTTTGCCTTGCAGGCGGTGAATGATTTTGGGTTGGTTTTCAAATGTTGTCAGCTTTACCAACGCTTGAGCATATTGCGAAATGCTTGCTCGCTTCGGAAGCAGGTTGTAATAAAAAGCGGGAGCGCTTTCGCCAATAAACCAATCCACCTGTTGGACATCCGGATCGCGCAGCAGTTCTTCTCGGATCTGCCGTGTCGTCTCTAGAGTCGCTGCGATTGAGCTTTGGGGTGAAAGTTCGAGTTCGATATGAATCTGGTCACGATCTGACGGAGGGAAAAACTGCTCGCTCAGTTGAGTCGCCACGACAAAGCCCGCGATCGGTGCCACAATGCCGATCAGGACACCAACCGACGGCCTCGCGTAAATGAAATCAAGCAAGCGGCAGTAAATTTGATTCAGCCACACATTTGAGAGACCGCTTTGCCACCACCGCCGCCGCCGTTGGAGCGTTCGATTGGATTCCTCGGAGTGATTTGCTTCTTCCAGTTCGCCAGTCATGGACGCGACCGTGGCGGTAATGGCCGGGATGATCGTCATCGCAAGGAAGAGCGAACTGAAGATCGCGAGAATCACATTGATTGCAATCGCGCCGACGAACTCACCAGCTGGGCCGGCCATCAAAGCGATCGGTGCAAAAGTGAGCGCCGTGGTGATCGTCGACCCTAGGAGTGGAAAGGCCAATAGCCGCACGCTCCGTGAAACTGCCGTGGCGGGGCTGAGTCCTTCACGCAATGCCTTCGAGGTTTCGTCCACGATGACAATTGCGTTATCGATCAGCAGACCCAACGCGATAATCAATCCGGTGACCGACATTTGGTGAATGGGTACGTTTAGCAGTCTCATGCCTGTCAGCACCATCAAGGCCGAAAGCGGTAGCGCCGTGGAAATGATCAACGCACTTCGCCAACCCATCAACAGTAAGATTACCGCAAACACGGCGGTGGCACCCAGCAGCAGGTTGCCAATGAGTGTTGTCAGTCGGGTCGCCACATATTCGTTTTGATCGAAGACGCGATCCATCGAAATTCCACGTGGTAACAACGATTCGTATTCGTCGATCGCACGATTGACTTTCGCAGACCATAAATCGATTCGCGAGTTACTGCGAACGTAAGCTCCTAGTACAACGGATCGGTGACCATCGACGATTGCGATACCATCGGGGGGCTCGACCGCCGCTTTTTGAACCGTGGCGATGTCACCCAAGCGAGTGAATCCTTCACCGGTTTGATGTGTGATTGGAATTTGCTCAATTTGCTGTAGTGAATTTAGCTCGCCCGAAACCCCCAGCAGCAGTTCTTCTTTAGGTCCACGCAGTTGGCCGGCAGAGACTTTTGCGTCACTTCGCTGGATTTGATCTGCAACACTTTGCACGGTCAGATTCAGTGCTGCTAAACGATTCGAGTTCAAGCGAACGACGACCTCTTCGGAAGGCTCGCCATGGATTTCGACTTTCTTTGTGCCACCGATTGATTGCAAGCGATCTTTCAGTTGCAAAGCTAGGCGATTAAGAATCGCGTAGTTGACTGAATCTTCTTGTGTCCACTTCAGCGCGACCAGCATTGCGAATGCCTTGAACTCCAGTTCGGTGAAGTCTGGTTTGAGGGCACCTTGGGGTAGCAGCGGTTCGATGTCGCTTAGTCGATCGCGAATGCGAGACCAAATCGGTGTACTGTCGAGTACGTCGTCTCGCAGTTCGATCGTGAGAGTCGAGATGCCTTCTCGCGAGGATGAACGGATTTCCTTGATCTGTTCGATTTCCTCCAGAGCCTCTTCGATTTTTTCTGTGACCTGCGATTCGACTCGCGTTGGGTTGGCACCCGGATAGATCGTGTTCACGATCGCCCCACGCTGGACCAGTTGAGGGTCCTCCATTCTGGGCAGCACGAACCAAGATGACAGGCCACTAACAAGGATCAAGCAGACCGTCAGTAAAGTTAATCGTGGGTTTCGGTAAAAGAAATTACTCAGCTGCATAAAGAGCTTTGAATGTCAAACTAAACGGACATGGATTGGTTGAGGGCCGGTTTCGGGTGGCTATCGGATTGAGGAAGTCTTCTCTACCGAAGCGGCTTGATCTGCGTCGATGATTTGCTGACCTGCCGCAATACGGTGCAGACCGTCGACGACAACACGATCACCATCGGACAGCATTCCTCGCACCAGCACACGATCCGATTCTGTCAGTACGATTTCAATGTCTCGTTTTTCAGCTAACGAATGGCCGTCTTGATCGACCATCGCCATCACGGACCACAATCCTCGAACGCCTCGCGTTAGCGCAGATGCAGGCAACCAGTATCCGGCGCGATTAGCTGTTTGTTCGATTTGCCATTCGCACAACTCGCCCGGCACCACTTGTCCCGTGTCCGCCGATGCAATGTCCAATAGCATGTTTTGGGTTCGCGTGACGGGGTCGAGTTCGTGGATGCGAGACCGAATCAAAGCCGAAATTTTTCGGTCACCAACGTTCAGCGTGATAGGAAAATCAAATCCCGCAGCGACCACCGAGGCAGCGACATCCGGAGGCAGACCGACGACCGCTTCTAGGTTGCCGCTTTCAATCAAACGAACAACGGGCGCTGAAGCGGAGGCCACACTTCCATCGTCCGCGTAACGCCGTGAAATCGTGCCGGCAAAGGGAGCTCGCAGTTGGCTTTTGGCCAGCGAGACATCCATTTCTTCGAGTGATGATTCCAGCCGCCGTACTGCCGACGCTTGGGCCGTTAGTTGTTCCTCGCGAGTGCCTGCTTTTAGTTCTGCCAATCGTTCTTTCGCATCTTTTAAGTTCGCTTCTGCGGTTCGTACCGCGAATTGAGCTTGATCGAGTTCCTCATCTGACACCGCGCCAGCTTTGTGCAGGTTTCGGCGACGGTCGTGATTGAGTTGTGCTAAGCGAAAATCTGATTCGCGAGCATTGACTTGTTCAAACGCCGATCGGATTCGTTCGTCTCTGGGGCCGGCGTTCATCTCGTCCAGCATCGCGTTGGCCTGATCCAGCTGAGCGACAATGGCAGCACGTTGAGCCGTTAGGGTTCTTGTGTCCAAAACCGCTAACGCTTGCCCTTTGGCGACCGCTTCACCTTCTCTGACGAG
>CAZDZX010000258.1:0-6195 GCA_964510005.1 uncultured Pirellulaceae bacterium
ACGCGGAATTTTATTCCGTACACCGATAGTTTTTGCTCTGGTCCGGGTTTGTTAGGTCGGCGATCCATGGTTTGATTAAACTGTGGGTATCTATCGAACATGACTTATCGGCTGGGAGCTCGTGGTGTCTTTTTTTCTTTCGTTTTCCAAATTCTGGCAATGTTGTTTCCTGATGGCTCTGCTGGGGGCATTTGCCTCATTGGGGTCCGTCTCCGCACAGGATTCAGACGAGCCCGAAGATCCGGCTCCTGGGATTAATTCCGGGCTCCTGTCAGCATTTAAGTTTCGCAGCATTGGCCCAGCTGTGATGTCCGGTCGAATCGGCGACATCGTTGTCGATCCCGAGGACTCCAAGATCTGGTACGTGGCCGCTTGCAGCGGTGGCGTTTGGAAAACAACGAACAACGGCGTCACGTTTAAACCCATTTTTGACGGCTATGGAAGTTACTCCATCGGTTGTCTGGCGATCGATCCCAATGACCGATTCACAATCTGGGTGGGGACCGGAGAAAACAACTCGCAGCGAAGCGTGGGTTATGGAGATGGGCTGTACAAATCCACCGACGGTGGCGAGTCGTTTAAAAAGGTCGGGCTAAAAGATAGCGAACACATCGGGAAAATTGTGGTGCACCCCGACGATTCGGAAATCGTGTACGTGGCCGCTCAGGGGCCGCTTTGGAAAGAAGGCGGTGACCGTGGTCTGTATCGAACCGACGATGGCGGTGCAACGTGGGATAAAATCCTTGATATCGATGAACATACCGGCATCAACGAAGTCTGCTTGGATCCAAAAGATCCGGACATCATGTATGCAACGGCTTATCAGCGTCGCCGTCACACTTGGGTGCTGATCGATGGTGGCCCTAAATCGGGGATCCACAAATCGATCGATGGCGGCCTGACGTGGAAAAAAATCAATCGCGGATTGCCTGGGGGCGACAAGGGCCGCATCGGATTGGCGATTTCGCCCATCAATCCCGAAGTCGTCTACGCGATCGTCGAAGCCACCGGGGACCAAAGCGGTTTTTATCGCAGTTCCAATCGCGGCGAGTCATGGAAGCGAATGAGTGATTATGTCTCGGGCAGTCCTCAGTACTATCAGGAAATCGTCGCCTGTCCTCACAAATTCGATCGCATCTATTCGCTGGATACCTATTTGCAAGTCAGCGAAGACGGCGGAAAGACTTTCAAAGGCACCGGCGAAGCCGACAAGCACGTCGACAACCATGCCTTGGTTATCGATCCGGATGATCCGAAGCACTTGATCGTTGGCTGTGATGGAGGTCTCTATGAAACGTGGGATCGTGGCAAGACCTATGATTTTAAATCCAATTTGCCCCTGACCCAGTTTTACAAAGTCGCAGTGTCGTATGAGAAACCGTTTTACTACATCTACGGTGGCACCCAAGACAACGCCACCCAAGGCGGTCCTTCGCAGACGACCAGCTCCAGCGGCATCCTTAACAGCGACTGGTTCATCACCGTGTTTGGTGACGGGTTTGAGCCTGCTGTCGATCCGACTGACCCCGACACCATTTACTCACAGTGGCAGTACGGCGGATTGGTGCGCTACGATCGCAAAACCGGTCAGCGCGTCGACATTAAACCTCAATCGGATCCCGATGGAGATCCATTGCGCTGGAACTGGGATTCCGCGCTATTGATTTCGCCGCACGATAGCCATCGAATCTATTACGGTTCGCAGATGCTCCATCGCTCGGACGATCGCGGCGATAGCTGGACGCCGATCTCGGAAGATCTTTCCCGGGACTTGGATCGTAACAAGCTCAAAGTCATGGGGCGTGTCTGGGGTGTCGAATCGGTGGCCAAAAACATGTCGACATCGCAGTACGGCACAATCGTGAGCCTAAGCGAATCGCCCAAAGTCGAAGGCTTGATCTATGTGGGCACCGATGACGGCATGGTTCAGGTCACCGAAGACGGCGGAAAGACATGGACTGGGATCAGCAAGTTCGGCAACCTTGACGTGCCGGAGTTTGGCTACATCAACGACATCGAGGCCGGTCTGCACAATGAAGATACGGTTTTCGTGGCGGTGAACAATCATAAACGAGGGGACTTCAAACCCTATGTGTTGCGATCCGATGACCGAGGGGAGACTTGGACGAACATCACCAGCGACCTGCCGGAACGTGGCAGCGTCTACGCACTCAAGCAGGACCACGAGAATCCGGAGTTGCTGTTTTGCGGAACAGAGTTCGGCTGTTTCGTAACCGTTGATGGCGGCGGCAAGTGGGTGAAGCTATCGTCGGGTTTGCCCACGATCGCGGTTCGGGATTTAGAGATTCAGACCGAGGAAAACGATTTGGTGTTGGCGACCTTTGGCCGCGGTTTCTATGTGTTGGACGACTACAGCCCGCTGCGTCAGGTCACTGAAGAGTTGTCTGAGAAGGATGCGATGATGCCGATCAAGGACGGGCGGATCTTCGCCAAACGCAGTCCATTGGCGCGGGGCGGTCGCGGTTACCAGGGAGCCAATTTCTATACGGCTCCGAATCCAGAGTACGGCGTGGCTTTTACGTGGCATTTGAGCAAAACGCTGAAGACACGCAAAAGCATCCGCAAGGCAAAAGAAGGCAAGCTCAACACTCGGGGGGCCGATGTTCCCTATCCTTCATGGGACGAGCTCAAACAGGAAGACCGAGAAGTGGCTCCCAAAGTCATGCTGACCATCCGAGACTCTGACGGCGAAGTCGTTGATCGGATTGCAGGTTCGACACGAAAAGGCTTCCATCGAACGGTCTGGAACATGTCCTACGCTTCGGAGGGCTTGGGAGCCGCTCCGATTGCGTTGCCGGGGACCTACACGGTTGACGTTGCCAAGATCGTCGATGGAAAAACAACGGAATTGATTGAGGCGACCGAGTTTGAGATCGCGCCGTTAGAAGTTGCCGACGGTGGCGAAGAACCGGACCGGCAAGCGATTGTTGAATACGCCACTGAGGCTCGCAAGATCTCCAACGTAATCCGAGCTGCATCATCCGCGGCGCGAGATGCCCGCGATGAGTTGAAGATAATGAAGGGAGTTGTGGAAAGTTCCCGTAGTATCGACCGCAAGGTCTTGGTCGAGATTCAGGATTTGGAGACGCGGCTCAAGGACATCGGAGAAGCTTTCAATGGCGACCGGACGCGTTCGGCTCGCAATGAGCCTGCTCAACCCGGGTTGGTCAGCCGAATGAACACTGCCCTCTTCGGGGCGATCCGAAGTCCGACCGGTCCCACGGGTACTCATCGTCGGCAGTTGGAGATTGCGGTCACGCAATACGAGGCGATCGAATCGCGGCTTCGAAAAATCGTCGAAAAGGATTTGGTGAAGCTACGCAAGAAATTGGACAAAGCCAAAGCTCCGTGGACCAAGGGCCGCCGTATTCCCCGACTGGAGTAGGGCGGGGGCGCCATTTGCAGTCGCCACGACTTTTATGCTTCGTATCCCGCATCTGCAGGATTTTATTTGTCGACTTCCTCGACCGACCAATTGCCGGAGGTCGTTTTCTTGGGGGTCGATTTTTTCTCCATCCCGTCGACCGTCCAGTCGTTACTCTCTAACTTGATTTCAGGAGCTCTCGGATTGGGATCTTGTTTTAAACTAAATCCTGAATCGGTCGCTTCGTTTTTGCTGCCAACGCCTTCGATGCTCCAGTCACCTTTTCTGGTGACGGGATTTGTCGACGGCTGAAAGGCTTTCTCGTTATCGGATTGAGATTTTCCGTTGTCGACTTGATCGATGCTCCAACCGCCGTTCGTGCCACCGATCGTTTTCTGCGGCATGGCTCGTGACTTTTCTGACGGAAAAGGCTGGTTCGCCGCCCGGTCTGAGTAGCTTGGGTTCAGATCGATCTGATCCGAGTTGCTAGGTCGTCCGTCTGCAGGTTCAGCGGGCCCCTTAGCCATTTGCATGAACAAGAAAACGGCGACTCCGATCGCAATGAGGAAAAACAAGCCACCGGCCTTTCGCCTTGAGGATGTCTTTGTGGTCTTTACTGTGGGGGAGTTCAAAACTCATCGCAGTTACTCGGGAGGAATTCCCAATCCGTACCTCTCAAACTACCAAAACGTTCCCCATGAACAAGGCGGTTCTTGGGGCAGCCGGTTGGGAGTCCACGACATGCGGGACTCTAGAATTTTAAGTTCCTGGTCAATGGAATCCAGCAAATTCCGGACTTCGGGGCGGGATCCAAGTTCAGGTCGGTCCACCGATCTGGTTTCAAGGAAACGCTTGACCTTTTTTAGTTGATCGAAGGCGAGTTTGGCGATTCGGTGAATTTCTTCCAGTGTTCTTTCTTCTGACATGGCCTCGGTCCACCACAATCCCGGTCGACCCAACAGAATCACCATGCAGGCGGCGGCGCGAATTTCATGGGGACGCTTTTCGGCATCCCAACCCAGCGTCATCTCGATCCGATTGCAGGTGCGCTGCATGGCGTCGGATTCGCTCACCCATTTCACGGCTGATGGATTGGACCACGGTAACCCTGCATTCATGACCAGAACTTCCCCCAATTTGGAGTTTCAGAAGGTTGCTCGTCGGAGACCCCGATGCGATGACGAAGATGCTCCAGTTCCAATTCCATCTGGTTTTGAATCATGCTGCGAACACGATTTTTGTCCAGCGAAATGGGACCGTCACGTAGTCTGCCGATCGTTTCAGTGACTCGATTGACGACGGTTCGCAAAACAGTTTTTCGTTGCTCGGGCCAGATGCCTTCCTGCCCCAGCATGACGGAAAGCGCCAACATCAATCGCACGACGTCTTCGTCAGTGTCGGAATCGGAATTTCCAACCGAGTCTTCAATCATCAAGGGGAGGTAGCTGTGCTCAAACAGCTCGCGAAACCACAGCTTGGCGTTCGGATGAGCCCACGGCGACCATGTTGCTTCATCGGTTTTATCAAGTGGATTCTGGTCGTTCATGAAAGCCTATCTCCATTCCTCGTGGCAATTGCTGCAGGACTGGGAAACGAGATTTGCTTGTTTGGCGGCGTTGTTAAAATTGTCGTTCTGCGCCGCCTGAACCGTCTGGCTGGCGGCCGTTTTCATCGCCGTTGCAAAGGCAAGGTAACCATCATCATCGGCGTCATCCATGCCCTCTCGTGAGATCGCTTCGCCGATCGCTGCCACCCACTGGGCTTGCAAAATGATACCACGTTTATTTTTATTAAATGTGGCTTGGTCAGCCGTCCATTGCTTGAGTTGATTGTCGGCGACTTCTAGGCGAATCATCGTCTCTGAGCGGCCAATGACATCCGACCAATCGATTTCCGCGGGAGGCTTTTGAGATTCTGGGAAGGTACCGCCACGGACGAGGTCTTCAAGGTCAAGCTTTCTGGATTTGCAGTAGTTGAACGCCTGATCGGAATTCGATTGCGAATTAATCATGGCTTGTTGTAACGCGGCTTGGGCCAAGTTGGCATTGTCTTTCCAGCGAATTTCGTCCTCAAACTCGCGAACAATGGCAAATGCCAGCGATAACATCGCCATCGACTGATGGACCTCGCCGTGGTTGGTTTTGAAACGCACTGGCGTTGTCACGGTTTTGGCAAGCGATTGGCTGAGCGACTTGATCTCGTCCTCGACCGCATCGCGACCAATCAACTTGGACCAGACCTGCTCACCATCGGCTGCTCCGGCGCCGGCAGTGCCCGCTGCCCCCTCTGTGGCTGCGACTTTGGGTAATTGAGTGCCTTTTTCCGGGCGATTCCCGACCAGTCCCTCGGAAAATACGTCATTGAACCAGATATCACTGGGTTGGTTGTCGAACTGAGGTCGTGCCACCCGGCGGACTTGGCGGATTTTCTGCTTTCCGGACCGCTGAGCCCACGATTCGGTAATCCATAACGCTGCACACATGAGGAACAGTGTCATCATCGCTATTTTAAACATCGCTTTCATATCACCATGATAACCGCCTAAGCTGGATTGATCAAAACTACCATTGGGACAAAGTCCACGTTATTTGTTAGTATGTCTCAAAATTCACTGGCTTGGACGAGAACAAATTCTTGAGTACTGAAACAAAAAAAGTCGACTACCACCTGCTGGGCCGACTTCATAGCCTGTTGCAGCAGTTGACTGAAATCGGCGATCGGATGCGACGGGGCCCCATTAAGATTCGGTTGGCGGAAACCAATCGCGATGGTTTTGTCAAAGTTCTCGAAGAAAAAAAAGAGGAATTGCT
>CAZDZX010000259.1:0-6188 GCA_964510005.1 uncultured Pirellulaceae bacterium
CGCCCAACATTTTTCAGCGCCCAAGATTTTTCGGCGCCCAACATTTTTCGTGGGTGCCATGCTTCACGCGCAGCGTGAGCATGTTTCCTCATGTCACTGGCAAACGAAAGATCTACTGAGCCGCTTCGATGATATCCAACACGCGTCCGTAGATCTCTTGGATCTCTTTGGATTGGCTTTCGCTGGCGTTGTAGCGATCGTACTGCAGATCAACCTCAGTGACCGTCAGCAAATTTCCGCTATTCTTCACGGACTTGGCGAAGGCATCGACAACGCTGCTGCGGGCCTCAACCGGAAGCTCGTTCCGACTGATGAACCGAATCAGAGCTTTCTGAGCCGACACCGTGGGACTGCCCGCAAGGATCTCAGCCGTCGCTTCGGTGAACTCTGGATGATACAACCAGCCGACGATACGATCCTGATAGCTGGGAATACTGTAGAACGAATACCGCGGATCCAATGATACCTTTTGCAACCAATCGAGCGAGCGCTTGGCATGCTGGAAACGGTCATCACTGCTCACCGAACTCCACGGCTGCTGAAGTTCTTGCAACTGCATCAGTTGGCGAGCAAGAAATTCGGGTTCGGTAACCTGAGGAAATGTCAGGAGCCGATCCGTTCCAACGGTCAAACGTGTAGACTTAATCAATCGCTGCTCCGAATCCGCCAAAATGCCAATCGGCAGGCGTCGTGTTTTCCAATTACTTCGCAATTGCTGAACCAACTCCCGAACTCGAGGCGAAGTCAGACCGTCGGACAACAGCAGTACCTCGATGTCCGGATTTCTGGCCGCGACTTCGAACACCTCTTTGGTGTTTAGGGCGACGTCTCCGGACCATTTGAGCGGCGTCAGCGAACTGGCGATTGCGCGACCCAACTCTTGGCGGCCACTGCCAACCAAAGCAGCCCGCTCGAATCGGCTGGACGCGATGTAGGTGGCGAAATCGGCCACGTAGCTGCTACCGGCGAATGAAGATTGCGGGTCGAGAGTCGCAATTGCATCAAAGGCAGCAAATTGCAGGTAACGATCTCCTGTCAAGAGCGCCTCCACCAGCGCACAGCGTGGTGAAGACTGAACTAGGGATCGATCCCCGGTTTTCTTCAGGACTTCACAGCAACCAATCGCCGCAGGAATCAAATCCAGTTTGAGCGCTTCACCGATCAGCAAATTGATTTCACCCGCAGTCACGTTGGGGGTGTTTTTCAAAAACTCATCGACATCGATGGGACGAGATGGACCCATCGATCGCTTGGCGACTTCCAATTCAGACAGCAACAGCAATCGGCGATTGGCGGCCGACTGGGGGTTCATTCGATAAAGCGTGCGGGCCAGTTGGGCGCCACGAACTCGAACTCCCGTTTCCGCATCCACTTCCGTGGAATTCAATTGTTTCGTTTCAGCATTCCACGACCAGAACCTCAAATCACCTTCAAGGTTATCGCTGGAAATCCGACGCCCCGACAGGAAGCGTCCGATGCGACGAACCAGCCGATTTTCCACGGTAGCCAAGTCCGTTGATACGCCGGCTTGCTGCAGTGCAGCATCGGCAACCTCCTTGATTCTGTCGGAGGTGTTTGGCGACACCCATGCCCACAGGACTTCATCAAGTGCTTCGATGGAGTTCTGACCCGCGAGGGCTCGGATCGCTTCGTACTGAATCGGCTCCAAATCCGAGTTGGCGCCTCCCATCAATACGGGGACCACGTTTGAGTCGAAACGATAAAGCGCCCCGCGCAATCGCGGGTACTCGTCTTCACGATCCGGGTTCACGAACGATTCTAAGATCCGGGCAACGGCCGGACTTCCGATGCGACGCAAGCGCTCAAACGCTTCACTGCGGACGATGATACTATCGCTGGCCATCTCGTCCAGCAAACCATCAATACGCTCTCTCGAATTGGCCCACTGAGTGGCCAGCCCAAAGATCGTCGTTGCCTGTTGCCGGCCCGCAGGCTGAAGAGGCTCCAATCGCGCGAGCCTAAAGAAAAAGTCAGACCCAATAGCATCGTTCAATTCGTAAGCAGCTTTCGCATCGATCTCTATTTCGGCAAGCTGAGCCAGATAGGTATTGGCGGCCTGATACTCTTTGACGTCCAATAGAACTTTGATCGAACGACACAGCTGAAACGGAGTTTGGGGATTTGAGCTGGCGATGGTCCGCAGCAACAACTGCTGGGTGGTTTCGCCAACCCGCGAACCACTCCTGTCTGAGAGAACAATCGTGGGCTTAGGCTTGTTAGGAGCAGCAGCGCCGGCGTCTTCGAAAGGATTGCCCTGTCCCAGCGCGTTGTTGTTCCAGGTAAGGATCTGACAACAACAAAATGTTGCCAGCAGAGCACGCAAAATGGGTCGACGAAACCGTCTTCCAAAGTGCAGAAACTCAAGGTGATTGAAGCGCATACTCATGCCGGAAGGATCGTCATATTCGGAGCCCAAACACAAGGCTTGGCGCGGTGTTTTTGATTGTAGTTGCCACAGAAACATTGACGATTACGGAAACTACAAAATTTAGTAATCGTCACAATCGGCAAAACCGCAACAGCTCCCGCAAACACGCCATTGCAGTGTCGAGTTTGCGGCATGGGGAAAGATTTCAAACGGTTTTCGCCACTGTTGACCCGTTTCAAACACCTTTCAAACGGCTTTTCCACCTGTCCACTTGAGCCGCCACCCGGTTGGGGGCTGTCGATCCGTAGCTCAAAAATGCCTTGACTGCATTCTCACAACCCAGAACTTCGTAGACCGAGGCGTCCAAGTTGGGATCAAAGGCCTGAAAATCCTCCAGACTCAAATCCGCCAACCGAGCCCCCTGCTCTGTCGCCTTGCGGACGAGGTCGCCGATCAGGTGATGGGCTTTCCGCTGAGGGACGCCCTTTTTGATCAAGTGTTCCATCAGCGAGGTCGCGTCCAGAAATCCCTTCTCCAGCCGACCGCTGATCGAATCAAGCTTCAACCGAGCTCCTGCAACAAGGGGCGCGGCACACTCCAAACAGCCTTTCACCGCGTCAACAGCCGCAAAAAATGGCTGCTTGTCTTCCTGCAAATCGCGGTTGTACGCCAATGGCAATCCCTTCGTCAGGACCAACAGCGTCTGCAGCGTGCCAATTACCCGAGCCGATTTTCCACGCGTCAGCTCCAGCACGTCCGGATTGATTTTCTGCGGCATGATCGACGAACCGGTGCAGAACTCGTGCGGCAGAGAGATAAAATCAAACTCGACCGTCGACCACAGAATCCACTCTTCGGCCCAACCGCTTAAGTGAATCGCGATCGTGGAAAGACAAAAGGCCGTCTCCAACAAGTAGTCGCGATCGCTGGACGAATCCAAGCTGTTTTCAACGAGCCCGTCGAAGCCAAGCCGTTTGGCTGAATTTTCCCGATCAATATCGATCGTTGTCCCGGCTAGGGCCGCGGTTCCCAACGAGCATAGGTTGACCCGTTTTCGGCAATCGGCCAGCCGATCGCGATCTCGCTGGAACTTTTCGATGTAGGCCAACCAGTAGTGGGCCGCCAATACAGGCTGAGCCCGTTGCAGATGCGTGTAGGCCGGCAGGATCGTGCCCGCATCTAAATCACAGCGTGACAGAAACGCTTGCTGCAGCGATTCGAGAGCGACATCGATTTGGTCGATTTGGTCGCGAACCCACATCCGCATATCGGTCGAAACCTGATCGTTGCGACTGCGTCCGGTGTGGAGCTTGCGGCCGACATCGCCGATGCGGTCGATCAAAGCCTGCTCGATATTCATGTGAATATCTTCCAGCTCTTGGCGAAACGCAAATTTACCTTGCTCAATTTCGCCGCGGATTTGCTGAAGCGTTGCGGCGATCTGGCTCGCCTCATCGGTCGTCAGAATGCCTTGATCGGCCAACATTTGGGCGTGGGCGATACTCCCGGTAATGTCGTGCTGATAAAGCCGATGATCAAAACTGATACTTTCGGTAAAGCGTTCAACGCGTTTGTCGACCGCGGCAGAGAAAGCTCCGCTACGGCTGGGGCTGGAGTCTTGGGGGCTTTCAGACACAGACATCTCGCTGAAGGGTGTTTCGATAAAATCTTTCTGGATACTCGGATCCCAAAGATTCCAATATCGACTTCGTTTGGAAAAGGAGAACCAAAATCCTGCATTAAAACTCGGATTGTAGAGCTTTGAGTGTGCAATTTTTGAAAAATAGGATCCGCTAACACAAACCGCCAAACTGGTTTTTACCACGTTTGGGGAGGCCTTTGCTGGCGTTTCGTACTGGTATTGGCCCTTGAATCTGAAATTCAGGCGTTAAATTTGAGGAAATTCGGGCAGCGAAGATCCTAGGCTCGCCTTAAAATCATGTCAAACATCGCCATTGCCCGCAGTTGAAATTTTGAGGCCCAGCTGGCCGATGAATTTCGTGGCCGTCTTCCCTATCAGGTGTCTCGTGAAAGCTATGTCGACTCTTCATATCAGCCTGTTGGCTTCGTTCCTGATTTTTCTGTCTTCATCGACGACTCAGGCAGCCCCTCAATTGTTCTCGCGTCCCGGGGACAAAACCAAAGCCCCCGAGAAAAAAGTAGAGGACACGGGGAAAGAAGCCGAAGCTTTGGAAACAAAATCGGTCCTGAACGAACCGATCACCACAACAAGCAAAAAACTCGCCGGCCGTGGCAAATTCATCGCAGGCAAAGATGGCTGGGTGTTGGTGACTGGTGCATCGGCGAATGCGAACTTTCAGCTGCCGGTTGAGCCCAAATTCAAAACCGTTGAATTTTCCCCCATCCAAGGCCGTCCTCCGATCACCCACCACATGTACAAATCGGTTATCAGCCCGAAACAAACCGTGATTTTTTCTTGGCACGACCTCCACGAAGCTCCCGTCGGCCGAAAACAAATCAAAGACACCCTTGAAGGCACCATCAAAGGCAATGTGGCGTTGCTGCTGGGACGCATGAATGGAGAAGTCAAAGAAATCAAGGTCGGCGGTTATCCTGCCCGAGAATTCAACTTCGAAGCCAGCGTCAAAATCGAAGAAGACAAAGAACAGGTCTTCAGAGCCACCTGCCAAGCCGTTCTTGCGGGTAAACGCCTCTACCAAATGCACGTCGTCACCGAAGCGGGCAGCGAAGACCCCGTTCTTGCCAAACGGGCGTTTGATTCAATCACCATCAAGTAAGCCGGTTAAACCCACGCCGGGATGCCACCAAGGATGATTTCGTAATCAATGCCACGAAAACCGGCATTGGGGTGAAATCACAGCAACCCACCAGCCGAATTCTGAAAACCCACGGTTAACTGGCTGGCCGCCCCAGCCGTCTGCCCACCGCCAATTGAAGCCCCACCAACGAAGGTCCTCCGCTGGCCAAGATGCAACCCAGCGGCTTCGCCTGTATCTCGCTCACCCGAGCCGAAGACCAACCAATTTAATCGATCGTCCCCCAAGAATTGGCGAGTGGAAACCAACTTTTTCTGACTTGGCCATTGAACACTCCCGTTGCTAGGTGTTACCTTTGGGAGATTTTGTTTTTTAGTCCTAACAGGGCCAGCTCGAGTGCCAAAACGCGACGACATCAAAAAAATTCTACTTATCGGCTCTGGACCCATTATTATCGGCCAAGCCTGCGAATTCGACTATTCGGGAACCCAAGCCTGCAAAGCCCTCCGTGAAGAAGGCTATGAAGTGGTTCTGGTGAATTCCAATCCGGCGACGATCATGACCGATCCCGAAGTCGCGGACCAAACTTACATCGAGCCCCTGCACTGGGAAATCGTCGCCCGCATCATCGAGAAAGAGCGACCCGACGCGCTGCTGCCAACCCTCGGCGGTCAAACGGCCTTGAATCTGGCCCTGCGATTGGACGAGCACGGTGTCCTTGAGAAATACAACGTCGAAATGATCGGAGCCAAAGCCGACGTGATCGACAAAGCCGAAAACCGCGATCGCTTTCAAAAGGCGATGCGGAAATGTGGCTTGGACATCTGCAAAGGCGAAACCGTTCAGGACGTCGAACACGCCAAAAAGATCCTCGAAGAAGTCGGCCTGCCCTGTTTGATTCGTCCCAGCTTCACGATGGGCGGCAGCGGCAACGCGATCGCCTACAACCGCGACGAATTCGAAATCCTCGTTCGCCGTGGCCTCGACCTCTCGCCCACCAACGAAGTCCTCATCGAAGAATCCATCATCGGCTGGAAAGAGTACGAGATGGAGGTCATGCG
>CAZDZX010000260.1:0-6139 GCA_964510005.1 uncultured Pirellulaceae bacterium
AAATTGCACTCCAGCGAAAAAATGAACGACAGATGTAGTTCTTCGGGCGCTTACCAACATCATGGGTGCGATGTTCGAGGTCTACAGGGAAAAAGGGTGTGGCTTCCTCGAATCGGTCTATCAAGAGTGTGTCGAATTCGAAATGACAGATCGACAAATACCCTTTGTTTCTCAACCGGGATTGAAACTGACATACAAACAGCATCAATTGAAATCAAATATGTTCCTGACGCGATCTGTTACGAACAGATCATCTTGGAATTGAAAGCCGTTGACGAAATCACTGACCAGCACCGCTCGCAGGTACACAACTACCTAAAAGCAACTGGATATCGACTGGGAATCATTGTCAACTTCGGCCACCATCCAAAATTGCAATACGAACGCATCGTCAGGTAATATCAGAACCACAAACCTGCCGATATTCATGCGCGCAACGTTCGTTTCCTTCGTGCATTTCGTGGTCAAAAAAGAATGCGAGCAAGATCGACTTGCAACACCGGCTACTTCTTAAGAAACTCCCAAAGATCCGCGACCTCCTGATCGGAAGCCCCATCCAACAAACCCGTCGGCATCAAGGACTTGTCAGACAGCTCGCGCTGCTCGATCTTTCCGGCTTCAATCCGCACCACCTCGCCGGCGGAATCTGCCAATAGGATTCCATCGGTCGACTCGTACACAATCGTTCCGCTAAACAATTCACCGTCATCGGTCACGACCGTGGTCGCGCGATACCGATCGGGCACATTTTCATGCGGATACAAAATCGCTCGAAACACATCATCTCGTGAAAACCGGGAAGCAATCCCTTCCAACCGCGGGCCAGCATTGCGGCCACCTTGCTGATGGCATTTCGCACACTGCCGGGCCACAAAAATGGCCTGGCCTCGTTTAGCACTGCCTGTCGAAAAATCAATCGAACCAAGCCGTTTCATGATGGCATCACTCTCGTTCGCCAGCCGCTTCATGATCTCGTTTTTAATCAGATACTGCTCCCAAGCTACGACGGCTTTTCGCTGCTCATTTTTCAATGACTCATTCGCTTCGTAACCGTTAAGCTGATATCCCATCTCTTTGCCGGTCCACGTTCGCAACAGCAAAATCAACTGATCCTTGATGGAAACCTCCGCATCGGCGAATCCCTTTTGCCGGATGACCCGAAAGACCTGTTCCATCTCCTCGTTGGTCGGATCCGTGATCCTCGCCCTCCGCAACCCAACCGCGGCAAGCTTTGCGGACCGAGCATCGATTGACTGGATGCCACGCATCAAAAGTCCCCGATCGTCCGCCGTTGCGCTGGAGCCAATGCTTCGGACGACTAAATCTGTAAAACGAGGATCGCTGCTGAAACTGCGAGTCAGATCTTCGAATCCCGGTGTCGCTGCCACACAACCCAATTGCTCTGCGGTGACTGATTCTGGATCTTTTACAATCTGAGCCGCAATTTTTGCAGCGGCAGGTCCTTGCAACGGGCGGGGCAGGGCAGAGAAAATCCAAGCATCGGCGGCTAGCCCAAAATCGTTCTGGTTCACTACCGCCTGAGCCGTTTCCGGTTTGGAAAATAGTTTTCCTGCCAACTGCAACATCCGCGGCTTCCAATTGCGATCCAGCGGCGACTCCAAAGCCTCCAATTCTCGTCGGACCGAAAGCAGCAACGTGGCAACCTCTCTGCGGTTTTCCGCATCCAAAGATCCACCCGTTAAGGCAATGCAATTCAACCAGTGAATCCTGCGAACGGGATCCTCTTGCTGCCCGGCCAGCGCGATCATCTGCCGACGGAACTCCGCTGATTCGACTCGATGCATCGCCGCCAATCGCCCCGCCTGTTCACTCAAGTTTCCGGCGCCGATCGTTTCCAGCGCTGCAACAACAGCTTTCGATGCATCATCGCAAACAGACAGCGATTGGGCAGGGCTGTATCCCGCAAACATCCGGTCTCCACCGCATCCGCCTGCGTGCAGCTGCAAGATTCGAAGCAACCGATCTCGCACGATTGCCGATTTTTCGGATTTAACTAAATCGCAAATCAGCGAATAACGCGGACCTAACTGTTTGCCTTGATCTCCAAATGGAAACAACAACGCGACCGGCGTGGCATCCAGATTCCCCTCAGACACCAACCGATCCCTCAGCGATTCACTGACCGTCGCGACGAACCGTCGGCCCGCCAGCAACAGTTCAGCGTTTCCCTCATTGGCGACATCAACCGCACAACGAGCAAGCAACCGCCCCAACAACTCAACGGTTTTCGGGTCCTGTGCGTCGGCAAGTGAACGCTGCGACAGGTAGTTCAGCACCACGATGTCAAAATCGCGATCCTTCCGGGCTTCCACTTGAGCCAACAATGCTACAACCGAAGGTGCCTTTGCCGACACTCCGGGCCGTAGAGCACGGACCGTGGCAGCACTAAATTGAGTCACGTCATCAAATTTCAATGCCGCTGCTGGAGCTTTGGAAAACTCTTGACCGGGGCGCGTGATCCGATAGATAGCTCCTTCGGTGCGCCGACCGCCAGTGGATACCAGCAGTGAACCGTCGGTTGCAAACTCCAGATCGGTGACCGCGAAACCGAAATGATTTTTAGGTTTGGCAAACACTTCGACAGGTCCATACTGCCCCGTCTCCGAATCGTACTTGGCCACTCCAATCCTGCCAAAAGTCCAATCTCCGACAAAAATCGCGTGCCGAAACGATTCACCAAAACGATCATCCGGACAGATTTCGACACCCGTCGGACTGCCGCGTCCAAAATCACCGATCCGTTTCGGCATATCAAAAAACTTGGCCGGTCGTTTCCAACTGGTCGACACCCAGCCTCCATCATCGCCAGCGCCAACCTGAAACAATCGCGTGGGGCGATACCAGGGTAGCGAAACATCCCGTTCGCCATCGCTATCGAAAACGTAAATTCGGCCTTGGGAATCGAAGTCGAAATCGTAGGGATTGCGAAAACCATGGCACACAATTTCGGCCGCAAAATTATCGGGTTCCACGTCGGCAGGAAATCGCATCAAGAAACCGGCTCGAGGCGTTTTAATCGGCGAGGTCTTCAAACTAAAATACTCGGGGCGAATCGCGGTCTTGTTGCCGCACAGAACATAGATCCAATTGTCGGGGCCTTTTCGAATCGCGTGGGCGCCGTGTTCGACATCGGTCGTGACTTTACAAACGGTCTCGAACTCATAGGGCTGATCGGCACCGCGACGAACTTTCGATCTCAGGATCGCTTTGTTTGCCGTCAGCCAAACCCGATCGCCATCAAACAGAATCCCTTGAGCGACGCCGGGGAAATTGGCTATCGATTCGACCGCATCCACTTTTCCGGTTTCATTCGAAACCCGTAGACGCTTCAAATAGCCTCGCCCCGAAACGACCAGATTCCCTTGGGCATCGATGCCCATGCAAGCGGCGTCAGGCGTTACTTCATCACCGACCCATTTTTTGATTTCAAATCCGGCAGGCAATTCAACCGAAACTTCGTCCGCCCAAACAGAAGACTCCATCACATGCAACAGTGAACTGACAACCGCCGCCATCCAGAGAAACCTCAACGCAATCCTCGCGAGGCAAGGAGGCCTGTTTTTTTGAGGGCGGGAGAAACAAATTTTGGAAATCAACACGCCTTTGCCTCGAAACAAGAATCTCTGGCACAAAATTGGGAGTAGTGCATCATTGACGGACTCTACCGCATTAACATACTTGAGTCCTTGGCTTTTGCCTCTGCCCATTATTCCATGCGAAAATGAAAAACGAAACCAACCCGTTTTCTTCACCCGTTGCCGAATCGGTTACTCAATCGCAGCCCCCTGCGGTGACAACGAAAGTTGATTCTTTTGGAACGATTGCCAAACGAACTTTTATCGCTTGGGAAAAATTGCGGCTCTGGTTCATCCTGATCTTGGGATTGATCACCATCGCGATGTTTGTTTGTCTGCCCAATCTATGGCACCCTTTCTGTTTCGTCGCCGTGATTTTTGGCGCGGTCGTGGCGAATACATGCTTCATGGCGGGTCCCATCGTCGACACCTACATCCGCTGGCTGGGATATCGAAAAAATTGGCCACGAATGTCAATGTTTATCGCCGGCACCACGGTGACGGGCATCGCAGCGGTTCTGTTTCTAGCGGGTATGGATCTAGGGATTCATTGATCGGCCGAAGCGTGAGTCGGCTTTCCGGACAGAACTCGCGTCGCCTTCCAATCCGCATTCGCAACGGAACTGGGCCCAACGATCGATCGCTGAAACCCCCACTCTTATAGGTGTGACCACGGTTACCTCTCCGTGCCAGAGGTCCGATTATGCGGGATTGGCACAGAAGTTCTGGAAAATAGACGCGAAAAACACGCTTTTCTCACTCTGCCCAGTCGCCCCAATTACTATCGAATTGGGTAGGGCCTCCCCTCGATTCCCACAAAGAAGCTGTGGAGAAGCCCCATTACTCCAATTTGTCGCCATCTGATTTAGCTTTGCACCATGGGCGTTTTTCCCAAGCAAAACCAAACCGATCTCAAAATATGTGCACTGACGCTCAGCAAACGTCAGCAGCGCAATACGGTGTACAAGTTTATCGGCGATGTCGCTAAACCTGGCGACATTCTGTTTGTGACAACGCCCCTGCCAACTCCAACCACGAAATTCGATCAGTGGAAATGGAATCTCAACTACACATCGCAAGGCTATCCCGTCGGCGACTATCGAGAGTGGGGAACACTTGTGTTCAGCCACATGGAAAAAGAATCCAAAGGCGCGAACTGGGTCCCGATCGTCTATCAATCAAAAGCACCCAAACTGGCTCGTTTTCGGATGCCTCCGGGTTACTTCCGAGGCGATTCGCGCCTAGAGCTTTTGAAGTTTAAAGGGATCGACAGTCCGACTCGCGTAAAGATTCTGTCCTACCTCGATGATCGACTGGATCAACCTCACGACCATTCGGAACTTAGCTGGAACCGGATTACGTTTCAGACCGGCTTGCCCAACTTTTTCATTCGACACGATTTGGTCAACTGCGTTCGAACGACCATGGAAGCTTACGCTGCTGCGGGGCTGCTGTTTTCACACCGTTGTGAATACGCACCGCGATGGAACTACGCTCGCTACCTCGGCTATCCGCTCCTCCATTCCTCAGCCGGAGTCTCGCCGCAATACAACTACCTCCAAGACCACCATTTGTACTCGGACCCTCAAATGGAATTAGCAGGCTCCATTTTCCAGAGCGGTGACGCCTATATTGCTTCGACGTCGGCGAAGAAATATTCGTGGTTCGGCCCAAACGCAGATCCGGCTACTCGTTACTATCCAGCAATGGAACCAGCTTAAGCAAATCCTTCAGTGGAATGTTTTTCAGGTAGCTGCGTTTTTGCCGCTTCATGTAGAAACGAGTTCCGGCCGGTGATTCGGATACGTGAAAGCACTCCCATCTGGCTTTCCCGCTTTCGTTCAAGGCGGCATCCAGCAATTCCACATCCGCTGTTCCGGCTTCCACGACCTTGTACTCCCAAGCGTTGATGGCATTCCAATCTTCGGACACCCACTCTTTGGCGTCTTTGGCCGTGGTCAAGCCTTGATCGCTTAAATACTTGTAAGTCTTGTTGACCCACTCCATCGTTTCGTCGGCGGTCTCACTGGTCGCACCGCCGGCATCGTTGAGCCATTTGCGAGCATCCTGCATCGACGGCGCACTCTGTTTGGCCTTTTTCATCAGATCCGAAACCGCACCGCCAAACCCTTCGGACAGGGGGTCGGATTCGGGGTCCGCTTGAGTTGACTGCTGAACCGGAATCGGAGTTGCAGACTCCGTGACTTGCGGCGGATCAAGAGTCGGCGTCGACGCCGCAATTGTGTCACCCGTTCCAGTGTCGCAACCACAAATCCCCAACACGACAATCGCAGCAGAAAACGATGCCAAAACAAAGAGACTTTTCATCACGGAACCCAAACTGAAATCCAAGTTAATTACCGACTGGAGAATGATACTCCATTTAGCAAAACAACGTTTCATTTTTCTGACAACACCGTGAAACCAGCAGAGGCTATGAATCATTTGCAATAATCAGAACAAGGGCGATTGTGCGGTGGCGGGATGCCAATCTGAGAACCAAGTGTAGATGGTGACTTCTAACGGTGTAGGTCAAACGCTGA
>CAZDZX010000261.1:0-6138 GCA_964510005.1 uncultured Pirellulaceae bacterium
CGGCGCACGGCCTGTCTCTCTGGGACAATTTGCACGCGCTCACTCAGCCCCGAAGGGGTGACAGCATGTAGCCACGGGCGTGAGCCCGTGGTTGTGTCCTAACACAATCACAAAGCCCCGAAGGGGCGACAGAATTCGGCGCACGGCTTGTCTCTCTGGGACAATTTGCAAGCGCTCGATCACAGGCTGGAATCGCTGGAAGCCTATGCCACCACCTGCACTCAGTACAAATAAAAGTTGCCTCAACAGTCTTTCATCATTGAAACTGTTGAGACAACGGTTCGAAACATATTTCTAGAAGTTCGTTTGCCACTGGAGGTAGGCGAAATCAGCATCGGTGTCGCCGATGATTCGTGCTCCTCTCCAGAAGCGAGAGTAACCGAACAGCACGTTGCTACGTGGCGTAAGCTGGTAGCTGGCCGTGAAGTCCAGTTCGTTTCCGAAGTCCGAAGACGTCAAGTCCTGATCAGGAGTGGCTCCCAGTGACGTGATAATATCTGTATCTTCGTCGGTTTGGAAGTTGTAGTACCAGAACAACAGCTTCAGTCGGTTCGATGGTGCCAAAGCCAAACGCACGTTTGGAGACTGGACGTTTCCACGAGTCACAGCGTCAATGAAACCTAGATACTTGTGACCGAGTGGGAACAATTCATTGAAACGGGTGAATTCTGACGCATCGTTGGCGTCGTCACCGGAAGCAAAATCATAAAAGAACCAGAGAGCGGGCTTCCATCGTCGGTTAGCAAACTTGTAACCCACACCGGCAGTACCAGAGAAAGCAACGATGTCTTGATCCGTGACGTTGCGAGTGCCTGACTGAGCAGCGAACTCACCATCGTAGAGCAATTTTCGCTCGGTTGATCCGGTGATGCGTGCTCCCCAAGTGTTGACACGTTCGAGGTCCGTGTCGACTCCGGTCTCGTTGATCAAACCAAGGTAATACAGATCAACGACTTTGTTTTCAAGCTGAGTGAAGGTCAGGTAACCACCGAAGAAGTTAATGTCTTCGTTGGGCGTATCGAATTCGTCAACATTGGGGGGGACCAGTTGAGTGTAGAACAGGTCCGCGTTGACGTTTTCGTATTTTGACGACAGGCGAACACCTGTGAAGGTACGACGTGTGTTGGCCCAATCCAGTGGCGAGATAAGTCTCTGGTCACCGAACAACAACTCCTGACGACCGATTCGAACCGACGTATTGTCGTTGAGTTGGATATCCGCGAACAGGTTCAGGAAATCCCCGAAGTTCTCGTCGATCGGACGCGGAATGTACTCTTCATTTTGAGCAACCACGTCGGCGTAAATACCTTCTGCAAATACTCGGATCCGATCTGAGACTTGCCAGTCGGCGTAGAGTCGCAGTCGAGCCAACAGGAATTGGTTGTCCGTATCTTGAAAGCGAGTAAAGCCGGCTTGTTGGCCTTGGCCGTTTTCGGTGTTCAATCGCAGACGGAATTGACCGCCAATATCCAGATTGCGTCGTTGTCCAAGCCGCTTTAGGGTGTCACCTAAACCAAACGAGCTGTTGTTAGGATCATCCAGATAGCTAAAGTCATTCGCGTAAAACACGGTCTTGTGACTTTTCGCGACCGGATTGGGTTTGTCTTTCTTGGGAGGGGCGGGAGCCGGGGCAGGTTCGACGGCACACTGGTAGCAGCCAGTATCGTCGACAATTTGGCTGGGCTGAGAAACAGCCGCGTTGTAAGAACCTGATCCCTGGACGATTGGGGGAGACGATTGAGGCGCTGGGGCGAAAGTTTGAGCTTGAGCCGGCGAGTCTCCAAACGTAAGAGTCGTCGGCTGAGTAACTTCGCGATAACCGGATTGAGCTTGGGCAATTCCGCCACTTAATATTAAGAGGGCCAAACCACCTGTCAGCGAATTCGCTGATGAGCTGAACGAGAACATATTCGTTTCCTTACGAATTTGGGTCGTGCTGCGGAATCCATTTATGGTGGTGGTTAGCCAGGATTCCGAAGTGAATGTTCGGCTACCGATTTAGCTCGGCGACATTTGGTAACCGTTGCAATTAATTCAAAACGGCCCGCAAAAGTTTCCACTTAGATTGCTATCAATCGCTGGCTTTGGCGGGAATACTTTCCGCGAATTCCCTAGTCTAACACTGGCTTAGAAAGTGCTGTCAATCGAGCCCGTCGCTCAGTTGCCAGTCGCGCGTTCTAGCTGATGAATTCGTGTGCGAACGTTTTCCAGATCGGGATTGATTTGCAATGCCAATCGAAACGCAGACAGCGCTCCGCTATTATCATCCAACTGCAAACAACAGTGGCCCATTCCGATCGCTGCCAGAAAGTGATACCGATTTCGATTGAGGGCCTCGCAGCAATCTTCGACCGCCGCGATGGTATCGCCTTTGGCGCAGTAGGCGATCGCCCGTTGGCTCCATGCATCACCAATTTCGGGGTTCAGATCGATCAGTTCATTGGCCACCAAAATCGCCTGATCCATTTGATGATTGGTAACCAATTTGTAGAGCCGACCGAGTTTTAGTTGTTCTTCGGGTTGGCCTTGGCGGCTCCACAGATCGCGAATCCCGTTGTCAGCCAGCATGCGAACGGCTCGGTCGCGATCGCTAAGGGCCTTGCCCATGATCTCATTTTCAGAAAAATCACCGATAAAGCCGATCATCATCACGGCGGCCCGACGGCTGGTCACTTGACCATGTTGGGCCAATCGACGCAGGGAACCAATTGTGTAGTGACCGACCACTCCGCGGATAAAATTTGCTGAATCTTCGTCGTCGAGGTACCGCTGGTAAAAACGGTCCAAAATGGGGTAGCGGAGCTTTTCCGACATGGCCGGAGTACCTCGATGATTAGCGGGCGGTGAATTTGTACGTACCGGTCGAAAACCGACTGGCAGCGGAGTGGGTAATGTTGCAAAATAAATACGTGTGGTCTTTTTGCAACAAGCCCGAGTTTAGTTGGCTTGGTGAACTCTCACAACGTTCCCCTGTCTCTAGCGGGGCAGAAGTTGCATGTTTTACGGTGCTTGCGGTTCTGAATTTCAATCCTTAACGAATATGTCGATTGGGTAGGCTGTGGTTACATTATCCTTGTTGCGGTGGACACAGTGTCATCTTCGTTCAGCCCATCGCGGGCTGCTCTGCGGGTTCCTTTGTTCCGTTTATCTGGTTTGTGCCAGCGCGATTCCCGACTGTACGGCTCAGGAGAGTTGGCTCACCGGTTCGAATCGGTTGAAGCAACGTTCCAGTCCGGTCTCGCTGACGTGGGTAGGCGGGCCCTTGGGTGCGCAATTGTCCAAGTTCTCGCGGCAAAAGAAGATTGCGATCTACCTTGATCCTCGCGTCGATTCTTCGCTGAAGCAGTCGCTGGCGGTTCGCAACCAGACCGTTGAACAGGTCGTCTGGAAAGTCGCTACGGCCAATGATTTGGGCGTGGCTGCGGTGGGCGATGTGCTCTACGTCGGGCCAAAAAACACAACCGATCGCCTGCCGATCGTGATCGAGGATCTTTCCAAACAATTGCGAAAATCCAAAACCGTTGATCGCAAGAAATGGATCGCTCGCAAAGAAACTCGCTGGGAAGTGGCCAGTTCGACGAAGGAGATCGTTCAGCAATTTGAGAACGATGGGCTGGCCTTTGTCGATCCAGACGGGTTGGTGACCTTTGACGTTTTGCCGGGCCTTGATTTGCCAAAGCTCAACGGTTGCGAAAGGGTGTCGTTGTTTCTGGCTGGGTTGGGTGCGGCGTTGAAAATTGACGAATCCAGTGATGCGCCAACGGTGGTTTCCTTTCCAGATTTTGAGACTGCGAAGTTCGGAGTCCTGGTCGAACCCGGTGTCGAGATCCCAAAGCAGTTTGCTGGCCTGTGGAAAAAGAGTCGAGGCAAGAGGGTTCTGCTCGACGGCGATGTCGGAGAAATTTCCAAGTTTATTCAGTGGCAAGTGCAGTCTCAGAAATCGGCGGGGGCCGATGGGGGGACAGCGGTATTTTCGCTTGAAGTAACCCAAAGCCGAGGTGCGATTCTCAAGACGATTGCCCTTAAGACTGGCAGAGCGTTTGAGTTCGATCCCGCCAGCGCTGAAGCCTTGAACCAAGGAGTCAATGTCAACGTATCCGACGCTTCTTTTGAAGAACTGGTGGGTGCTTGTTTGATAGGTTCTCAATTGAAGGTCGAAATCACCGATGATGCCTTAAAGGTGACTCGGTAGCGCGGGCCAGCGGGGTTGTCTCTCGCTTAATAGGTAGACCAGAGAAAGAGGGAGCGACCGAAAGTCGTCTCACCCCTGCCCTCTCCTCGCGGAGTGGCAGCAACGGAATAGTAACTTTCCTAGGCCGTGCCGAGTCGTGTTTGCGCGGCCGGTTTCTTCAACAAAGCTCATCCTCATCGAAACGCCAGCTGTTTACTTTCACGATAAAAACTTCGGCGGATGCCAAACAAGGTCGTCTTTCATAAATGTCGTGATGTTTTCCTGGGAAATTCGGTTTACTTTTGATTGGCATGGTTGACCCATTGAATTGTTCATTTGGTATGCTCATTAGTATCTCAAAACTATTGGAGAGCCGGATTGGACGGCCGCATGAAAGCGACAGAATTTAGCGACATCGTGATCATCGATGAAACGGAACCGTGTCCCTACCTCAAGGGAGAGATTGCGCGGATGCCGTTATGCATGCCCCTGTCCAAAGTTTCGCCCGCTCAAACGGACGACCGGCTGGCCAAAGGCTTTCGCCGAACGGGTGAGTTTCTCTACCAGACCAATTGCCCCAGTTGTTCTGCTTGCCAATCGATTCGTATCGATTGTGACCAATTCCAATTCAGTAAAAATTCAAAGCGGGTGCTCAATCGCGGAGACCGTAGGCTGGAGCAGCAGATCGGTGAACTCCAAGCAGATCAGGAGCGGGTTCAGTTATTTAACAAGCATCGTCAGCAACGGGGGTTGGCCAAACGCGAAACGGACATCGACATCGAAGAGTACGTTTGGGGGTTCGTGCGAAGTTGCTTAGATTCCTTCGAAATCACTTATCGGCAAGACGGCAAATTGGTGGCAGTCGCCATCTGCGACGTCGGCCAAGACAGCTTCTCTGCGGTTTACACTTACTACGATCCGGAGATCCGCGGCGATAGCTTGGGGACGTATTCGATTCTAAAACAGATTCAACTGTGCCAAACTAAAAAGCTGAAGCACCTGTACCTTGGGTTCTATGTTCAGGATTCACCGAATATGCTTTACAAAAGTCGGTTCCGCCCCCACGAGCGATTGATCGAGGGTGAGTGGAAGCGATTTGAAAACGACGAACAGAAACAGACTTGAATTTTTCGGAATTGTGATGCGAAAAGACAAAATTGCAGCCCTGTTGTTGACCCTGATTGCCAGCCTTGTTGTTGGCCAACAGTCATTCGCACAGGACGAAGATGGATCAGACAAGAAGGAAAAAATGGAAGCAACGTTGACCAACCGTGTATTGATGGAAAAGTGGACCGGTCCCTACGGCGGCGTACCTCCTTGGAAGAGCATCAACGAAGCTGACTTTTTGCCGGCGTTCAACCAAGCGATCGAATTGGCAAAGCAGGATATTGAGAAGATTGCCAACAACAGCGATCCCGCGACTTTTGCAAATACGATCCAAGCCATGGAACACGCAGGCCGATCGCTTGACCGTGTCTCAGATCTTTTCGGTGTCTATTCAAGCAATCTGAACATCGGAGCCATTCCTGACATCGAAGCGAAAGTCGCGCCCTTGTTGGCCAAGCATTCCGATTGGGTTGTCCAACACAAGGGTTTGTTCAAACGGATTCAATCAGTCCATTCGGGCGAAATGGACTCGCTGAACGTTGCCCAAAAACGGTTGCTGGACGATCAGTATAAAACCTTCGTTCGCAAGGGAGCCAATTTGTCGGACGATGACAAATCCAAACTTTCGAAAATCAATCAGAAGCTGGCCGACCACTATACTCGTTTCAGCCAAAACGTCCTCAAGGACGAAGGTGAGCTATATACCGAAGTTGCCAAAGGTCAGTTGGGCGGTTTGCCACAGAGTGTGATTGACGGCATGGTTAGCAATGCCGAAACACGCACCAAGAAGTTAAAGCTGGAGGAACCACTGGCGTACGTTGTCAACAATACGCGTTCTTCGATGGACCCGGTTCTGACTT
>CAZDZX010000262.1:0-1427 GCA_964510005.1 uncultured Pirellulaceae bacterium
ACGACTGGCTGCCCTATTTGAACACGCTGTTTTCCTGCCTGCGCGAAGGCGTCGTGTTTATCGATCGGCAGTACAAAGTTCGCACTTGGAGCAAGTCCCTCGAAAAGCTGACCGGCGTCAATGAAGCCGATGCGATTGGATTGGTCGTCCGCCCTTCGATGATGAATCTCTACTCTCCCTCCGGAGCGCCCGTCGAAGATACCGCCTGCCCAGTCGCAGCCTGCATGCAAGCCGGAAAAATTCGCAAGGGCGATTTTCGTATCATCGGTCGCAGTGGCCGCGACGTAAAAATCGAACTGACCGCCACGCCGGTTATCGACACCCAGAACGTTATTCAGGGAGCCGTGGTACTCGTTCACGACACCTCCGTTCAACTCGACCTGCAAAAACAGCTACGCGACCTCTATGAGATCTCGGTACTGGATCCGCTCACTCAAGTCGCCAATCGCGGCGAATTCGAGCGCGTCCTCAAGGAATCGATTCGCACCTGTGAGCTTGCTCAAGTCTACAACTGCTGCTTGATCATCTGCGACATCGATTATTTCAAATCGATCAATGACAGGTTCAATCATCACATCGGCGATCAAGCCTTGATTGCGTTCGCCAGCCAGCTCAAAGAGTTCGTCCGATCTCAGGACTTGGTGTGTCGCTATGGCGGTGAAGAGTTTGTGATCCTTTGTGCGGAGTGCGATATCGAATCCGCCATTGAACGAGCCGAACAGATTCGCCAGTCCTTGGAAACGCGAGCCCTTCCGATGCTCAATGGCAAATGCATCACCGCCAGTTTTGGCGTTTCACAGCTGCGCCCTAATGAGACCACTACCGATTTCTTCGTCCGAGCCGATTCGGCGCTGATGAAAGCGAAGGATCTCGGACGCAACCAAGTCGTCGCTGCCACCGATTCTCGCGGCTCAGCCATGAAGCCTGTCGCCAGAAAGTCGCCCAGTGGGATTGAGTGGCGAGCCAAATCACGCAAAGCGATTCTTTGCGAAGAATTCGTAACCCAAACACCGGTTACCGTACTGGTGGAAAAGCTACGCGGGTTCATCTCCGAATACGAAGCCAATATTCGCCAAGTCGAAAAGGACTTCGCCTCTATTGAAATCGAGATTGACGATGATTCGGATCCCTCCAAGCGAGGCCGGTTCGCGGTGACCTTTGAATTTCGCGAAGTGGAATCGGACGAGGACCGCCTTCGACTCAAGAGCTTCATCCGAATCGAAATTTGCGGCTCCAGACGCAAATGGTTCTACTCGAACAACACCAATCTTGCCCCTCGCCTGATGGGGGAGATACGCCGATACATGATGATCACCGATGAAGCGTCTCAGGTGAAAGTCGATTCTGCAGGAAAACCGATCCCCGGTCGCTAACACAGCAGCACCAAAACCAAACCTGAAAGTTTGCAGTACCGCCTTGAGTTCGTT
>CAZDZX010000262.1:1527-2754 GCA_964510005.1 uncultured Pirellulaceae bacterium
GTTCGTTAGTTAGTTAGGCACCTTCAGCCGGAATGCGCGGGGACGTTCGCAGTACCGCCTTGAGCCGGAATGGGGCGACTCGTCTGCAAGATCGATTCCGACTCAGGGACGCGACAGGTTGGATCACAAAAGCCGCGTCAAAACCCCAACCCAATTACTGTTGTCCCTCCGGACATTTCGACGCCACTTCTTGGCAACACTCTAAAGTAAGTGCGTGCCATTGGGCGATAGCCACCGTTGGGCGACTCAACCGTGGCCAGAGGGCTAGAGCCAAAACGGCTGAGAGCTCCAACCACATCGACTCGTTACAAACGAAAGCTTCCCTCACAACCGTCAAAACCAAGCTAGAACCCGGGGAAAACGACCGCCTTGTTGATCAAGCTTTCCACCTGGTATATCCTGTCGGTCGCTAATTTCATGTAGCAGCCAAATCCAACAGTCACCTTTTTTTAAGGAAATCTCATGCCTTATTCTTTGCCCGAACTTGGGTACGATTACGGCGCGCTCGAGCCCCACATCGATGCCCGCACGATGGAAATCCATCACAGCAAGCATCACAACGGCTATGTCACTAAAGTCAACGCAGCCCTCGAGGGCACTGACTTGGCTGACAAACCCATTGAAGAAGTCATCTCAAAACTGAGCGCTGTTCCTGAAGACAAACGCACAGCAGTCCAGAACAACGGTGGCGGCCACGCGAACCACTCACTCTTTTGGTCCGTCATCAGCCCCAGCGGCGGTGGCAGCCCCTCCGGCGAATTGGCCGCAGCGATCGATGAAACCTTCGGAAGCTTTGACGAATTCAAATCGCAATTCGCAGCCGCCGCAGGAACACGCTTCGGAAGCGGCTGGGGTTGGTTGTGCTTCGATGGCAAATCACTGCACGTGGAAAGCACTGCCAATCAAGACAATCCACTGATGCATGGACACACTCCGATCCTTGGTATCGACGTGTGGGAGCATGCTTACTATCTGAACTACCAGAACCGTCGCCCCGATTACGTTCAGGCATTCTTCAATGTCGTGAACTGGGATGCTGTCGCAGAGCGATTTGCAGCTGTAAAGTCGGCATCTCAACCTGCGAAAAAATCCTGATAGGTAATTTTTAGCCCGGTAGTTATCGGGCTCCGAATTATTTGAATTGATTTGAATTGATTAAGTCAGCTGAAATGGAGATGGGCGCCTGCCCGTCTCCTTTTCGCTAGACGGTGTTTGATCCGTTTGCTC
>CAZDZX010000262.1:2854-6135 GCA_964510005.1 uncultured Pirellulaceae bacterium
GAGATGGGCGCCTGCCCGTCTCCTTTTCGCTAGACGGTGTTTGATCCGTTTGCTCTGTTTTGTTTAACAGGAACTCAAAATGTCGCCCATCGCTATCGGCATCATCATCGTGGTAGCCGTCCTGCTGCTCGTCATGTTCATGTTCTTCACCGGCACTTACAACGGTTTGATCAAACTGAGAAACCGTTACGAGAACGCCTATTCTCAAATCGATGTTCAACTGAAACGTCGACACGACCTGATTCCTAATCTGGTTGAAACTGCCAAAGGCTACATGGAACACGAGCAGGAAACCCTGACTCAGGTGATCGAAGCCAGAAACCAAGCGATGGCCGCTCAGAAAGCTGCCGCCTCCAACCCCGGCCAAGCGTCTTCGATGCAGGGCATGATGCAAGCCGAAACAGGACTCAACGGAGCCCTCGGCCGTTTGATGATGATCGCGGAAAACTATCCCGATCTGAAAGCCAACCAAAACATGATGGCCCTCCAAGAAGAACTGACGTCAACGGAAAACAAAGTTTCCTACGCGCGTCAGGGCTACAACGACGCCGTCACATCGTACAACAACAAACGCGAAGTCTTCCCGACCGTCGTACTGGCTGGCATGATGGGCTTCGGCGATGCGGAGCTTCTCCAAGTCGATGATCCCGAAGAACGCAAAGTTCCGTCGGTTGCGTTTTAGTTTTAAGAATCCGATCTACCTCCTTGAAAGTCCCCGCGCCGGCGACCCATCGATCCTTCTGACTGAGAAACGCAGTGGACTTTTTCGCCAGCCAGGAACTTGCCCGTAAGAACACCCGCAAACTGATCGTGATGTTCTTGATCGCGATCGCCGTGCTCGTGGTGGCCGTTTACATCTTGGTCACGATTGCCTTTTTCGGACTCCGAACTTATAGCGGCGAGGAACTCGGTGCCGCCTCGCTGGCCAGCAACTTCCGCTTGGATTTGTTTACAGGAATTTCCGCTGGTGTCTGCAGCTTGATCGGCGCCGGCAGCGCCTACAAAATTGCCTCGCTGCGCGGCGGTGGCGAAAACGTGGCTTCATTGTTGGGCGGACGCAAACTGCCGACCAATTCGTCAGTCCTAGAAGAACGGCGGATCCTCAACGTTGTCGAAGAAATGGCTTTGGCCGCCGGCACACCCGTCCCTCCGGTTTACATCTTGGATGATGAAGACGGCATCAACGCCTTTGCCGCCGGATTCACCACCGACGATGCCGTGGTGGGCCTCAACCGCGGCACCATCGAAACCCTCAACCGAGATGAACTGCAAGGCGTGGTCGCCCACGAGTTCAGCCACATTTTGAACGGGGACATGCGGATGAGCATTCGCATGATCGGCATCCTGCATGGCATCCAACTGCTGGCCATGATCGGCTATTCTCTGCTGCGAGGCGCGGGGGCACGGCATCGCCGTTCGTCGCGGGACGATTCCAAAGGGGCTGCCGCGATCTTGGTGCTGGCGATTGGCTTGCTGGCGATCGGCTGGATCGGAGTTTTCTTTGCCCGACTGATCAAAGCATCCGTTTCGCGACAGCGGGAGTACCTGGCCGACGCCTCCGCCGTGCAATTCACTCGCAACCCCGAAGGCATCGCGGGCGCCCTGAAGATGATCGGTGCCCAAAGCTCGCAGATCAACAATCCCTTGGCCGAAGAAGCCAGCCACATGTTTTTCGGATCGATGTTTGGAAACCGAGGCAGCTTCTTTGCCACACACCCGCCTCTAGATGATCGCATCTCCCGGATTGAACCTCGATTCGATGGCGACTACATGGGTTATGCCGAGCGAAAATTCAAGCTCCAGCAAAGGCAACAAGAAGCCGATCGCAGACGCGAGGAACGCGAGCAGGAACACCAGAACCGCACCTTCGGCATGGGCCGAAACATCTTAGGTGGTTTTCTGGACAGCCAGTTTCCGATTGACCCTCTGATTCTGATCGCTGGAATTGGCAACCCGGATCAAGAAGACGTCGTTTATTCTGAAATCGTGGTCGATCGGATCCCCGACGTGTTGGTGGATGCTTCCCGCGATGTTTTCGATGCCAGATGCATTGTTTTCGTTTCGCTACTGAATGCAGAAACCACCATCCGCCGCGCCCAACTGCACGCATTGGCAAACAACGAAGGCCAAGCCACGATCGATCGGACGATCGAGTTAATGGAACCCGTTGACCAACTGGAAGCCCGTTTTCGGCTGCCTGTTTTCGAGATCCTGCAAGGCACGTTGACGGGCATGTCACCGGAGCAGTTTGAGTCGTTTCGCAAGAGCGTTAATCTGCTGGTGGACGCAGATCAGCACGTCGATTTTTTCGAGTTCTTTTTGCGGCATCACTTGATGGTTCACCTCGATCGTCGATTTGGCACCGTCAAACCTCCCCGCGTGAAAATCTGGGCCATCAATCCGCTGAAAAACGAAATCTGTCGGCTGTTGGCAGTTCTTGTTCGCGTCGGCCACGCGGATGCCACCGAAGCCCACAAGGCTTGGGATGCGGCGATGGCTTCGCTGGGCAAAAGCGACTGGGACAATAACGCATTGGGAGAATCGATCAACGCCGATCAATTGGGTTTGGACATCGCCAGAGTCAACACGGCCGCACCGGTGATCAAAAAGAAGATCCTAACGGCCATGGCGGCGGCGATTGCCTACGACAAACAGGTCACCGTCGAAGAAGCCGAAATGTTTCGCGCGATGTCGGAATCGCTGGATTGCCCGGTACCGCCAGTGATGGCCAACGCCCCAACAACTTAATCGTGGAACCGAAACCATGCCGTTTACTTACGATTATCCGCGACCGTCGGTCAGTGCAGATGTCATGACGTTTGATCGCGAGAGCGACAAGATCTTGCTGATCCAACGAAAAAATGATCCCTTTGCCGGTAGCTGGGCGCTGCCCGGTGGATTCATGGACATGGATGAATCGGCCGAACAATGTGCGGTCCGAGAGCTGCAAGAAGAAACCGGATTGAAGGTCGGCAATGTTCAGCAGATTGGAGCCTTTTCGGCGGTTGAGCGGGACCCGCGGGCGCGGGTGGTCACAATCGCATTTCTGGCATTCGCCTCGGAGTCCGATGGCGCCGTGGCTGCGGATGACGCCGCCGACGCACGCTGGTTTAAAATGGATGAATTACCGGAATTAGCGTTTGATCACGCAAAGATCATCCAGGCGGGAATGGAGTTACTGAAAAGATAAACATGGGTGGCCATGCTTGCGTGACCATGTTGATCCACCGACTCGGAACCCAACGGCAAGGAAGAACCGCAAATTGGGCATGCTCATGCTG
>CAZDZX010000263.1:0-6075 GCA_964510005.1 uncultured Pirellulaceae bacterium
AATCCGCAAGGCTGCCTAATCCGTAAGGCTGCCTAATACGCAAGCCTTATTTCGTTTTCATTTCGATAACGCCACCGAACCCCATCGGTGGTCCGTTTTCAGCAGTGCGATTGCTACGGATATAATTCAACAAAAACTGGCTACAGGGTTCATTTGGATCCGCAGCGGCAAGCACCTGCACGGCCTCGTTCCAGCGGCCCGCCTCAAATTGCTCCAACGCTCGATCGTAAGCCTCGACGACGTCGCTGGAGCGATCTAACTCCGACGGCACCAGTCGATGAATCGCCGCTGGCACGCGTAAGCCAAATGGCAGAAAAACTCCCAGCCGCTGCAGCTGAAAATTATTCGCTTGGGAACGGACTTCGGAAACGGTTTCTTCATCGATCAAAATGGAGCCACCAAACCAACGCGTCATGCCCTCAAGACGAGACGCGAGATTGACCACCGGACCGAAAGCCGTGACCTTCACTTGGTCACTGGTCCCAATTTTTCCGGCCACCGCAGAACCCGTCGCGATCCCGACTCCCATCCGAAAATCCTTCAGGGGATGATCCGGATCCAAAGCAATTTTGGCGAACTCTTCCTGAATCTGCTGCGAAGCCTGAATCGCGCGGCAAGCTCGATCTTCCTGATCCAGCGGCCAACCCCAGAACCCCATCGCAGCGTCGCCGTGAAAGTCACCGATCACACCGCCGAAATCGAGGATCGAACGGGTCATGATGCCCAGCGAATTACTCACCCGCGAAAGCAGCTCCAACAGATCGCCCGCCATTCGCTCAGAGGCTTTGGAGAATCCGCGCAAGTCACAAAACAATACCGACACATCGCATTCCCGCGGTCGCAAAACTTCTTCCGCATCTCGATCGGAAAACGCTTCCACCACCACCGGCGAAAAAAACGATCGCAAGCTGGCTTGTCGCCGCTCCAGTAATTGGGCTTCCACTAGATTCTGCAACGTCGAGGCAATCAGCTCGCAAAATTTGACATCGCCATTGAGGTCTTGTTCACCCGTCCCGGAACCCATCGAACCGCCAGCAGACTGTGACGATCGATTTTTACCCGTGACGTAAATCCCCCAGCCCTGAGTCGTGGAAGCGGTTAACGGACAAACAAACGCCCAATCGTTTTCGATGTCCAAAGTGTATTCAATGCTGCCGGCACGTTTCTGATTCCAAATATGCAAAACGGTTTGCTGTTCTTCGACGGACTGCCGGATCAATTTTTCACTGGGAGCAAAATCGCCGCTGGTCAGACGCCGCCGATCCCAGTGAAGCACTTTCGTGACTGCGGCTTGATCGGCCTCCAAATCTTCTTGCTGAAAAATCGCGACGGAGGTCGAAGCCGGAATTCCCTCCATCAGAATATTGACCAGCCGCGTATACAGCTCCTTTTCATTGCCAGCGCTGGAGATGACCTTGGGCAACCGATTCAGGACTTGGATCCGCCGATCTGAATCCACATACTCAACGTTGCTGCGCAGAAACTCTGCCGAAAAACGTTTCTGCGTCACAGGCTTGGGCAGGTCCAAGGTCGGCATCGCCCGCTCGTTGGTCATCATGAAGGTGGTCGACCCGATGACAAAATGCTCGCCCGGTTTCACCCGAAAAGAGTCTTTTTCTTTCCCCCCGAAGAAAACTGGATTTCGCGCCGCTGCCAGCCGCTCGACTTGCAGTTCGTCGTCATGCAGGGTCAGGATCGCGTGCCGGCGAGAAACCTGCGAATCCCAAGCTGTCCGGAAGGGGCTGGCGTCTCGTCCCAGCTCCAGCGGCTGGTCCGGCGGTATTTCGACTCGCCACCGATCCGCGCCAATAGCTCCCTGAGCGATAAGTTCGAACATGGTTTACTGCAATCTCACGAACAAAAATGGCTTACTGTTGTCAGTTATTAAGCTGTCCTCTATTCTGACGGCTGAAACAGAACTGTAACAGCACGCTTTGGTTGGGATCCTCCATTGAGTCACTTTTTTGCAAAAATGAAATTTCGCCGCAGCTTCTTCGATTAGCTCGTATCTCTGCGCGATTCCTGTGTTTTGTTGACTCATTCTATATTTTTAATTGGACGATCCCATGCGCGAGATGCTTGACGAAAAGCTCAACCGCTTTCTTGAACTTGAAAAAAGCCTTTCCGACCCCGAAGTGCTTGGCAATGCCAACCGCATGGCAGCGGTCGCCCGCGAGCACGGTTCGCTGGCAAAGCTGGCCGGAAAGTACAGGCGCTTCAAGACCATCATTGGCGAAATTGACGAACTTAAAGAGATGGCTCAAAGCGACGACTCCGACGAACGCGAGTTGGCCGAAGCCGAAATCGAAACCTTGACCGCCGAACGTGAAGTCATCTGGGCGGGCCTGCTGGACATGACCATCGGGGGTGAAGACGCCAACCGCACCCGCTGCGTAATGGAGATTCGTGCCGGTGCCGGTGGCGATGAAGCCGCTCTGTTCGCAGGCGATCTGTGGAACATGTACCAGCGACACTGCGAAGTCAAAAAGTGGAAAGTGGAAGTCCTCAACTCCAGCTCCAGTGAAGTCGGTGGCTTTAAAGAAATCACCATCGGTATCCAAGGCGAAGGCGTTTATCGCGAGCTGCAATATGAAAGCGGCGGCCACCGTGTTCAACGCGTTCCCGAAACCGAAACCAAGGGCCGGATTCATACTTCCGCCGCCACCGTCGCGGTCTTGCCCGAACCCGAAGACGTCGAAGTCGAACTGTCCCCCGACCAATACCGCCGCGACAATTATCGCGCCAGTGGACCAGGTGGCCAGAAAGTCAACAAAACGGATTCCGCCGTTCGCTTGACCCACTTTGAAACCGGAATCGTGGTCAGCATTCAGGACGAAAAAAGCCAGCACAAGAATTTGGCCAAAGCCCTCCGCGTGCTGAAATCCCGGATTTACGAACACTTGCAGCGCGAAGAAAACGAAAAACGTGCCAGCGAGCGAAAATCGCTGGTCGGCTCGGGTGACCGCAGCCAACGTATTCGAACCTACAACTTTCCGGACAATCGTGTCACCGATCACCGAATTGGCTTGACGATTTACAAATTGGACCAGATTATTGCAGGCAACGTCAGCTTTTTGACCGATGCTTTAATTGAGCATGATCGCCAGACGCTGCGGGATTCGATGGAACAGGCCTGACGATCGGCTACAATATCTATGAGCGACTATCACATGGTCGCTCAAAATTACCGCTCACGGCTTACTGAACAGGGAATTTAAAAATGGTCCGTTGTTGCTTTCTAACAGCTCTATTTTTCGGCATCGCGTTATCGGCAGATTTCGCGTCCGCCCAAGTCATTCAGTTGCCGACGGTAAGTTCCTTTAGCGTCAACACGACGGTCAGCGTTCCCGACGGCGGCACGCTGGTGATTGCCGGTGCTTCCACATCGGCGACTTCATCATCGCGCTCAGGCCTTTCACGTGGAACGGGGCGCAGCGTTGCTCCGGTTGGCGTTTCAGTCAGCCCAACACTGATCCTTCAATCTGAAGTCGAAGCCGAATTGGAGCGTCGCGGCCGCGCCATCATTGCCGCCAAAGCTCGACCTGAAATTCACGGAACAGTGCAGCAACAAAACAAAGCCAGCTTCATCGTTAAAAATCTCGGCCGGGGGCTCCGATAAAATCGATTCCCGCTTCAACAGCGAGAGTCTATTTGAATCCCTGCGGTTTCACGCTTTCTAGAAGTCGACGAAATTCATCGGCGGTGCGTTCTCTGGGTCCATTTTGACCAGCACGCGGATCGTGTATCCACCGTAGCAATTGCTTCCATCCATAATCATCCAATCGGTCAGCTCAGATCGTTTGAACTTTCGGGTGTCTCCTAATTTCAAACCCGGCACCTTCGCAGGGGCGTTCGCGCAAACTCCAGTGATCTCGCTATCGGTGATTTCGGTGGGGCTGAACCAAATGTGTTCAAGAGAATCATCCGATGTAGGAATGCCAAACTTCACGCTGGCTATCTCGAATTTCTCCCGGTTTTCCAAAAATTGGTTGAACGTTGCCCGGGCTTTTGCCACCGCTTGATTCATTTCTTCGTTGGATTCGTCAACGCTAACGACCGGATCGAAAACATCGGTTGATTGGCCACAGGAGGCAAAACCAACAACGGAACAACACATCAACAAAAGCAGTAACGTTCGAGCCAATTTCATAGTATTCACTTTTCCAAAACACTCGCAAAATATGCGAAAAACGAAACCTCTCTGGAATTCGTAAGAGCTACGAAAATTTCCCAGAAACAGCACAACCCAACAAGGCACCGAATTTTATCAGGTTCCGATCCACTTGAAAAACCCAAGGATCAGGCCGTTGAGCACCAACCATCCGACAACGACACACACAGCGCAACAGCTACGCTCACTGCACCGAATGGACTGGAAACGGCAAGCAGCAATGAGAACATTAACATGGCCATCAGCAAATGAGAGACCGAAAGCCTCCAGTGCGCGGGAGTAATCGAGGACTCGTCAGACGTCACGTTCCGCTTCATCACCCAATAGGCCCCCGCAGCGCTCATCGTCGACGCCAACACGGGCCCCAAAAGACAGGCCAACGTGAATTCGAAAATCGAAAATTGAAACAGGACCGCAACACAAACCCAACAAGTGGACATGTATCCGGACAGACTCCCTGCCGTGATCCCGGCATAGCGCCCGCTAAGCGGATGGCCCAACATCTGATTGGCTTCACAAACGATAAAAACCCCAACGGCGCCTGAGATGGCACCTACCACCATGCCGACACCGACCAGCATCGCGCACACGTGCAAACCCGCGATGGCATCTATCAACTGAAAAACTACCAAGCCTCCAGACAAGAAAAACGGATAGAGCATGCCAGCCAACATGGATCCAATCCATGCGCCAGTAAAGCACTCTTCTTGAAACTTTCGCCTGACACTTTCTGAAGGCTCTTTGGATTTGTCAGAGCTCTCGACCGCTGCCGGCGATTCATCCCCGTTTTCTCGTGAAGGATTGCGATCGTCATTCATTTTCGATTGACAACATTTGATCCGCGGTCAACTGCCAACCCATCGCACCTGCGGTTTCTTCGATTTGCCAATCTCGCTTGGCGCCGCACAAAACCGACGTAATCCCCGGCTGTTGCATTGTCCAATTGACCACAACCTGCGCCACCGTCTTGCCTGTCTCCGCTGCGATCGCGTCGATACGATCCACAAGACATTGGGCTCGCTCAAAAGCTTCGCCCTGAAAGACATCGTAGCCAAGCCGTTTGTCGTTCGGATCAAACACGTGACCACGTCGAATTTTCCCAGCCAACAAACCCTTCATTAGCGGCCAGTAATTCATGATCGAAATCTCACGCTCGCGACACCACGGAACGATATCCTGTTCAATCTCCCGTTGCAGAATATTGTAAGGCAATTGCACGGCGGAGATCGGACAGATATCGTGGAACCGATTCAGTTCCTCAAAGTTGAAATTGGAAGCCCCGACACTGCGGATCTTTCCCGCGGCCAACAAGTCCGTAAACGCTTCGGCGCTTTTTTCAACCGGAACCTGTGGGTCAGGGCGATGCAGATAATGCAAATCGATGGTGTCGATGCCCAGTCGCGCGAGGCTGGTTTCGCATTCGAAAATCAGTCTGTCTTTGGAGCCCGCCAGCACGTGCCCGCCGTCGGCGTCCCAGTGAACGCCGCCTTTGCTGGCGATCACGACTTGATCGCGCCGTCCGCGAATGGCTTGGGCGATCAGTTTTTCACTTTCGCCATCGCGACCGTAACAGTAGGCCGTGTCAAGAAAATTGATCCCCGCATCCATGGCCGCGGCCAGCGTCGCCAGTGAGTCCGCTTCGTTAACATCCAGACTGGTCATCCCAGCGATCGGCCAACACCCCAGCGCCACTGGCGTGACCATGATGTCTGTTTTTCCAATGCGTCGTTTCATTGCAGCAACAACCGGGAGTTGGGATTGTGTTTTGAATCAAAGGCGGAGCATAAGTAACCGCCTGTATATAAACTAGCGGCAAAGTGTTGTCCCAATGGCACTTACTGTCGCCACGAAGTGGCGTTGAAATGTCCCGCAGGGACAAAAGCAATTAGCCTCGGGTTTCAACC
>CAZDZX010000264.1:0-6062 GCA_964510005.1 uncultured Pirellulaceae bacterium
TCAAACATGACTCGCTCGTTGTTGCGAATGTCGGTTCGCACCCGAGTTCCGGACATTGAATTGATCGGAGCAATCGCCGGTTTAAGAGATTCAATTCGTGTGATCAGAGCCTGACATTGATCGGCATCGATCACATCAGGCACCTGAACAATGTAAGGCTTGTCGTCGTCGATGAGACTCATTTTCGGCACCCCAAAGAACAAAAAAACATTTTACCAAACGCTTGATACCCAGGGGCAAATCAGGTTCGCATAAGCCTTAAAAATGCTGTTTTTTTGCGAACCTTTTTCTGCAAAACTTGTCCCGTTGATTCGGCCATCCAGAGGGAGATTTCGATGGGCACATCGCGCGGCAATTTCGTCAAATATCCACGAACACCTCACCTCTTCGGCGCTACCGGTACGCCCGATGACAAACGCATGTCCGAGGCCGATTCGATCGAGTTCATCGCAGACGAATCGCTGATCGTCGAAGAAAAAATCGACGGCACCAACGTCGGCATTCACATCGCTGAAGGCGAACTGATCCTGCAGTGCCGAGGACATCTGATCACCGAAGGCATGCACCCGCAATACGATTTGTTCAAGCAATGGGCTCACGCCAAACGAAACTGCTGGGAGGAAATGCTGGGCGAACAATTTATCCTGTTTGGCGAATGGCTCTACGCCAAACACACGATCGCCTACCGCCGTTTGCCCCACTACTTCTTTGAGTTCGACATCTACGACAAACAGGAACAGGTCTTCCTGCCGCTTCAGCAGCGATTGGAGCGACTGCAAAACACTGGCGTTGAAACCGTCCCGGTGGTCCACCAAGGAAAAGTTACCAATCAAAAGGAACTCACATCCTTCATCGCGGAATCAAAATTTGACAGCGAATTTATTCATCCGGTTACCGGTCGTCCGGATACTTTGATGGAGGGCATCTATCTTAGAATTGAATCGGAAACCGAAGTCACCGCTCGCGCCAAAATGGTTCGACCTGAATTTGTCGACAGCATCAATCAAAACGCTCACTGGCAGCATCAAGAAATGGTTCCCAACGAACTGGAACCCAACGCGGATATCTGGTCATGATGAACTGGCAAAAACTCAAAACTCTCTCCGTTGATCAGCAGCTCGATTGGGCAAAGTCTCAACCGTGGGCCATTGAGATGGCCAACTGCGCCCAAGATTCCCGCTGGCATGCCGAAGGCGATGTCTGGACGCACACTCAGATGGTCTGCCAACAACTGAAGCAACTTTCGGCGTGGCCCACTTTGGATGCCGAATCGCAAAACGTGCTCTCGATGACGGCTCTGTTCCACGACGCGGCCAAACCATTGACCACGACAATCGATCCGACCACTGGTGCCATCAGCACTCCCAACCACGCCGTCAAAGGCGAGCGATTGGCTCGTAAAATCCTGCGCCAACTGGAATGCGACACGCGCACCCGAGAATCGATTGCAAAACTTGTCCGCTACCACGGTCGGCCAAACTTTCTGTCCGAAAAAGAGCATCCAGAAAACGAAGTCATTCGGCTTTCTTGGTTGCTGAACAATCAATTGCTGTACCTGTTCGCCCTCGCTGACACGCGAGGCCGCGACACAGAGAGCATGAATCGACCGGAAGAGAATCTGCGGTATTGGGAATTGCTCTCTCAGGAGCAAAACTGTTTGCAACAGCCCTACCCTTTCGAAACGGAGCATCATCGTTTTACTTGGGCGCACAGCGAGGCTCCGAATTTAGGATACGTTCCTCATGAAGATTTTCGCTGCACCGTGACGATGATGTCGGGCTTGCCCGGCAGCGGCAAAGACACGTGGCTGGCGCAAAATCGGCCCGATCTGCCGATCGTTTCCTTGGATCGTATTCGGCGGGAACTCAAAATCGCTCCCACGGAAAACCAAGGCGTCGTTGCCCAACGTGCCAAAGATCTTTGTCGCGAGCATTTGCGAGCTGGCCAAGCTTTCGCGTTCAACGCGACCAACACGATGTCCGTCACCCGGGCGCGTTGGTTAAAACTGTTTCAGGAGTACGATGCTCGCATTGAGATCGTCTATCTAGAGCCGGCGTGGAACCGACTGTTGCAACAAAACAGGGAACGCGACCATGTCGTTCCTGAATCTGCGCTGGAGCGACTGGCCGATAAACTCGAACCCCCGACGTGGTTGGAGTGTCACGATCTAAAGTTCGTCGAGCCATTGGATTGACCGCCGACCACGATGGTCCCCATTTTCAGTTTCTCACCGCCCTGCCCTTTTCCAGATGTCACACAAAAAAACCACCGCTGAAATTGAACGATCGCTCAACGAAGTCTTTGCAGCCATCGACGAATGGTTTGACAAACCCGAGCCGGTCATCAATTTTGCACGCGCCGATGGCACTTGGTCGATTGCCCAGATCCTTGAGCACGTCTATTTGACCAATCATTTTTTGCTGCTAACACTGAACAAGCATGCCGACAAAGCGGCTCAGCGTTTCGCGAAAGGCGACCAAGCCAAGGCGGCCGAAGAAGCAGTTGAGGCAGAATCGGATCTGGATTTGCTGCTTTTGATCGGAGTGAGAGGTAGTTTCCACTGGAAAAACCCCGACCACATGGAACCCACGGGGGACGTGTCGCTGGCTGAAATCCGCTCACGCCTGAAACAGCAATTGGCCCAGTGCCTCGACTTGAATGTGAAAATCTCTGAGGGTGTGGGGGCGTTGGCAAAAGTCACCATGACGGTGAACGATTTGGGAAAGATCGACCTCTATCAGTGGTTGTATTTTATCTCCCAGCATGCTCGCCGTCACTTGCAGCAACTCGAGTCCGCTTACGCCGAAGCGATAACCGACTAGCAACTCATTAGTTCGTCAACAAGGGAACGAAGGGAGCAGCGATCACCAGCACAACCATCGTTGAGCCGACCATCATTTTACCGGCGGTCCCGATGAGCCGGCCCAAGAATGCAACGCCGCCGATTTTGACGCTTTCCTTCATCGGTTTTCCAACCCACTTTTCACCCAACGTGGAACCAATCCAGGCCCCCACACCGGCGAACAAGATCGAGCCGATCAGCATTCCCACCAGCGGGATTGGAAACGGGATGCCAATGGTAGCGCCGACCATTCCGCCGGCAATCGAACCGATCACCGATAGCGTTGCTCCCCGCGTGGAACCGCCCAGCTTCTTGGTGCCCAACACCGACGTCAAAAACTCAATCAATTCGCCAATGGTTGCCAGCACGACCAATGCCACAGGAATCCCCCAATGAAACCGATAGTGGTCGGGGCCAAAGAACACCCACACGACAGCGATGACGACGATCAGCCAATTCCCGGGCATCCCGATCAGGTTCAGCCCCCAACAGAGGATCACAAAAACGATAAACAGCGTTAGCCAAACGTAAACCATTTTCGCCGCGTCGCTCAGAACCAGAACAGGAAGCTTGATCGATCCGTTTCAATCAATGCGTCGGACATAGCATACTCGAAACACTTCAGAAACGAATTCTGCGTTACAGTCCTTTCAGCACTATCGGCAACGATCAAACACGATTCACAGCAAAATCGAAACGCTTTTAAGACAGCAGAGACTCGGACACTTGCCGGGCAAATTGTCGGGATTCCCCTCGTTTCGCATTGAAATCCATCCTTCCCGCTTGTTAAAATTCGGCTTTCAAATCCTCCTCAGTGATTTTTTAAGAATGAAACATCCACGAATTTATGGCTTAGCTTCCCTGACACTCGCCATCGCACTGGCCGCCTCCTCGGTTGGCTGCTCCAAGCCATCGGGCGGCTGATGACGTGGCAACAACGCGTCCAGTATGGATGCTTCACCCACAAGTCAATCACAAGGCAGTCAGACGGCCGATCAGACCCCCTCTGCTGAGGCGACTCCTGAATCACCCGAGAGTGCCGAAGAAGCGTTGTTGGACATGATCGGCAGCGAACAGTGACGTCGCCACAGTCGACGCCAGTAACTCATCAGGTCAATCCACTGGCCCCCTGCCCTGCCCCGCGCTCACCCCTTGGATGAAAAATCGAACGCGGGTCCAAAAAAAAATCGCCGATCCTTTGATGAAAGGATCGGCGATTCAGCTTATCTGTTGCTAACCGTTACCGGTGCAGCCAAGTTCGGAATCGGTTCAGGAAGGAAGGCTTCCCAAGGACTGAGTTTGGAACGCCACAGCTGTCGCAATCTCCCTCGATGATGACTCCTTCGACAGGAATCGCTTCTTCGATGATGACTTCGCCTGTTTCACCGCCGTCACAACCACAGTCTTCGACGATTGGAGCATCGACAACGATCGGGGCATCCACGATCGCTGGAGCATCGACAAAGACAGGACCCTCCACAGCCTGCGGAATGGCTCCATCGACAAACGGATCGACAATTTCATCACCCTCTTCCACAGGAACGGAAGCTTGATCGATCGAGAAGCCACCGGTAATCGGTCGGTTGCTTTGCAGCGTAAATGGATTCCCGTTGGTGTTGATCGGATTCCCAGTGAAAATTGGCCCCGGTCCGCCAAGGAAGCTGCCCACGTTCTGACCCGCAAAGCGTGGCAAACCAATCAGCGTTGGTGGGTTACCTGAAGTTCCATCTGGATCCGCAGACACAGGAGCTTCAAGGAAGTCCCCAGGAGCCGGTCCAGGAGCCGGCGCCGGTGCAGACTGGATGAACGGCAGGTTATTGAAGAAGACTGCCGGATCGCCAGCTTCCAGATCGAAGCTCAAGAAGAACTGCGTTGGATTGATGTCGTCCAAGAAGCCATCTCCATCGGCATCGTCCGATCCCAGAATAACTGGGTTGCCTTGGCCGGTCGGATCAAACGCTCCGCTTTGCAGGAAGTCGGTGTCCAATTCGAATCCTTCAGGAGCCGTAACAGTCACAATAAATTGCCCCTCTTCGGTTCCAAAGAACTGGAAACTACCGTCTGCACCGTTGTCGATCAGATTGACTGATCCCGGTGAGGGACCGGTCACCGAAATCGAACCGCCGGTCAAGATCTCACCTGTATCTGCATTGAAGAAGAAACCTGCAGGGTCAATTTCGAGATCAACTGGCGTCGGATCGTTGGCAAAGACTCCGTCACCGTCGTCTTCTCCATTTTCCCCGCCTGGATCAACTCCGTTGTCGCTCACGTCAAATGTCTGCAGCGTGCCACCATCGCCCAACACAATCGCGTTGCCATTGCTGTCTAAACCGACACCATCTCCGACGACCTGATTCTCGAGCACGCCATTGACCTCAACAGCATTCAGTTCGACGGTAAATGTCAGAGTAAACGAGTCACCCACAAGCAGCGTGTTGTCATTGCTTTGGTCCAGTAATTCAGTGACGGAACCGCCATTGAAGGCTGAATTCGCGACGATCGAACTGCCCGCACCCGACGGCCCGGACAAGGTCACGTTGCCGGCATCGAGCAGAACCGAACCGAACTGACTTTGCAAATCCTCGACCAAGCTCAGCTGTCCCAAATCAACGTTTCCGATGTTCTCGACAACGACTTGGAAGTCGACCGTCGCAATACCGAACGCGTCAACCGGAGTCTGCCCAACAACCGATTTCGCAATCCCCAAATCAGCGAGCTGAATCGGAGTCGGATCGTTACCGAAGGTTCCGTCCAAGTTGTTTTCGCCATTTTCACCCGTCGGATCGGCTCCGTTGTCGGAAACATCTGATGCGATCAACGCTGCATTTGCAACTCCGGTGGCCGGATCAATACCAACACCTTGAGCCGTTGCTTGATTGATCAGCGTACCGCCATTGACAGCAGTGTCCGCATCAATGCCGACCACAAAGAGGACTTCGAATGAGTCACCCACATTGGCCGTTCCGCCAGTGACAATCGACTGAGTCGTGTCCGTTGCGAAGGCACTGTTAACCGTTGGTGCAGTTCCCGTTCCACTAAAGTTCTGAATGGTGACATCGTTGATGTCGAGGAAGGCAGAACCAAACTGGCTGGCGATATCATCGAAGATCATCAAGTCGGTCAGGTCTACGTTTCCTGTGTTTTCAAACACCAATCGGAAGGTCACGTCAAATTGATCGTTATTGTCGAACACGTCAACAACTTCCTTCGCCAGACCAAT
>CAZDZX010000265.1:0-6061 GCA_964510005.1 uncultured Pirellulaceae bacterium
AATGTCCCGGAGGGACAAAAGCAATTAGCCTCGGGTTTCAACCCGAGGTTTCCGTGGCCCACCAACACTATGCGTCCCGGAGGGACGCCAGCGATGCGCGCAGGCGGGGGCTCGTTTTGTGCATGATTTCCAGCGCTTCACAAGCTTAAAGAACGCCAACAATTCTCGTCCTTGCTGTTGCCCCTCTGGGGCAAATGTTTGAAAGGGGACCCTATTCCTAGGGTTGAAACCCTAGGCTAATTGCTGCTGTCCCTCCGGGACAAAGTCATTCTGGGAGATCTAAAGTAAATGCCATTGCACGCTACCTGCCGTTTGCGGATGTTTGAACTGAGGGCACTTCTGCCGGCGGCTAGCCTCGCTGCGCACCAGGGTAGCGCAGACCGTTCGGCTGCAGAAAAATTAGTCGTTCGTGGGGCGCTTGAGACGCGATTGATCGCAGGCTTCCAGCGCTGGAAGCGCCTATACCACCTGCGGGCGTTGCTAACCTTTGCTTTTTTTGTCTTCGGTTTCTGGACGGAATAGCTCCGCTACGTCATCCAGCTGGTCACGCAGATCGATAAGATTCGATTCCTGCTCGCAGCACCAGTGAGTCGCTTCGGTGGATTGCTTGAGTCTCGCGGGTAGGAAAATCTGATCGACTTCCCGTTCCAGTGCGGCCAGCCATGGGGGAAGATCGATTCCGACTCCGGTGGTCGTCCGGCAAAACGCTTGAGATTCATGTTGCAGCAAATCGAATGCCTTCCGAGATTCTCGATTCGGCGGCTTAGCGACGGCCGGTTCGACCAATGCGATCAACCGATCAATCTGAATCTGAGACTCAAAACGGCCTTCGATCCGGCGTCCGATCGATTCCAAGCGAATCGAATATTGCGAACGCATTTTCTTGAGCAACTCCAAGTAATGGTCCGCCTTGGGAGCAATTTTTTCGTTCAGGGAACGCCGCCACATGCGGGCGACGGTCGAACAGTTTTTATCCACGAGGATCTTGTGGGCCCAGATTACCGGTTTCAGTTTCCAGCAAACTCGATCGTAGCGCGTGCGAAGTCTAAGGAAGTCCAACAAGATAAAGAGCTTGTCGCCTTGGTCCGATTGAGTCGTCGTCGTGTTGTAGTCCCGATACTCGTTGAAGTTCTCAACGATGGCTTCCAAAATCAGTGAAAGATGGGTGACCGCCGAAGGACGAGAAATCACCCCCGCTTCGATGTCTTCGAATAGTTTCAGGCCGTTGGTGTCACCGGAGTTTTCGACTTGTTCAATCCAGTTTTCAACGCCTTGATGCAGGATCGCGCGGATGTTGCCGGGATGCAAGAAGTACTGAATCAGCAGACCATCGCCATACTTTTCCACGAAATCGACCAGCGGCTTCCAGCGATGATCGTCGTGGACTTTTTCCACAACGCTCAGCCGCAGCGTTTTGCTGTGACGCAGCCACAGTCCCAACATCGATTCGGTCAACAAGTGGAGGCAGCGGAACAGCGTGTTGTCTTCTTCTTTTTCTTCTTCGGATTCGTTCATGCGGTGGCTGGCATCCACCATCGCACTGACCATCGAGCAATAGGCAACTTTGAAAAGTTCGTCGAATTCGGTGACCGCACCTAAGGCAACCGGATGATTCTGCTCCATGTGCAGAACCGTCTGGGTGAGGATGCAGGTTTCCGAAAACATCCCCATCTGTGGCAACGTCTGCAGCAACTCATGCAGCGTGGACTGGACCAGTCGGACGCTGACAATTTGATGGGGATCTCCGCCTCGCACCAGCGGAACGTACAGAACCGGTTGAGCTGAAAAACATTCAACCAGTTCGGAAAAGGAATTGCGGATACGTTTGGCATCTTGCAAAACGATGCCTGTCAGCGTTTCAATGAACGGTTGTGCGTAGTTTGCTTGTTTGTTTTTGAGCAGTTCGACATCCGATTTTTCACCCAGTAATTCGTCGACGGCTTGGACCACCGCCATCAGGGCGTTGATGGCATTTTCGGTTTCGACGTTGGTCCGAATGGTTTGTTCCAGTAACGATTCTTTAAACAGGCGATGCTGGTCGTAGTTGACCATCGAATCCTGATCGCCCAACGTTTGAGGCAATCGGTAGGCGTTAATCGAGTCCAGCAAGAGAGCCAGACGCTGTCGGTTTTTAGTGGCTTGGTTGACCCAGTTGATGGCACATTGGCGCCGCAACTCGAGGCGATCGCGAACCGAATCGGTGATGGTTTCGCCCGCCATCGAACCGGTCACGGAAAACGGTACGGTCGCTGCAATCCGCCAATACGATGCCAGTGTGCCGAGAAACTCAAGGCGATCGAGAACGCGATCGACTTCCGCGGTCAGGCTTTCGTCGGAGGCACCAAAGCTACTGCCGCCATCGTGAACCTCGCCTTCGAAGCCGTCCTTGGTGCTGTCTTGGTAGACGAAGTTCTCGCCGTAGGCAGCACCGTATAGGTCGCCTGAGTCTTCGGAGTCCTGTTCTGGATTGTCTGGCGATTGCTGCGGTGACTTGAACTCTCGCCCGATCTGAAACTCGGGGACTTGCCAGTAGTGTTCCGCATTGGCTTCTAAGAAATCATGGAAGCGGCGGATCTGTTTCCAAGTTTGATCCAGTGGTTTCTGAGACTGGGGTTCTTGGGCCTGGCTTTCGGATGCCGCTGGGTCAACGGTGACACGTTCCATCAGCCGTTGTTTTTGTTCGACGATCCAACGATACATCAGATCATGAAACGAGCTGGCTCCCTGTTGCAGTCCGACCGAAGAAGAGTTTCCAATCCAGTGGATCAACAACGCGGTAGAGGTGCGGTAGTCCTTGCGCTGCATCAACGCATCGATGACCAGTTTGTATGCTTTTGGGGAATCAAACAGTTCGGCATGTTGAGCCCAGAATTGAATGTCGCCAGCAGCAGCGCCTCCCTTGTACCAAAGGTTCAGAGCTGTTGAAACGAGTTCCGCGGCTTCGAAAATTTCAACCGGGTCCACCGCGTCGACGGACATGACTTCGTGAGCCGCGTATTTTCGCCACCACTGAACGACTTCGTCAAAACGGCTGCGAACTTTGGCCGACATTTCTTGATCGTCTTCCGCGGCCGCGGCGCTCCACAGTCGGGAGAAAAGATTCAGGATGCTTTCGACCAATTCCACCAATTCGAACGCTCGGTGGTCGCGAACCGAATTCTGTAACGCTGGAAACAGGCTGTAGTTGGCGTCGAAGCCAAGGATGTTCCAGGGGTCGATGATCGCACCGCAGCGGATGCCGCGTTTGAGCAGTTCAACCATGCGGTCGATTGCATGCAGTGCGCCATCGAAATTCTTTTGCTCGATCACGTTGGAGCTGGCGGCCAGCAGACAATCAATCCGGCAGATGATTCTGGCAGCTGCCACCGGGACGGCTTCCAATTGCAATTGTGCCGCGACCGGAAATCCCATGCGGGCGAAAATGGAGGCCAAGCGACAGTTGACTAACTGCGAGGCGCGACGCTGGGAAAGGTTGGCGTTGAGTGCCTGACGCGCCGTTCCCATGGGCTGGTGACGTTCCGAGGCCTCTGTGGTCAGGCGTTGATTGTGTGGAGCGGGCAGCGTGTGCATCAGTTGCCGATAGAACTCATCGCGATACGCGGCGACTTTAGGTAGCAGGGTTTCGATGGTGGTTTCGGAGTCCCACGCGCTGACGCTGTCTCCCGAAATTGCCGACGCCATCAGCATTGTGCAAGCCAGCACCGATGCCGCTTCGGTCATCAGTTCGTCAGCAGGAATCTCTCCTTTCTCCAGCTCACTTTGCATCCGCTTGCAGAGTCCATCTAGGGAAACTTGATGAACGATGAAGCGGCGATAGTAGCCGTCGATCCCAATCTGCTGCTCATCCCAAGTCCCGAAGTGGTGGTTGGGGCGTTTGTTGATCGGATGATCGAAATCGAAAGCTCGAGGATCGATCGCAAGTTCGTCTAGCTTCTCCGGATCGAAACGGGCGGAACGCAAAATGTCGGGAGACGTCTGGCTGATGATTTCAACGGCTCGGCTGACCAAGGCTGCGTAAGGCCCAGCGGCCGCTCCAGCGTCTTTGATGTAAACCGGAATCGGGCGGATCCATTCGAATGGGTAGGGCTCGATTTTCTGCGATTCAAGGGTGGCGACCGGGCGATGCCCAAGGTGATCGTTGAGCTGCTGAAGCACTTCCGAAACTTTGTCGGCGTGAACTAGGTCCAAATTCTTCAGCGAAGTCTCACATGCTCTGGCAATGAAAAAACCATTGAACATGAATTCGGTATGCTGATGGAACAGTTGGTCCCGATGGAACTTGAGGTAGGCCGGCAGAAGTCCTTGAAAGACAAACGTTAGAACTTTGTAGGCCTGGGACGAATCTCGATACGTGTCGTTGTTCTCGGACAGACAGTTAAGTCGATCGGAGAGCATGCGATAAGCTTTCGCCCAAGTTTCTTGTTTGCAGGACGATTCAAGGAACTCCCACGAGAACTGTCCGACTTCGAACGGATCGTTGCGATCGAGTAGTTCGTCGATCGTGGTTTCAGCGTTGGCTCGTTTGTTGCTGCGGGCGACGGAGTGCTGATTGGAAAGCAGCATTTCGCTTAGCAAGTCATCGGGTTTGCAGAATTGGCAGAAAATGCCGTTCAGATTCTGAAAAAAACGAGAGTCGTGGCTTCCCGTGGAAAAATTCAGGTAACCCAGAACGCTATCTAGGCACGCCTCAATCGAGTTTTTAGAGGTAGCTTTTACCATCGCTTTAGTAGACTCAAAGATGCGCCCCATAATTAGCCTGCCTTCCAATGGCGTGGCTCAGCACACAATCGTAAAAATCCCTTGCCATTTGGTCTAGTACCAGACGATTGGCAAAAAATGTCTGAAAGCGAAGCAAACTTGATCGAAAAAGGGTATCTAATTTCGTAGGATGGGTTTTCGGTTCCAAAACTTCGGAAATGCTGTGTCTGAGACAAACAACAAAAACAAGCTAACGGGTTACCTCGTAAAGATTATTCTCGTTTTTGCAGTGCTTATTGCGTTGTTTTATGTGACTAATCGTCTAATCGCTCCTCAGGTTGTGGAACACACTCAACCCGTAATCGGAGAAATCCAGCAGCCCGCTAGCGATAGTAGTCAATCTGACGATGGTGAAATTGGTGGCGAGAAAAAACTTAATGAGGCAGAACGGCCCCCTAAGATTATCGATTTTCTTTCTGCGAAAGTAATTGAATCCGCTGAACATCCCATCGATCCGCTGATGAAATTGGCAGATTACAGTCTGGGTGTGATGGATGAAAAGTACCAAGACTACTCGGCAAAGATCTTTAGTCAGGTTCGGACCAACATTCTCAATGAAGAAACGTCGATGTTCGTCAAACTGCGGCATGCTCGCAAACAGGACGATGCTGAGGTTCCCTTCAGTATCTACACACGTTTTCTGAGCCCACAATCGCAAGTGGGCGTGGAAGCGATCTGGGTGAAGGGCCAGAACGATGGAAATATCCTTGGTCACACGACAGGGTTGTGGAACGTTAAGACCATTCCCTTGGCTCCCGAGAGTCATTACGCCATGAAGGGGAACCGGTATCCGATCTATCAACTGGGATTGCGGAACCTGCTTTTGAAGATGAAGGAGTTTGGCGAGAACGATCGAAAGTACGATGAGTGCACGGTCGAGGTGCAGCACAATCTGATGGTTGATGATCGCAAGTGCATTCGATTGGTGATTACTCATCCTAAAAAGCGAGATCATTTTGAGTATCACATTGCCAAAATCTATATCGATCCTGAGCTTGAGATTCCAATCGGCTACGAAGGTTTTCTGTGGCCAGAAAAAGAAGGTGACGAACCGCCACTGCTGGAGCGTTACATCTACCAGGAACTGAAATTCAACTGTGGTCTCGAAGACGTTGACTTTGATACTTCAAATCCGGACTACGACTATCCACGCTATTGAGATGGGCTGTGGGTGCCATGACGCTTCGTCGTGGCTATGTTTGCGATGGTTTACGTGTAAAGAACTTGCCAGCGATCGCCCCCGTGAACATGCTCACGCTAGTCGCGTGAAGCATGGCACCCCAAAATTTCAAGGCAACCCAAC
>CAZDZX010000266.1:0-5972 GCA_964510005.1 uncultured Pirellulaceae bacterium
GACAGCGATACTCATTTCGGTACGCCGCCCGCGACGATCGCAACGCGCTCAACGGGTCCTATTTAATCAACGCTGAAATCTGTTTGAACTCAGCGGCAGCGGCCGTTTCACACAACTCTAAAATCGCCGCCTCTGCTGTCGTGATCGCAATCCCGTGCATTTGCATTCGGGCAATCGCCGCGTCGTAGTCCTTCGCTTTGCGAGAACCCACCGCATCGGCTGCCACATGGACTCGAAACCCGGAAGCCAATAAATCAAACGCCGTTTGAGCCACGCAAACATGCGCTTCGATACCGCACAACAATACCGATTCGACCGATGACGACTGGAGAAATTCAAACATCGAATCGCATTCTCGACAACTGAACATCTTCTTTTCCGCCACCACGGCCACGGCATCCGGCGAGAAATTACCCACCGTTTTCCCTAAACCCTGCGGGTACTGTTCGGATATCAAAACCGGGACGCCAAGGATTTCAGCGGCATCGGCGAGGCGTTTCGATTCCACGATCACGCGCTCCCCGCCATCGATCACGGGGATCAGCTTCTCTTGGATATCAACCACCACCAGCGCCGTGTTGCTGCGGTCTAACAGATGGGGGCTGCGGAAGCGCTTTGGCAAATCGCTCATGATGTCCTCCCGGGATAGGCTTTTAATCCAGCAGCCAAGCACTCCATCGCCGTACTCAAATCCTCTTTGTTCAAAACGTAGGCGATCCGGACTTCGTCGCGCCCCAATCCTTCCGTCGCGTAAAACCCTGAACCGGGAGCCATCATGACTGTATTACCGTCGTGCTCGAACGACTCCAGCATCCAACGGCAGAACTTTTCTGAATCATCGATCGGCAATTTCACCATCGCGTAGAACGCCCCGTTGATTTCTGGGCAGACCACACCGTCCATTGCATCCAAGGATGACTTGAGCAAATCGCGGCGAGACCGATACTCTTTTTCGATCTCGTCGTAGTACGATGCCCCGATATCGAATACAGCCGCGGCGCCGATCTGACCGAAGGTCGGCGGAGACAAACGGGCTTGGGCCATTGCTGTGACGGGTTTAATGATGTCTTCGTTGCGAGTCACAAGACAGCCGATCCTTGCCCCGCAGGCCGAAAAACGCTTGGAGGTCGAATCGACCACGACGACGTTTTGCTCCAACCCCTCCAACTCCAACGCGGACGGCGGCGCGGCGTCACAGTAGACAAATTCGCGATAGACTTCGTCCACGATCAAAAACAGATCGTGTTGAATCACAAGCTCCCGCAGCTTCTGCAGTGTTTCGGCAGAGTAGGTGACTCCCGTGGGATTGGAGGGATTACAGACCACGATGGCTTTGGTGGCGGCCGAAATTTTGGATTCAAATTCCTCAATCGGCGGCAGCGCGAAATTGTCTTCGACGCGGGTCGTTACCGGGACGATCGTGCCAAGGTTCTGCAAACAGAACGAAAGATAGTTCGCGTAGAAGGGCTCCATCACGACGACTTCGTCATTGGGTTCCAGAATCGCATTGAACAGAAAGTTCAGTGCTTCGGAGGCGCCGGTGGTCACAATCACGTTGTCGATTTCGATCTTTGGCCCGACGCTGGCGTAGTATCGAACAATCGATTCTCGCAGCGAAACGCTGCCCACTGACGGCGTGTAGGCCAACACATCCAAATCGCAGTCCTTGACCGCGTTCATGAATGCGCTGGGAGTGCGAATGTCAGGCTGCCCGATGTTCAGGCGAAAAACTTGTTTGCCAGCCGCGACCGCCGCGTCAGCATAGGGGACCAACTTACGGATGGGTGACGCGGGAATTTCCCGGGCGTGAGAAGCGACTTGGGGCATTGATTGCTCATGTATCAGGTTCGATCGGGACGCAAAACTTCGACGTCCTTTTCAATTGTATCATCCAAGATGATTGTTGCAGGCCCCTCATCGGGTCGCGTGGCAGCTGGAATACTATCGACATCCAATTCCAGCGGTTGAGGCACAATGTCGGGGGCCACGACGGGTGCCGACGTCTCCTCGATTTCGACCGTGGATTCGGTCGCGGCAACAGGGATTTCCGGTTGATCTTGAGTCAGCCCCACACGTCGGAGATTATCTCGAGTGCGCTCGTTAAGAAATCGGTTGACGGCCGATTCAGGCGTTTTGGCTTTCTTAAGAGCTTCTTTTCGGGCCGATGTTTCCGCGGACAGTTTTCGCAAGTCCGTAAATTCACCCGTGGCCACACTTGAAGGCTTGTTCGTGGCAGGGAATTCGATGTTGGGTGGAGGACCCAATTCGTCGGCCGCTTCAACAGCGACGACTTCGGTGCGAATGCGTGAACCGGATCCCGACGGGACTGCACCAGCAGGTTCTTCAGTGCCGCCCTTGATATCAAATTTGGCAGGAGTATCGGCAACAGAGCGTGGAGCCGAAGGACGCACCCAAACACTTTCAGCCGGCGGGGATGGCAGAGAGGTCTCGACGACCGGCCGCTGAGACGGTTTCGAAGCCGCCACAGGCTCTGTCACCTTTTCCATTTTGGTTTTCCAATTGGGATGCAAGCGCTCGGTACCGGCGACCTGTCGCGGCGGGCCAAGCGGTCGATCAAAGGCATCCAATTTCTGTTCCATCTGAACGATGTAAGGAACGCGATACATGGCTTTGTAAGGAACCCGTCGCGTGGTGACTTTGGGAATTTGCTTCTCACTCACATACGGCACCCACTTGGCGGTTTCAAGCTTGTAGGGTTCGGTACGGCGAACCTGCTGGATGACGGTTTCGGTCACGGGAACGACACGTTCGATGACTTCGTCGACGTAACGCGTTTCCTGATAAGGAATTTCTTGTTCGATGATTTTCTTTTTAGGAACCCGAACCGTGTAAGGAACCTTGCGAGTTCGAGTTTCCTCAACGACGCGATTGATCGTCGTGGGGATTTTTCGAGTTTCGACTTCGTCGACAAATCGAGTCACTTGGACCGGCTTCTCAACAGTGACGGTTTCCGGAACCAATGCGACCGATTCGATTTCTTGAGGCACGACCACGGGAACGGCAGCTTGACCGAATTGTGGTTCTTGCACCCAATGCAAACCGGGGCGCCGCCAAACGGATCGGCCCGAGGTGTTATCGTCGTACCAACCGCGGGACAACCAGCGGGCGCGAGGTCGCGAGCCGGTGACGCCGGGAACCAGCAACGTGCCGGGAACTTGTGCGGTCTGCCGGAACGATTTGGGCTTCAGGGTTGTGATCTGTTCTTTCTTGACCTGCGTTTCTGTGATCGGTTTGCGAACAGTTACTTTTTCTTCGCGGATCGTGGTTTCAGTCACGGGCTTGCGGACCGTATATTTCTCTTCTCGCACTTCGGTCACGTCTTCGAAAGAATTTTCGACACGACGCACGGTGCGGTATTTTGTTTCGGTAATTTTCTTGGGGACAACGGTGCGCTGCACACGTTCGCTGGTCCGGGTAACGGGTTTCTCTTCGATGACCGTTCGCTCTCGATCCTCCGACTGTTGCACCGTGCGGTACTTCGTTTCCTTGACGGTTTCGAAAGACGTTTCTTTGACCAACCGATTTTCGGTAATGGGTTGGGTTACAAAAACCGTTCGATCCCAGCGATGATATTTCTCGCACTCTTCTTGGGCGTTGGTTTGAGAACCAGAAACAAGGACCACTGCGGCGATGCAGAGGACAGGTGCAATTCTGTTTGGCAACATTTGGATTAGCCCGGTAGGTAAGAGCGCGCGGAACGTCATCAACAATGGCAATGGTTCCACTCTGTAAATTCTAAGCAATCACGGCAGCCGGCGCCACAAACAAGGTCACCGATTCCCGTGTAATGTGATCCAGTGTTGTCGATAATTCCAACATGATCAAATGCTCCGACCAAAAATTCGTTACAACCCTCACGCAGATAGCATGGTTTACTGGCTCACAGGACAGCTGGTTGTTAAAACGTAGGGGTTAGGAGATGCTTGCAGGCGTGCCAGCAGCTTGGCTCAGCCGCTTCGTTTTTTGCAACGCTTGCTGGGATGTGAAGCGGTGGCAGGGCGATACCAACACTCAGTTCAGCCAGCGGCCAACACCAAAGGCCCAAGAGAGCGTCTGCAGGATAGATTTCGGCCGGTGGGAACCGGCCCTACCTCGATGGCATCACGCCGTGTCGGACTCGGATCCAGCCGCGTCGGGCTTGGCATCGCGTTTCTTTCCTGCTTTGGCTCGATCGCCGGTCACGTGAACCGACGCCACCAATACGAAACTGATCAGCATCAGCAAGAACCACGCTCCCATTTTGTGCATCGACACGAAATGCCAGCCGTCCTCCTGCGAAGGGTAATTCCACGCATTGGCGTAGGTGGCAATGTTTTCAGCGAACCAGATAAACAGCGCCACTAATCCCAGCCCCAACAGCAGCGGCATCGAGCGATGCTCTTTGTCGGCTCGGAAATGGATCATCGTGGGGCCGTAGAGGATCGCGGCCGCGACAAACAAACCGTTGCGGATATCGATAGTGTAATGATGCGAGAAAAAGTTGATGTAGATCAACATCGCAAGGATGCATTGCCAGCGAAGCCGCGGGAAGCGGTCGAATTGGAAATCAAAAATCCGCCAGACACGGGCAATGAAACTACCGACGCTGGCGTACATAAATCCTGAAAACAGGGGCACGTCTGCGATTCGCAAATAGCTGGGTTCCGGATAGTTCCACGAACCGGCATGAGTTTTAAAGATCTCCATCACAGTACCGACGACGTGAAACACCAGAATGATGCGCGCTTCCTCAAGTGTCTCCAAACGCGACACCAGCAGCAGGACCTGCATGCTAATTGCAACGATCGTGATAAAGTCGTAGCGGGGCAGGGCGGCGTCTTTGGGATAGAAGACAAACGTCAGCAGAAGCAGAGCCAGTATGGCGGCACCGAACAGACAGGCCCAGCCTTGTTTCACGGTGAAAGTAAACAGCTCAAAAAGGGCTTGGGACTTCCAACCGACGACGTATCGCTGGTACAGGTTTTCGCGTTTTTGGTGCAGCCATGCTCTGGGATCCATCTCATTCCGCGCCATTTTGGGACATTGATCGCACTCAATTGATCGGCCAAAGCGGGCTCGGATGCCGCGTTTTTTCGAATAAAAGGGGCGTTCTGAGGCAAAACACCGAATAAAAACAGGGTTTTTGGGCAAAAATGAGCGCCAAACCCCGGTTTTTGATCCACACTATCTTGAATTACTCGACCTAACCGGTCTAATTCGCTCGTCCTCAAAAGGGACGGTTTACGTTAAATACATCGGTTTTTCGCGACTTATTTTATTGAGTCCCTAAACGTTCTGGAGGATACCAAATGGCCAAGAAAGCCGCCGGCCCTAAGCCACCTACTAAATCTGAAATCATGAACAATTTGGCCGATGCTACCGGCTTGAGCAAAAAAGAGATCGCATCTGTGTTTGATGCACTCGCCGCTCAGATCGAAGGTCAAATTGGAAAACGTGGTGGAAGTGGACAGTTCACGATCCCCGGTCTGTGCAAGATCGTTTGCCAGCACAAGCCAGCCATGCCTAAGCGAGAAGTTCGCAATCCAGGCACCGGCGAAATGGTTTGGGCCAAGCCAAAGCCAGCTCGCAAAGTTGTCAAGATCCGTGCACTCAAAGGTTTGAAGGACATGGTTCTCTAAAACCTGCCTCTTGAGACACAACTCAGAAAAGCCGCGATGTTCAATCGCGGCTTTTTCTGTTGGTACACGCACTTCGAATCCAACGGCTTCATTTCAGCAATCGATAAACCGTGGGGCATCGGCGGAGGTTAGCAGAGCTTTCAGTAGGCTAAACTTGCGTTTGAAGCATCAGGTTCCCGTTACAATCATTGAGGGATTGGTGGAATCGCCGACGGTCTTTCAGCGGATTCCTTTGACGCGGTTTACCTGAATGTTGAAATGAAAACAAAACAACGAACCTTGCGAGAACCGCATAAGCAGCGGAAATTCGCCTTGCAAAGATTTGGCTTGGCA
>CAZDZX010000267.1:0-5969 GCA_964510005.1 uncultured Pirellulaceae bacterium
CTGCTGGCCGCGAATCCCGATTGAGGGGCGATCGCAACGTAGTTTCGAACACTGATCTGAGGCATGCACGCGGGCATCTGTGAGCAATCGGCATCGTCGCCATGCAGCCAGATGATCAGCGGATAGCTGTAGTTCTTTTCGTAGTGAATCGGAGAGAAGATCGAAAATTCGCCGCGGGTGCTACGGGCTGGCGAGACTCGTGATTCCTCTGGTGCCAAACATCCGTCGGCAGAGAGGTTTTCAGGTTGCTCGATCGCCAGTGGGCTGAGTTTGATTCGATTCATCGACTTCTTTTCACGGGGGGCAACGTTTAACGAGGGCGATTTTTAAGAAACAGCTTGGCACCCGTCAACGGGAGCTGCAAACCATTTTTTTAACCAAGGTCAATTTGTTCGACAATCGGGAGCTAGCGAAGAAAACGTTGGCCCGTAAGGTTAACGCGTCTTGCCCGGGTTAACATTGAAAGCCACGGCGAGGGGTGCGATCGAGCGCGGGAATCGGGTCTGCGACGACGGATTGGGAGCGCAAATCTGCTCTAAATGAAAGTAGCTCCAAGGATTTCAAACGTCTTTTACTTCTCCTGTTACTTCTTAAACGCAGCCAAGGCGCGCTCGCGGCTTTGTTTGTAGTTGACGACATAGTCGGGATACTCGGGCGCATGTTTCTCGCGGGCCGCCGAGAGCTTCTTTTCGTCGTGCAGAGCAGGGGAGGGCACTGCCTCCAATTCGGGGCAGAGCTTTTTGATAAATTTGCCCTCGTTGTCGAATCGTTTGCTTTGGCTGAAGGGGCTGAAAATTCGAAAATACGGCACGGCGTCGGTGCCGGTGGATGCCGACCATTGCCAGCCTCCGTTGTTCGCCGCGAGGTCTCCATCGATCAGTTTTTGCATGAAGTACTTTTCGCCCTTCCGCCAATCGATCAACAGATTCTTGGTCAGAAACATTGCCGTCACCATCCGCAAGCGATTGTGCATCCAGCCGGTCTGGTTGAGCTGTCGCATCCCCGCATCCACAATCGGATAGCCCGTTCGGCCTTCGCACCACGCCGTAAAATCGTCTGAGTCATCGCGCCATGCGACCCTGTCGGTGGCAAGTTTAAACGGCCGGTTCATGCTCACGCGAGGAAAGCCAACCATCACGTGCGTGTAAAAGTCTCGCCATGTCAGTTCTGAAACCCATGTTTTGATGCCTTCGTCGTCATCGTAACGACCGCCGCCGGTCTTCAATGCCATGGCCATACACTGTCGCGGCGAGACCACGCCGGCCGCCAAGTACGACGAAAGCAAACTGGTTCCCGCCACCGAAGGTGTGTCCCGATGGTCTTTGTAGCCAGAGACGTGATCAGCAAATTTCTTCAGCTTCTTTTTTGCTTCTTTTTCGCCAGCCACCCACAGGTCGCTGCGATCATTGGAAAAATCAAAACCTTTCACCTCAGTTGGAACCGGCGACGCTTCGACATCGATCGGTTGCATCGCCCGCGGTTTGGAGAGGACTTTGAGATGGTCCATCGCTTTGGTGTCCCAGACTTTCCGGTAGGGAGTAAACACGCTGTAGAATCGCCCGTCTTTGGTGGAGATGTCTTGAGGCGGCACGATGATGCGATCGTGGAAGGATTGGACAATCACTCCATCGGATTCCAAACGCAGCGCAACGGCTTGGTCGCGTTGATGCTCGTTGAGTTCGTATTCGCGATTGAAGTAAACATTTTCGCACTGATGCTGTTTGGCGAGTTTGGCGATCTGTTTGGGAACCGATTCCCAGGTCGGACAGGTTGTAATCAACAAGGGAATGTTGAGCTTTTTTAGATCGGCGGAAAGCGATTCAAGGTTGCGGATCCAGAAGCTGACTTTAGTGTCGGCGTCGTCATGTTGTTTCCACTGTTGAGGCGTGATGACGAACAGGCCAATGATGGCTTCTGATTCTTTGGCGGCAGTGTGCAGGGCCGTGTTGTCGGAGATGCGAAGGTCGCGGCGAAACCAGACGAGTGAAGGCATGGAGTGTTACTACAGCGGTTTTGGAATGATTGCGGATGGATCGTTAGATTTACCCGCCACGGATTTTATGAGCGGCGGTGAAGACCTGCTACAGAAACCGGTTTAAGCTTGTTCCCGCAACCATCATTTGGTCTTTTCTGTGAATCGGTGTGAATTTACTCGTTTTTCCGCATCAGCTCTACAAAAAACATCCCGGTCTGAAGCTTGATCCACGGCGCGTCGCGCTGATCGAAGACAGCCTGCTGTTCGGCGATGCGCACTATCCGGCAAAGTTTCACAAACAAAAGCTGTGGCTGCATCGGGCCACGATGAAGCGCTATGCTGCAGATCTGGAAGAGAAAGGACATGAAGTCGTCTACTGCGATCACGATGATTCCGCCGATTCGTTGGAGGGGCATTTGCGGCAACTGTTCCGGTCCAGCACGCTTCCTCCCAAATCGTTTGCCACGATCGATCCGGTCGATTTTATGCTTCGCAAGCGCTTGGATCGGTTCTGCTCGCGAATTGGAATTCGAATCGAATATCTTCCCAACCCCGGATTCCTAAACTCGACGCAAGAAAACGAGACGTATCGCAGCGGTAAAAAACGCTGGTTCATGGCGGACTTTTACAAATGGCAGCGTCAACGGATGGGGATCTTGCTAGATGAAGACGGCAAACCGGTGGGAGGAAAATGGTCTTTCGATGAGGACAATCGAAAAAAGGTCCCTAAAAAATTGCTTACGGAGATCCCTCAAATCTCCAAACCAAAATTCGCCGATGTCGAACAGCAAGCCAAACAGTACGTCGAAGAAAAATATGCTGACAATCCGGGATCGCTTGAGAGGCTTTACTATCCGACAACGCAGCCGGCGGCGGCGAGTTGGTTAAAGCACTTTCTGAAACATCGTTTTGAAAACTTTGGCGTTTACGAAGACGCGATCGTGCAAGGCGAGTCGTGGTTGTGGCACAGCGTGCTGACTCCGATGCTCAATGTCGGCTTGTTGACGCCCGATCAAGTCGTCAAGGAAGCCCTTAAGTTTGCGGACGCCAATGAGGTCCCGCTGAATTCCTTGGAAGGGTTTGTCCGGCAAGTCATCGGATGGCGAGAGTTCATTCGGGCGACCTACGAGGATCATGGCGTCGAGATGCGGACGACGAATCACTGGGGCCACCATCGTCAGATGCCGTCGAGTTTCTATGACGCGTCAACGGGAATGCTGCCGATCGACGATACGATCGAGCGGATTGTGGACACCGGTTACTGCCATCATATCGAGCGATTGATGGTGTTGGGCGGGTTCATGTTTCTGTGCGAGATCGATCCGCAGCAAATCTACACTTGGTTCATGGAGATGTTTGTTGACAGCTATGACTGGGTGATGGTGCCAAACGTTTATTCGATGAGCCAGCATGCCGACGGCGGCTTGATCACGACCAAGCCATATTTTTCGGGTTCGTCTTACGTGCGAAAGATGAGCCATCACAAAAAGGCGGATTGGTGCGAAGTCTGGGACGGTCTTTACTGGCGATGGATCTGGAACCATGCCGACGAGTTGGGGAAGAACCCGCGTTGGGCGATGATGTGCAGCATGGCGAAAAAGATGGATCCGATAAAGCGGGAGACGCATTTGGCCAACGCCGAACGCTATCTGGCAGCATTGGATTCCTAAGCCGCAGTTCCAGTTCTTTAAATCGTCGATTGGAATGGATGCGATTTTCTGGCTAAAATATTGGCAGCACCTTTGCGATGGTTTAACTTAGAATAAAGCCAACCGATGGTAGCCAGATACAGTTCAGCGACGAATCCAAAGAACAACAATGAATTACGAACACCAACCTCACAACAACGAAGTGGTCATGGGCGAGGAGATCGCGCCTTCCGAAGGGAAAGGATCGATTTGGCTGTGGGTTGTTCTGATCGTTGGATTTTTCAGTTTCTTTCTGACTGGGATTTGCGTGTTGGTTGGGGCGATGTTTTGGTGGACGTTTTCGTCATCAGAGCCGGTTGTCGGTGATGAGATAGCTTTTCAGCCGAAGCCATTTGATGAGATGGTTGTTCAGGCCCCTTGGGATCCTTCGCCAGCGGTGGTGGTTAACTCCATCGATCAGGCCCTTGAGTGTCTGAAAGAAGATGGTGGTGTATCTCAGCGGCAACCCGCGTATAAGTATCTGTCGCGGAAGGAGAACTTCGATTCCGACCGGCGTGTTGAAGTCTGCCGTTCACTGTTGAAAACTCCCTCGGGCTACAACAGGATCCCCAGGGAGGCGTTGAGTGCCCTAGAACAGTGGGCGGGCCCTGAAGCGGTTCCGAGCCTTGTAGAAGAATTCAAGAGATTGCGATTTATTTCGAAGCCGTTGGTGGGGATGTTGTGTGAGCACGGCGAGGTCGACGTGGTCGCTCCCCTGTTGGCCAGTTCTCTTGCCAAAGGTGGGAATGAGGGCCTTGAAAAACTCGGGCCTGAGTCCGGGAAGTATGTTGTCCCCTACTTAAACTCCTTAGACAATACAGAGCGAATTTATGCGAGGCGATTGCTCGAAAAATGGGAAGTGGATAATAGCCTTGTGATCCGCCAATGCATTGACGATTTAGGTTCACAAACGATCACGAAAAGTCGAAAAGGGGATTTGGCGATCAATTTTTTAATTCGATTTTCTGGTTCGATTGATGCCGAACTCCAAAACGAATTGGCTGCTAAAATTGAGAAATTAACTGGAGTAGGAGGTTACAACAAAGCGTCGTTGATTGGTATTTTGGGGAATTATCCCGGAGAGGGGACTGAGAAATTTCTGACCGGATTTTTCCAGACTCATCCCAAGCGTCATTCCGGAGACGCAGCTGTCGTTGAATCGCTAAAAAAAATAGGTTCAGAAGCTGCCATCGATGCTCTGGTGTTCGCATACTTTGCCAACCGAGGCAATTCGAGTTATGCTTTGCAATCGATTGGATCGCCTCTGGTTGCCAAAAAGTTGATGGAACAGTTCGACCAAGTTTCTCTTCAAAAGCGAAACCAAGCCATCTGGTTGGTGAAAAAATGTAACGGTGGAACCCAAGTGTTGAGGGACAGTAGCGTCGGTTATCTGTCTTCTAAAGATGAGGGCGTGGTCGAAATGGGGATGAGCATTTTGTCCGATTGCGAACTTGATGCAGATGTTCAAGTCGAGGTGGCACAGGCCATTTCTGAGGCGATTGATTCGATTCCGCGGACCACAGAAAATGCTCGACTGTTGGCCGAAACCTGTTCAGCGGCTCGGAAGTGGGGAGGCAAGGCGATTGCGGTTAAATTGGCCGGTTTCTTGGATTCTGGGAATTCAGAGATCTTCCGCAGAGTGCTTTATGCTCTTGTTGATTTGCGAGAACCGGCGACCTACCCGGCGATTGCAAAGTTGCTTTTTGACAGTAAGAAGAAAAGCAAAGCTTATTCGTATATCCCTAAACTAGGCATCGACGCTGAGTCGGCGGTGTTAGCCCAACTCGAAAATCAGTCCGTTTCAGATTACTCAACCGCGAAATCGTTTTTTCGCCTTGTTGGCAGGATTGGTGGAAACGAATCGCTAGAATATTTGCGAAAACTGGCGGACGAAACGGACGCGTCAGCCATCGAAAGGGAGATCCGAAAGGCGATTGCAGTGATCGAAAGAAAGCCCGCGTGGGCCAGAATCAGCACTGCGCAGTCCGCCGATGGCCCGATCGAACGGGAGTGGCTTGATCGTTCAGGCAAGAAAAGGGTGATAGGTAAGTTGCTGGTGGTCGCTGATGGCAAAGCCATGATCCAAATCAACGAAGAAGTACTAGCGATGAAGCTGGAACTTCTCAGCCAAGCCGATCGCCAATACATCGAAAAAGAGATGAAGAAACGAAGAGAAGCCAGAGAGCAGAAAAATTCCGACCAATAAGTCGGCTAGCGCCAATGGCACCTACTCTCCCATACGCGATACAAATCAAATCTCTTTGGCATGCATAAGGCCATCAGGCGCCAAGATTTCAGCCCCGAAG
>CAZDZX010000268.1:0-5955 GCA_964510005.1 uncultured Pirellulaceae bacterium
CACCCCTGTCGGGGCTTGGTGTGCGGAGCTCCTATCTAGGTTTGCGACGCGCGTGATCACAGGCGGAAGCACTGGAAGCCTACGCCACCACCTAGGCGGCTTTTGAGATGCTCTCGCTCATGAGCTCTACGGGCACTGGGCCACCGCTCTGAATTGGAAGCATGGGCATCGGCCCAGTCATTGAACCAGCGCCTTCGGCCCAGCAGTGACTGCTGATCGAATCGAGCACCGATTGGGCGACTTCGACCGCTTGTGCTCCTTGGGCGGCAGACACGCGAACCGAAGTCCCGTTGCGGATCGCCTCGAAGAAATCCTGCTGCTCGTGAAGAATCGCGTTCGTCCTTTCGACTTCCATTTCCTGCTTCGGAAGCACTTTGGAAAACAGCGACTCGCGAACAAACTGCTTTTGTGACTCTGTCAGTGCAAAGAAATCGACTTCCCGGTTCCGCATAAATGCGGGAACTTCGACGTAGGTGACTTTGCTGTTGGTGAAATCGATATTGGCGAATCCTTCGGTGCCAAAAATCTGCATCTCACGGCTTGGCGTATAACTGCAGCGCGACGCTGTTAGACTGGCGACGGTCCCACAGGAAAACTGTAAACGAGCCTGAGCCATGTCTTCATTTCCGCCGAACATCGAAAAACCGATGGCTCGGGTTTCGACCAGCGAACCGCCAACCATGGAGTTGACCAGATCGATATCGTGGATCATCAAATCGTGAACCACACCGATATCCGTCGATCGGAATGTGTATCCACTGGCTCGAGAGGCCTGAATGAAACGTGGTTTGCCGACGTGTTTGAGGGCGACTTCGAAAGCGGGATTGAATCGCTCCACGTGCCCGACTTGGACAACGCAGTTGTGCCGATCCGCCATCGACACGAGCTCTTTGGCTGTGGAGACGTCATCGGTGAGTGGTTTTTCCACCAACACGTGGATCCCGTGAGAGATCAGTTGGCTGGCGATATCGAAGTGAAATCGAGTGGGCGTTGCCACGATCGCCGCATCAATGTGGCCGACCATGTCGAGGTAATTGTCGATCGTTCGCGCATCCAGCGTCTCGCTGATTTGGTCACGAACGGATTTCAGTGGGTCTGCCACTGCCAACAAATTAACGTTCCGTTGCTGTTCTAATAGGCGAGCATGGATCTTCCCAAGATTCCCCCCACCGATGACAGCGACTTGCAACTGACTCACGCGGCTTTCCTCCGTTGTTCCCGTCCGCGACCATGTCGTCCGGTTTGGGAATGTGCGATTTTATCAAGCAAATGTTCGATATCGGGGAGTAGATCGCCGCGACTTTGCAGAATCTCTCGGGCGTTGTCCAAGCCAACTCGGGCTCGATAAAGCAAACGATAAGCTTCATCCAAAGCATCGATGACTTGCTGGTCAAAGTCGTTTCGCCGCAGTGCGACGACATTGATGCAGCGAGGACGGGCCGGATTTCCATCGGCCAGCATGTAGGGGGCAATGTCTTGCAGAACGCGACTGGCTCCACCGACAAAGGTGTAGCTGCCGACGGCACCGTAGTGCGTTACGGCAACGTTTCCAGAAAGCGTGGCGTGGTGATCGACGTGGACGTGACCGCCCAGCATCGTTCCATGACCGATAATGACAGTATCGCCTACGACACAATCGTGAGCCACGTGAACGTTACCCATCAAGTAGCAATCGCTGCCGACTCGAGTGTAGCCGTCTTCTTTTTCGCTGGCTCGATTGATGGTGACGCATTCGCGAATGATGTTGCGGTCGCCAATGATGACTTTGGTTTCGGTTCCGCGATAGCTGGTGTCCTGAGGCGCGCCTCCGATCACCGCGTTGGGCGAGATGACATTGTCTTCTCCGATCTCTACCGCACCATCAATGGTGACGTTGTTCATCAATTTGGTGCCGCGGCCGATTTTGGCTTTGGGTCCAACGACACAGAAGTGACCGATCTCGACGTCGTCGGCGATTTCAGCACGTCGGTCGACCACTGCCAGTTTTGAAACTTTGGGAGACATTGGTTTTCTCTGCAGGGCTTCGCGAGCTTTTTTGTCAAACGGAATGATGTTCACAGTTTTCTATGCAGAATAACGGTTTATGTTGTCCAGACTATCAGTCTCGATAGCTTGGTGAAGGATCGCAAAGGCGAGCTGAGAATTGAGTCGATGACCACTTTTGTGACCATGGACTCGCCCAGAAATATCACAACCGGTTAAAGCGAGGTCGCCGATCATGTCTAGGATTTTGTGTCTTCCGCACTCGTCTTCAAAATTAAGCGTATTGTCAATCGGGCCATCGTCCTCAAAGACCAACAGGTCCTGATAAGAAACGCGCTGTCCCAATCCTTGTTGTCGTAGTAGTTCAGCTTCATGTTTCAGCACGAAGGTTCGCGCCGGAGCGATTTGCTGCTGATAGGTCGACTGATCCAACCGGTAACGTGAGTGCTGTTTGCCGATGGCAGGGCACTCATATTCCATGTCGTAGACCAGCTCAAATCTGTCAGCAGCAGTTGGCATCGCTTCAACCCAACCTCCCTTTTCCTCGATTCGGATGGGAGTATGGATTACGATTTTCTTACGAGGCTTGTCTTGTTCGATTCGCCCGGCCGACTGCAAGGCTTTGGCGAAAGCGATGCTGGAACCATCCATGCCGGGCATTTCAGTGTTGTCCACTTCGACGATGCAGTTGTCGATTTGGAGTCCCACCAACGCTGACAGAATGTGTTCGACCATTTCCACGGCACAACCATCGTAAACGAGAGTCGTTCGTCGTGGCCCTTGCACGCGGTGATGAATCAAAGCCGGAATTCTTGGCTGACCGGCAACGTCGGTTCGCACAAAAACAACTCCGGTTCCCGGTTCCGCCGGTTTGAAAGTAACGTTCACATCCAGACCGACCCAGTATCCAAATCCGGACACAGAGACGCTGTTCGCGATGGTGGTCTGTAAACGTGACGAAGTTTCCAAAATCTTACCTCAATGGTGTTTGAAGCTAGGAGCAGTGCAAACGCACTACTTGCCCAGCATGCCAATGATCTGAGAAGTAATCTCGCTTTCAGGGCGATAGAAAACGACCTTGCCGTTGACTTGCTGCATGATGCTGCCGGGGTTTTCCGGATCCATCTGCTGCCCGTTATGTCGAAGGACCAGTCCGATCTGACGCTCTTCGCAGTACTTTTCGATGGCGGCTTTGATTTCGGTATAGGTGCCGTAGTGCAACTGGGCTTCCCGCTCCATCAAACCACGCAGCTTGTTCTTCTGCTTGATTTCCAGAGCTGCGACATCTTGAGCGAGCTCAGTTTCGGCTTTGCGAAACTCATCTGTTTCTTTGGCGTAGTTGGCTTGGATGCCTTGAGCTTTCTGCTTCAGCTGTTGCTGTAGCTGAACCGTCTCTTCTTTGAAGTTGTCAGCGAGAACTTTGAGTTCCTTGAGCTGACCACTGAATGACGGGTGGGATTTAAAGATCTGTCCCACGTCGACGATGGCGACTTTGGCTTGGGCAAAGGCATCGGTCTGTCCCAAGCCCACCCAAAACAAACCGGTTAAAAACAGGATCGTTGTGATTCGAAGATTCATCACGATCAGCACTCCCTTGCTGGATTGTGTATCATTTGTTATTTCATCCTAAGAGTCCGTTCTCAGGTTGATGTTGCGAGTCCATCGCAGCGGTATTCTGGCAATGTGGCCAGACTGAGTAAATAGCGATCCCAGATACATGAAATGCTGGCAGTCCTCAGAGTCGGCTTGCAAATTGTGGTTTTTTTTCGGAGAAAAAAGACATCTGGTGTAAATTACGAACCTGTCATATCGTCTCACGTAGAAATGTCACAAATAAACAGCAAGATCTTTGGCAAAAATCTTGTTGCGGCGAATTGTAGCCCGTGCCACAGCCACCTTTTTGGAAATCGAACTTAGATGAGCAGCAAAGGCTATAAATATTACGGACCTGTTTTCTGGGTCGCGATTGCTTCCTTTTTGGTCCCTTTCTTCGTCGGCTGGCACACCTTTAAGAATGGGCACTGGACTAAACCGACCGAATCGGTGGTCGATGAAAGTGGCGTCGATCATTTGACTTGGGACTATCTGCTCAAGTCGCACGTTCGCAATGGACTGATCGACTACAACGCCATTCGTAAGGACTATCTGTTCAAAGAATATTTGGAGCAACTCGCGACTTGCAATCCAAAGGCTCTTAAGACCGACAATGAAAGATTGGCTTTAGCCTGCAACGCTTACAATGCGTTTGTGATCAACGGAGTCAACAAGCACAAAATTTCCGAGGCCGTGACAAATCTGAAAGTCGTTTGCAAAGATGAAAATGGAAATTCACTGCTAGATAAAGAGGGAAAGGTCGTCACCAAAGGGTTCTTCGAACTTGAAGAACACGATTTGGGAGGAAAACTTGTTTCCTTGGACGAACTCGAAAAAGAAATCATCCTTCCGCAATACAAAGATCCCCGAGTTCATGTCGCGCTGGTTTGCGGTGCCGTTGGCTGTCCCGCCATTCGCCCGGAAGCCTACACTGGCGAAACAATCCAAGCCCAACTGGAAGACCAGAGCGCTCAATTCGCGAACAACCCGAACTACGTCCGCTACAACCCGGAAACCCAAGAACTGGTTCTTAGCCAAATTCTGGAATGGTATGCCGACGACTTCGACACTAAAAAATATTCCGGCGGATATGCTGGCGGTTATTCGGAGTGGCTCACGCGGCATGTCGAAGACGGCGACCTGAAAGCTCAGATCGCCAAAGCCGCCGCAGGTCAAATAAAAGTCAATTACTACCAATACAACTGGAAACTGAACTCACTGAGCAAGCCCGAATCAGATCAGATTGGCGGTGGTGGGTCCGGCAAAGTCCCTGAGTAAATCGTTTTCGATTTGCGTCATTTCAGCCTTCACGATTCAACACAACTCGCCGCAGCAACGGCCCTATCAAGAGTATTTTTCAATGAGCCAGAACAAGAAAAGCGGAATCTATTTCCTGATTGCCGCGATCTCATTCGTCGTGCCTTTCTTTGTCGCGTGGAAAGCTGTCGAAACTCGCCCCGCCCCCAGACCCGTCCCCGCACCTGACGTGAGTGGTGTTGATCAAGGGATTTGGGACTACCTACTGAAAACCTATGTTAAAGATGGCCTTGTCAACTACAACCTGCTGAAAAAGGACTACCTGTTCAGCGTGTATCTCCGTCAGATTGGAACCTGCAATCCGGATGCGTTGCAAACCGACGATCAGAAACTGGCGCTGTATTGCAATGCTTACAATGCGTTAGTGATCAACGGCGTCATCAAAAACAAAATCACTGATTCCGTAAACGACTTTTCGATCAGCGCTGAAGTTACTGCCAGAACGGCGGAGGAATTTAAACGGGAAGCGGAGGAGAAAGAAGCGAAAAAACAAAGAGAACTTGCAGGACTTCCCGAACCGAAAGTCGAGAAAGAAGAAGAGGAAGAGAAAACGGAATTCTTCGATATTCGAGACCACATTTTTGCCGGCAAAACCGTCAGCCTGAATCACATCGAACACACGCTCATTCGTCCGGTGTTCAACGACCCACGGGTTCATGTGGCATTGGTTTGTGCGGCCAGAAGCTGTCCGGCGATTCGTGGCGAAGCCTACACTGGCGACGCGATCCAAACTCAACTACAAGAACAAAGTGCTCTGTTTGCCAACAGCTCACAACACGTTCAATACGATGCCGCCAGCAACAAGCTGATGCTCAGCGCGATTTTGAGCTGGTACGGTGGTGACTGGACCGCAAAGTATCCCGGTCAATACGTCACTTGGACTAATAAAAATTTGGATCCTCCAAAAGATGAGCAGCGAGAAGCTGGCTATGTACAGTGGATCGATAGCCTGACCCAAGACCCTAATTTAAAGCCCCACCTTGCAGACGCTCTTAGTGGAAAGATCAAGGTTGGATTCAAGAAGTACGACTGGAAGCTGAACTCCCAAGCAGAGCCTAAGAA
>CAZDZX010000269.1:0-5935 GCA_964510005.1 uncultured Pirellulaceae bacterium
CATCTGTGGAGTCACAACCACCCATCCGGATCCAAAACAGATCAGCCGATGGGATTTATTGATCTGGCACCATCGATGTTGCACGTCGCCGGCGCTAAGATCCCTGAAGCCATGCAAGGCATTTCAATCTTCTCGGCGGAACAGAACGACCGAAAATACGTTTTTGGATTCCGTAACCGGATGGACGAACGAGACGACGTGAGTCGCAGCATCTGCGACGGTCGCTACGTGTACATTCGAAATTACATGCCGAATTTGCCGCATGGTCAATTCGTCGACTATCAACAGCAGACGGCTGCGACTGCGGTTTGGAAAAAGATGTTCGACACCGGCAAACTCAATGATATTCAGTCCGCGTTTTGGCGACCCCGCGCGGTCGAAGAGCTTTATGATCTGCAATCCGATCCGCACGAGACAAAAAATATCGCCGGGGCCGCAGAGGCAGCCGCTAAAAAGAATGAGCTTTCTTTAGCGCTGACCGCAAAAATGAAATCGGTTGTCGATTTAGATTTGGTGCCCGAAGCCGAATTGTTTCAATGGGAACTTCGTACAGGTGAATCCCGACTCAACTACCTGAACAAAGACGGATTTTCGCTCGACCGAATCATGGACGTGGCCGCTGGTGTAACAACAGCCAGCAGTGATCTCGACGATCCTCAAGCAAGCATTCGATTTTGGGCCTTGCAACAACTGCTTAGCCGTCCGATCGAAGATCGAAACGCTGCGATGGCGACTGTCATTGGCATGTTTGATGATTCCTCTTGGTCGGTTCAATTGAAGGCCGCCGAAGTTGCGCTGTCCAGCAACGCCCACGTTACCGATTCGATTAAACTGCTAATGAAGCTTGCCGATTGCGACACCACGAACTACTACGTCGCCGTCAACGCACTGGCCTGTCTCGATCGCCACCGGCAACACTTGACGGCCGAACACTTTCAGCGGATCAACAAGCTTCCCAATAAAGATAAAAAAATGTTCACCCGCGGTGACGCCAATTTAGAAAAGATCCTCGAGCGATTCGTAAAACAATAAACAGGCCAGGCACGAGTCAAGAAAACGAAAAAGGTGGACTGGACGCTCCGCGGCCAGAAAACTGAGCGAGGGAAGACCTTTTGCAACAGCGGTCCTGCCACAGAAAACAATACGCATTTAAAACTGCCTCACGCAAAGACGCCAGGGCGCAAAGATATGTTGCGTCGAAAATTTAGCGTAGCTGGGTCTTTGCATGAGATTCAGGCGCTGATTGCATCGGCGGCGCTTCTGCCCATGGAACCCAACAGGCAAAGGTCTGGCCGCGGCGCGTCCAGACCCCGGCAAATCACTTCGTCAGTAATTCGGAAACCTTCGCCCGCAGATCCGATTCAACGAAGTTCGCGGTCACGGATACTATCCGCCGTTCCGAATCCAACAGAATATAAGTTGGATAGCTGCCGACCCCGACTTGTTCGGCAAACGAATAGTCATCGCCCAGATGAAAACAGGGCCAGTCGAGTCGGTGCCTTTCTAAGAGCCCGGACGCCGTTTCCAGCGAGTCACCGACGTTGATGCCCACGATGCGGAATTTTGAAGGATCAAATTGACTTGCGAGCGACCGCCCGCGCGAATAAGACGACTTGCACTTGGGTCACCAATCGCCAAAGAAATTTAACAGAATGACCTTCCCCGAAAAATCGGAAAGGGCGATCGGCTGTCCTTTGACATCCGTTCCAGCAAAATCAGGCAATGAGTCGCCGACCTTCAAGCCGCTGGTCAGTTGGACCGGGCGACTGGTTTCGCTCAAACCGATCCAATAAAAGATAACGACAAACGCAAGCAACAGGGCGGGCATCAAAATTTTTCGCATCGTTACTTCTGTTTCTCATCACGGGGATCGTCGGGCACATTTCGGTCAAGCATTTGCGATCCGACCAGAATCGCAATCGCGGCGGTCAGAAACGCAGTTCCCATCAAGATCCAGACAATGATCCAAAAGTTTAAATTCGAAGCCACAGATCGGTCAGCTCAATGGGACAGAGGAGTGTAAGTTACTTGAATCGGACAATCCAGCGAGACTCGCCCGTGTGCCACGACTTGCTATCAAAGCTCAAAACATCGCACCATTCAAGCCCATATTAGATGCAACCAAAGCTCGTTCGGGCTGAATCAACGCAACTGCTGACAGCAGATGTCGCTCTTTAAGCCACTTTCAAGCGACGTCCAAATTGAGTCGCATTCTTGTACAGCAACGAGTACTTTTTGGCTTGCAGAATACTGTCGTGGTTTTCTTCCATGTAGGCTCTAGCCGCTTCGCCCATCTGTAGACGAGCCTCAGGATTGCCTACCAACCAAGAAATCTGCTTCGCCAACTCCATCGCATCGCCGGTGGTTGCCAGCAAGCCGTTCTTCCCGTGATGAACCATCTCAGGAATTCCGCAAGTGTCAAACGCAACCAAAGGCGTGCCGCAGGCCATCGCCTCCAACCCAACCTGCGGTTGATTGTCTTCCATCGACGGAACCACAAAAACATCAGCCGCTGAATAGATCAATCGCAGACGATCAATCGAATCCACATATCCCAACCGATGTAGCTTCGGAGTGTTTCCGCGAGGCTCAATATCGCCACCGCCATAAACCAAGCATTCCACGGATTCCGATGCGGACAGCAAACCCAATGCATCCAGTAAATGGGTGACGCCTTTTCGTGGGCTCTTCACATCGTCCGCGCCAAAGCCAATTAGAACAGCATCCGATTTAATACCCAATTGGCGCCGCGCATGTTCCCGGTCGACGGCATGAAACTTTTTCAGATTGAATCCGTAACGGATGTGATGAAAGGACGTCGAATCGGACCAAATAGGACTTTTCTGGGCGAGGTTCAACATCCACTCGCAGGGTGCGACCACATGGATGTTGCGACCGGCTAGGCTTTTTCGTTTCGCCTCAAATGAGTTTACCGATACATCGCGGGGCGACGCATTGACGACTTGCGGACACGTACCGCAGCCATTGCTGAACTTCTCGCAACCGTTGGAGTAGTGGCAGCCACCGGTGAACGCATTCATGTCGTGCAGCGTAAACACCAGCGGCACATGAGCCGGAATCGATTTAAAGAACTCCGGGTAGTCCGCGAAAAAGGAAATCCAGTGGAGGTGAGCAACGTCGGCGTTCACCTTCATCCAGTTCAGCTGTTCGGCTTCTGGCAGACGGGCCATGGAAAACGTTTCCTGTCCCGGTTCTCGCATGGCGATGTGATCGTTGTGCAGTCGCCAGATCTGACGCAGACGTCGCTTGGCTCGATGGCGATGGAACAGTGGAGTCCGCGAGGAATCGGATTTGGCAACCATCGGTGCGAGTTGCACCAAACTAGATCCCGGATCGACGGCCTTTTCGCGATCGCTGCGGCGATAATAAAGCTTGCTCTCAAGGCCCAATTTGCCCAAATGCTTATTCAGACGACGTGCCGCGATACCGGCACCGCCGTAGGGGAAAGTATTGAAGTGGCTAACCCGCATCATTTTAGCTCCATCCGCAAACGAGAAATTTTTAGGCGGCCTTCTCAGGCAACAATTCCTGACAATTGACAAACTTCAAATTGGGAAAGCTCAATTCGTATTTCTGTTTAGCCAGGAACATGTTTTCCAACATCGCTTCTCTGCCTTTACGGACGAACAAAACTCTCAATTTACGTTTGACCGTTTCGGCGTGTTCCCGGATCTCGTTCCAGACCCGCTGCGAATCGATCTCCGCATCGGTCAACGGCAACAGACTTTGTTCGATAAACTCGTCCTTCTCTTGCATGAACCCATGCAGCAGAACTTTGTCCGGATTGGCCACATCGCGTCGAACGCGATTGAGCGTCGAAAAACAGATCGATCGTGTTTCCCGAGCCCGACCGACATCGTTGGCGTATTTGAAAACCGACATGTCGAAGACGCCTTCACGAGCCTCGGCCGGCATTTGTGTTGCAAAATCAAGCGAATAGCAAGCGCCACCGTTGATGTGAGAGCTAAGAATCTTTTTTGGCTTCTTGAACAGGCGATATTTGTAAACTTCGGGAACGAAGCAACCCATCATCAAAGGAAGTTGTCCGTCGGCATCTCGCTCAAACCACTGACGCGAAAGCACGTCGATCCATTCAGATTGCGTCGGGCACATGTCGGACTCCAGCCACAACGAAAACCCTTGCCGGCCAGCATGCCGCTCGGCGATAAAATCCATGCAGTCCCAGAACATCGCAGTGGGACCTTCGGGATAGCCAAATATTTGCGTCGGGCACTGAAAGGGGACCACATCGCCGCAAGGTCGAAAGGCTTCCAGCAGACGTTTCGAAGGCTGTCGTTTAGGGCTGGCCGCGATCAGAAACTCGAGCTTGGCGTCGGGCCGCTTCCAGCCCACCATTTTCTCGGCGATCTTTTCGTAACGAGCGACTTCCTCATCGCAGAAATGAGGCAAAATGACGACGTGTTTGGTTTCAGAAGGCATCACAAATTAACCCAAAATCCATTGTAGGTCAAAATCCGTTTCACGAGCCATCCATGACTCTTGTGGCAGGCATAGACTAGGAAAAGTGAGTGTCTTGCGTCAATCTCAATTGCACTCGAAAATAGCGGTTATTCACAACCAAACCCCACAATTTCGGACAAAAAATGGCTCTCACGGAATCCACCATGCTCCCGCTGGGCGCACCCATGCCCTCCTTCACCCTCACAGACGTGGTTAGCGACAAAGAAATCTCCAGCAATGATTTCTCAGACCAACCCGTTTTGGTTGTTTTCATTTGCAACCACTGCCCCTACGTCATTCACATTGCCGACACACTGGCCAGCCAAGCCGCTGAATATGCAAAACAGGGCATTGCCGTGGTGGCCATTTCCAGCAATGACGTCAGTGAATACCCCGCTGACGCCCCGAACAAAATGAAAGAAGAAGCCGTAAAACGGAATTATGGCTTCCCGTACTTATACGATGCATCGCAGGACGTGGCCAAAAATTTCTCCGCGGCGTGCACTCCAGATTTTTTCCTGTTCAATAAAGAACACCAGCTTTTTTACCGCGGCCGATTCGACGAAACTCGCCCCACACGAATTCGATCGGGCGTTTATGAGTCCGAACAGAAACCGACGGGCAAGGAGTTAACCGAAGCCATCGAGGCCTTGGTTCAATCCGCTGAAGCACCAGAGCCTCAATATCCATCATTGGGTTGCAACATCAAATGGAAATCGGAAAACGCGTGATGCGAAAACAGGACGCCGCGAAAGAGGCAGGGAGGCGATTCGTCGCGATACTGATTGCGATGGTGTGCCTGTTGGGGTGCTCTGACAAAGACAAAGACATGGAGGCGCTCAAGAACCTGACGCGCACCAACATCCAGAAAGCTACTGCGATGTACACGATCTACTTAAGCAGTAACAACTACAAAGGCCCCGACAGTTTACAGCAGTTGATTACGTTTCTCCGATCCGGTGGCGAGCGAGACATGGTGGAAATGAAGATTGATTTTGCCCATTTGGATTTGGACCATCTGGAGCAGTATTGCATCAGCGATCGAGATCATCAAAGCTACGACTTCCGCTGGGGCATCGACTCCAGTCCCAACGAGCACGCCATGCCACTGGTGTTTGAGCGAGTCGGAGTCGACGGAGTTCGCTGGGTCGGAATTTCCGGCGGAGTGATCCTTAAAGTCACTGACGACGCCAAGTATCAAGAGCTCTGGCAAGGCGTGTATGAGCCGAACGACACAAACTAGCGCCGATCTAGCCTCGACAAAAGTTAGAGAACACGGATCGGCTTCAATCTTGGCGAATCGAGTCAACACGTAGGGCCGGTTCCCACCGGCCGTCGCAAACTAATCATCAGACCGGCCGCTTTGTTCCCTCTTCTAGTCGCAGTTTAAGGTGAGTTGGAACTTTCGGTTCCTCAGCGCGTTCGGATCTTCGAATTTGTTTCAACCACGAAT
>CAZDZX010000270.1:0-5822 GCA_964510005.1 uncultured Pirellulaceae bacterium
TTTCGCGATACAGTGTCAGAAATTGCTCCATCCCAAGCCCTCGAAAGGTCTCAGGGAAAGTCTCAGGAGGATCGAACCGACCAAAGACGCGGACAAACTCTGTGCTGCCAATTTTTTCCGTTGGCCATTTCAAAATAGATGCCTGAGCCTTGTGACGGACCTTCCAAGCTTCGACGATATCGTCGACCTGCCGAGACATTTCTTCCTTCATCCCGGCTTCGGTGAACTGGTTGGGATGGGCCGGAATCAGTTCGTCCGTCTCTTCCACCGTCACCCCAACGCTGCGAATCGCTCTGGCAGCGGAAATCTGTTGCTCCACAGCGCTCGTGAATTTGGAGGTTTCAGTTGAGACCGAGCCTGTCGCGACATACCAACCGCCCAACATCCCCAAGGCAAGGAATGCACTGGCAAGCCAAAAACCATTCTTTTTCAACCACTCAATCGCAGGAGCTAACTTATCCATTTTTCTCTTTCCGATTTCGGTCGACGACCGTGGATGATTTACGCAATCAATCCACTCACTTACTACTCAACTATTCGCAGAACACGCTCACATTTCAAACGTTGTTCATTCTGCAAGTCGGCCACAAAACGAGGCCCATTTAATTATTGTTCTCTGCTTCTAACGCTGCTTCATCGGCAGCTTTCTGAGCCGCCTCTGCTTCCGCTTTGCGTCGCTCGGCGCGGGCTAGGATCCTTTCCTCAGGTGAACGAGGAACCCACGCCATTTGTACCACGAAATTGTATTCTTTAACGCTGAAAGTCGCCTCAGCCGTCACGTCCTTTTCTTCGTCCTCGTCGACCGCAGGTGCCGGAGGCCGCCCTCCTCTGATTGGACCCCGGCGGCTCGCAGCACGGCGAGCTTTCGCGTCGAGTGCCGACGCGGTTGGGTCGTAGATGATCAATTTGTCTTTGGCTGAATCGGACACGCGAGTAATGGTCGGGTAAAGAATACCAAGATCAGAATACTTGAACATCCGATCAGGATCGTCGCCCGCTGGGAGCTCAACATCTTCCTTGTGCAGCAAATTGTCAATCAAAGTATTAACAACGAATCGTTTTCCCGCGTTCAGACTTGCCATGCTCTCGGAACTGTTATGGAAATGATGGCCACGGATCTCAATGACCCATCCGGGTGTTTCCTTCAGAGCACCTTCATCTTCCGTGCCGTCTGCATCAGCGCTAACGTCATCCGCGTTGCCACCGGCAGCTATCGCCGCTTCCATATCTGCATCTGAAACAGAAAACTGCTTGTCAAAAACAGGCTTGATAGTCGATACCCATGTCGACAAGTCTTCGTGGAATACGGATTCAATGTGGTCAACGTAAATTTCTTTGCGATCTTCGAATCCAAACTTTTCGTCTCGCGGATCGATCGTTTGAATTCCTTCGTCCAGTAGCGCCTTAATGTCTGGGTCTTCAGGGAAGGCGTGATAAAGAGCCGAGTAGACTTCAATCCAACCGCCTTTGTCCTCCGACGCCGATACAAGTTCCTGAGAAATCAGGTCCAGCTTGTCCTGTGTTGCTTTTAGGTCACCATCGGTCGACACCAGTTGACTACTCTTTGACGACTTCGCTTTGACTTGGCTGATCGAGTCCTTCCACTTACGGCCATCGAGTTCGAACTCCGGATTCACTTTCCACCACGCGACGGTCGTGAAAAAGTACGACAGCACCAGACCTAGAGACAGCAACGAGACCGACGCCAGAACCCATGGCCGCTTGGCGCGGATAATGCGTTCGACTTCGATTTCCCGTGGCAGCAGGTTGGTCTCGATTGCGCCTTGTTTCAACGCCTGCAGGCAAAGGCCGTAGCACGTTCCAAATGAAAGCACGTTTGAGTTAAACGACGGCTGGGCGACAACCTCTGCACCCTTAAGTTTCGAAAACTCCGAAACCTTGGCAACGTCCATTCCCAACTGTTTGTTCAGATACTGTCTTAGACCCGGCAGCTTGGCTGCGTTGCCGAGCATCACGATTTCGGATATCGACGCCGTTTTCTCATTTCGAAGGAAGAACTGAAGCGAGCGCTGGACCTCGTTGACCAGATCATTGAAGACCGGCCGCATCGCCTTGAAGACCGCTTTGGGGTTTTCGGATTGCCGAGCGTTACGCTTCAGCTGTTCGGCCTTGGCCTGCGTCAGCTTCAATTCGCGAGACAAATGCCGAGTGAAATGGTTTCCTCCGATCGGGATATTACGCATCCACAACCGTAGGCCGTTGGTGACAATCAAGTCGGTCGTGTCCGTGCCAATCGACATCACCACGATCGACTCTGGTGGATTGTCGGGATCTACATCGTCTGGGTCTGGCAGTTGGCCAAGGATGTCGTGACAAACAACGTTGAAGATGGACAACGGAGACAGTTGAACGACATTGACATCGATCTCAGCATCGTCGAATGGCTTCAACGCGCGGAATACTGCGTCGCGTTTCATCGCGAACAGACCGACTTCCGCGTTTTGGGTGCGGCCATCGACAACCGCTCCCCCTAGCTGTTGCCAATCCCAGATCACGTCTTCAATTGGAAACGGAATTTGCTGCTTGACTTCGTACTTGACGATCTCTGGCAGTTTGGACGGCTCGACCGGCGGAGGCTTGAAGAAGCGAGAAAGCCCCGCTTGGCCAGACACGCTAATTGCTACTTTGTCGCCGGCAACCTTGTTCCGGGACAGAAATTCAGTCAAGGCCTCGTGAATTAACTCCTCCGGATCAACTTCAGGTTGTCCGAGGATTTTTGGGTATTCGATATAGTCATGCTTGTCAGCAATGATCGTCTGACCATCGGAATCCAACGTGCAGCGGAGGGCCTTGAGCGCACATTGGCCTAGATCGATTCCCCAAACGGCATTTGTTTTCGCCATCGTGTTACTTACCTGCGCCTTTTAATTAATCCAACAATCAGCTCGCCTGATAAAACCCAGCTTGGCAAAGCGTGTCCGTCGGATCGCAACCTTTCCCGTATAGGGACTTTCTGCAATCCAAATTCGCTCGCGAAGCAACATTTCTACCGGGAAGCGGCACAGAGTCGGGCGTTTCGCTGACAGCGGCTAAATCCATCACCGCCGAGTCTCTTTAATGTACCCACCAAGGCCGAAATGTGTCAAATTACTTAGTGTAATCGGTTGATTTTTGGTTGGATACGATCCGTTTTACACAATTATTGCACGCAAAAGACCTCGAAGCGACCAAGTTACCGCTGTTGGCTGCAAGTTCCGACTCATCGTACCTATAGAATCGGAAGTTAGCTGTTCATCGTGATGTATTTTCTCACGAGTAATCGGACGGATGTTCAAAATCAATTAATGTTGATCTGTCTCCCGTTGATGCAGGTAATTAGTGGGTTAGTGGTGTCCGGGTGCGGTTTGTCTTTTCGATTTCTTGTACAACTAGCCTGCTCAACTCGCCTCAAACTTTTCATTGGAATAGCCAACATTTGACAAACGCACCCAAACTATCGATTGCTTTGCCTTGTCAGTCGTTTGACGACTTTCCAAGGAAATTGTCCGGGGAAAAGTCGGCCAGTTTGCTGAAGTGCTGGACCGCTTTGTGGCACCCAAGCCTGGTGGCATTTTCGCAAGCTCGGCCGGACATATGGTCAGTTAACGACCCTATTCACGAAGATCAAGCACCCAGCGATTCGACATGCATCGTCACTGTGCCCACATTCGTCATCACCCATTTTGACAAGGCAACGAGCCACCAGCCTCCCTCCTACGAAAGCTATCGAGACTCGTCCGACCTAACGCGTGAGAACGTTGTCTCTTCACTGATGCAGCGCCTTGAGCTCGAACCCTTGGCCGAAACCGGCGAACGACAACCTCAAACGATCGATGCGACAACTGAAAGCATCGTGACGGCGGACGTACTTGTGCAGGATTTCTTTGCTCTTGGATACGCGTGGCTGCAGGTTCGTTTGATGACTCTGCATGTCCGGTACTCTACCAATCTGGACAACGATGTTTTTGATTCTGCATTAATTCGCGCCGCGTCTACGTGGAGTCAAAACGATCTTGAATCGGCATCCGAACACTTAACGCGTTGTTTCGATTTACTCATGGAGGAAAAAAACAACTACTATTCCGTGGAACCTGAGCTGATCGATCTGGTACTGATTGAGCCTAGCACAGTCAATTCAAAACTAGGCCCCCAGCTTTCGTGCGGTCATCACATCAACGTTTTGTGCTCTGGATCAACCGTTGAAAAAATTGACAGCGAAATGCCACAGGCCTCTCACGACATGAAAGTGAGACTAGCAGATGGCTCGCTTACGATCGCGGGAGGTTTACAGCGTGAGCTTCCTAGTTCGCTGACTCCGCTGGAAAGCCAACTGCGTCAGTTCAAAACTGGCCTTCAAACGCTTCAATCCATACTGGAGACCCGTCCAGAAGCGTTTGCACGCAGACAGTTCGGTTTTACATCCATGACGCCGGGCTTGCTGGAGCAATTGGGCTACGAAGGCGCGTGTCACATGACGCTCGATGGGGGCGCGTTGCCCGAGGTTCATGGATTAAACATGCGATGGGTCGGTGAAGATGCGCAAACGATTCCTGCGTTGGCGACCGTGCCACTGGATGCAAACAGTTCTCGGTCCTTTCTGGATTTCGGCGTTCGAGTCGCCAAACAGATTGATGCCGAGCACACATCGACCTTCGTTTTTGCACACTGGCCCGACCGATATTGTGAAACGTTTTTGGATTTTATTCGCGTGACGAAATACGGTCCGTTGTTTGGTCAGTTTGTGAGTTTGAATGACTATTTCCAAGCGGCGTATGACCCTGGCTACGGCGAACCATTTACGGCCGAACAATATGAATGCCCGTGGCTGACGAGGGCCGTTCAACAGAAAATGGTCGACCCGGTCTCTCGTTTCATCAACTATTGGCAGCTACACCACGAACTGGCCGAATGCCGTTCGTTGATGACTATGATCGCATTTGCGACCGAACATCAAGACGTAAATCTCACGCAGTCGCTGTCCGAGTGGAAAAAGAACATCCAGCTGATTGAAAGCTCTATCGACATGTTGGTTGATTTCTCGGACGCAGATTCGAGTCCAAGGCAATTGGCCACGCAAAGCCAAAAAGCGATTGATGACCTAAAATCCGAAATGGCAGGCGGCTTTCTCAGTCCTACGAAAGGCGAGGCGGAAACTAAGGAAACCGCCTGCGTTTTGAATTTGTCCTGCGCCTCACGCACCGCGTTTTTGAACGAGGGGGCGGCGGTTGAAGTGCCAGCGATGGGATGGGTTTCGTTGGCTCAACCTGATCTGCCCTCGGCGCGAACGCTCGGTGGGCCGCCAGTCGATGACGGACTGACGCTGCGAAATGAACATTTTCAGATCAGTGTTGACCCAAAATCGGGTGGTGTTCGAAGAATCCAAAGTTACGATCACCGGCAGACACAGGCCAGCCAGCGACTGGCAGTTCGCATTACAACGGAAGGCGGAAAACCAACGTACGCCAACATGGTAGCGGATGACGTTTCTGTTGATCGAGTATCTGCGACAGTGTCTCGAATTGTTTCGATTGGCCAATTGATCGACCCTCGCACGAACCAGCGCCTTTGTGCTTTCACTCAGACGTTGTCACTTCAGCGGAAAGATCAATTCGCGAAGCTCAGCATCGAACTGCGCGACGTGGTCGATTTGCTTCCCGATGCCGACCACTACATTTGCTCTCGCATGGCGTGGCATGACGAGTCGTCGGGCGTGTTTTACGGTTCTGGCGAGATCCGCAGCCGGTCAACCAATGCGTGGATCGAAGCCCCCACTTACGTGCGAATCGAGCAGCCCGACCATTCGCTTACCTTGTTGACCAACG
>CAZDZX010000271.1:0-5820 GCA_964510005.1 uncultured Pirellulaceae bacterium
CTGGATGATTTGCCCGAAAGTGGTCCAGAGCGTTTGGTTTTCTTCCAAGACTACTTCGAAGACGAAGAAGACTTCTTGGCTTTTGATGCGTATGACGAATTCGCCAGAGCGCCATACAAAGACATGATCGCGATGAAAGATCAGATGGATCGCGAGAAACTGATCGAATTGATCGACGATGTGGATACCTCGGCCAGTCGCCGTCGTCTGTACTTCACCATGTTGGGGATCTGCGGCAAAGCCGAAGACACGGTGATGCTTGAGAAAATGATCGTCTCCAAAAGTAAAAAACAGAAGCGCGGGCTCGAAGCGTTGATTGCCTGTTACCTGAGCCTTAAAGGGGAAGAGGGCGTCGCGCTGATCGAAAAAGAATTTCTTGACAACGGCGAAGCGAAGTACACCGATACAGCACTGGCTCTGCAGGCGGTTCGATTTCATGCTTCCGAAAGCACCGTCATTTCCAAGGAGCGAATTTGTGCTGCCGTCCGCCACGTGCTTGGCCGCAAAGACATTCGTGACATGGTCATTCCTGATTTGGCTCGCTGGGAAGACTGGTCGGTGATGGAAGAACTGGTCACGATCTTTCGCCAAGTCGGTGAGGAAGACCAATTTGTTCGCGCCCCGATTCTTTCGTATCTTTTCGAGTGCCCACTGCCCAAAGCAAAAAGTTACGTGGAAGAACTGGGCAAGCTCGATCCCGATTCGCTCAAACAGGCGAGGCTGATGAGCGGAGAGTTTGATTTCTTTGATGACTCAGACGAAGAGGAAGAGCCAGAGGATTCTGAGAAGGAAGCGGATTCTGAGAAGTCATCAGATGCATCGGCCAAACCTGCGGTGGAATCGAGTTCGAAAACGGGCTCGCTCCAGTCTTCGGCTCGGTCGTTGCGGTCTGTTGCTGATTACTCCACGAGCGATTCGCAATACGTTTTTGCCCCAGTCGCCGATCAAACCAACAGCTCGCAGTGGGAGGAAGAGCCTCAAATCCATCGAGTTCGACGTGTCGACCCCGAGGCGGATGCCGGTGAAGAAACCGCAGTGACTGCCTCCGCGGAGGTTTTGGTGAACAAAGATGAAGAACCGGTCGTAGCAGATTCTGTTCCAGTCGTCGTGGCTCCGGTCGCCCCGCCTGCTCCAGAGCCCGCCGTGGTGGCCCAAGCCAGCCAGTTGACGTGGCACATCGTCTTCATCCCTGTTGTGGTGTCGATTGTCCTGTTTGTGCTGCTTTGGTCAGTATTGAGCGGAAAATTCGAGCGTTTGATTTTTTAAAGCAACCTTCGGATCTGTTCTGGAACTTGGCGAATCGACTAAGTTAAACTTGGCTCCGCCCGGCATTCGCGTCGCGAATCCTCCCGTTCTCTTCATCCATTTTTATCATGACAGACACCACACTCGATCAGGACAACTTGGATTCACCCTTTGAGTCCAGTTCCGCTTTTTCTCAAGAAGAGGTCTACCGAGCGGTTTGCAAGACATCGGTCACGTCGGTGATTTTTGGCATCCTTGGGGTAACCGCGTTTTTGGCACAGTTGTTTGTTGTCGTGCCATTGCTGGCGATGATGTTCGGAGTCATGGCGCTGATCGCGATTAAGAAGTACCCCGACGAGTTAGTCGGCGCCGGAGCGGCTAAGTTTGGATTGATCCTCGGAGCTGTTTGTCTGGTGGCAAGCCTTGCCATGCACTCATTTATTTATGCGACCGAGGTGCCCGATGGATATCGCCGAATATCATTTGCGGAATTGAAGCCAGATCGAGCCTCAGGGAAAGGTCCTCCCGAGCGTGTGGGTGGCTTTGATGGCGAAACGGTCTTCATCAAGGGCTACGTTCGTCCACCCAGCGGGAAAAGCAAAGGGCTCAAGAGCTTTATTATGGTCGGTGATTTTGGCGATTGTTGTTTTGGGGGAGACCCAGCGATCACCGACGTCATTTCGGTGAAAATTGTTTCTGACGACACCATTAATTATGGATACGGTTTGCGTCGAATCGGAGGAGTGTTCAAGCTGAATAAGCACACGACTCCCAGCAACGAAAAGGAGATTCCACGTGTTTTCTATGAAATCGAAGCGGACTACGTTAAGTGATTTCGGGGGAACCATGGCCGCCATCGTAGGGAATCCGATTCGTGTTGGTCTGCTGACGACACTGTTGCTGATCCCCGCGTTGACCGGGTGCGATCCTACTGGTTCGCCAGTTGCCGGTGCGGGCGAGACGATTGAATCGCAAAATGCTGATGACGTATCAGCCTCACAGTCGCTTGAGTCTGGCGATGAAGAACGTGAGCCCAAGCGAGAGCATGCACCGGAATTGGTTTCCGACGGCAAACCTCTGGATCTGACTTTCGACGATCTTCAATTCGATATTGAAATTGGCGATCCGTTTGAAAGAAGTCTGTTAACCGAAGAAATCAAAGCGATGGATGGCAAGCAGATCACCATCGGCGGCTACATTCGCCCAGCCTTCAAATCCAATGGGCTGAAGTCTTTTATTTTCGTGCGTGACAATCAGGAATGTTGCTTCGGCCCCTCAGCAGCCATCTATGACTGCATTCTGGTCAAGCTTGCAGAAGGAACGACGACCCGCTGGGACGTCCGTCCAATAAAGGTGTCAGGAACCTTTTATCTCAAAGAGCTGGAAATAGATGGGCTGACGCTGGCGATTTTTCGAATGAAAAATGCCAAAGTCGAATGATGCATGATTCCTTGCGTGGCGGCCGGGTACAAATAAAAAAAAGGCCAAACGCAGATTGCGTTTGGCCTTTTTCTGAAACGTTCGATCGTTTGTGAAGCGAATCGAGTTCTATCGTGGAATCAGCTTGTTACTTACTTGTCCACAGGAGCTTGAATGATCGCTTCGCCGGCATCAGAGATGACCGATGAAGCATCGCTAGCGCTGTTTTCGACGGGCAGGCTGTTAACTTCGACAGTGCCATTGTCGATGATAGTTCCTGAACCGAAACCACTATCGACAGGCATGCCGTCGTAAACAATTCCGCCATCAGAGGAAGCTGAGCCGCAGCCGCAAGGAGCGGGTGTGGGAGCTGCCTCAGGAGCGGCACCACAGCAAGGCTCTGCGGCTACTTCACAGCAGCTATTAGCACCGGCACCAGCCAGAGCACCACCAAAGTTTCTCATGCGGTTCATCAGATTCGCCAGTGGGCGTCGACGGCATGGATCAACGGGTTGGTCCACAACAGTCAACTTCTTACGGGTAACAGTTTCCATCTCACGAACCAATTTGCGTTGTGGGCAACCACAAGCATTGGTCTCACATGTGAGTTTTGTGCGGCAAACTTCTCTGTCAACGTCCTCAAGCTTGAGTCGCTTTCGAGTGGGTGCAGGGCAGCCACAATCTTGAGCAACAGCGTTGATTGGGAACGACATCGCGACGCAAACCATCGCTGCAAAAACGTACTTGAACATCTAGAATCCTCTTCATGTTGATTTGACTCAGCAAAATGCTGCCTAAGAAAGTACCCCATAGCTTTGAGTTGGGAAGCCGAAAGGTCAAAAATTCGAGATTCAAGAGATATTGGCGACAACAGATGGCCCACAATCGTTACATTTCGCACAATCCGTTGTGTCACGGATCATGGATTCTTTTAGATCCCCTGATACAATCTCCGGCTTCGAAGTTTTTGCAAATTGGGAACGCTACAAGATGCCATTTTTTGACTGGGTCAGCCGTCGAGTTTTCCAGACCGTCCATGGAAATAATCTGGTTTACAACACCTGCTGGGAAGATCCCCGCCTAGACCGGGAAGCACTGAATTTTGGGCCCGACGATGAAGTTGTGGTTATTACGTCGGCTGGCTGCAACGCGCTGGATTATTCACTCGCCGGACCGCGGCACATTTATGCGGTTGATATGAATCCGCGCCAAAATGCTTTGCTGGATCTGAAGAAATCCGCCATCAAGAATCTCGAATTTGAAGATTTCTTCAAGATGTTCGGCGATGGTCGATTGCCCCAAGCGAAGTCCATTTACGCGGACAAATTGCGTGGCGATTTGCCGGCTTGGTCTCAGCAGTTTTGGGACAAGAAAATCAAATGGTTCGATCATCCGAAGAAGACGTTTTACTTTCGCGGAACCAGCGGATCGTTTGCCAAAATGGTCAAAGCCTACACCGATCGTGTGATTCGGGTGCGTCCCCACATCAACGCCATTCTGGATTCGGGTTCCATCGAAGAGCAGCGAGATATTTTTGAAAAGCATCTACGCGACAAGTTCTGGTCGGGGATGATGAAGTTCGCCATGAACCGCGACACAACCATGTCGATGCTGGGTGTGCCGAAGGCGCAGCGAAACCAGATCGAAACTCAATATCCGGGTGGCTTGGTCAAGTTCATTCAGGACTGCGTGGAAAGCGTTTTCGCCGAACTACCGATTCACGATAACTATTTCTGGCGTGTGTATCTCAATGGCAGCTACACGCGGGATTGTTGTCCGGAGTATCTCAAACCTGAGAATTTTGAGAAACTTCGCTCCGGCGTGGTGGATCAGGTGTCGACGCACACCGATTCGGTTCAAGGTTTTCTGGAGAAACATGACGGGAAGATCTCTCGTTTCATTCTGCTGGATCACATGGATTGGCTCAGTGATCACTTCTTCCCATTGCTGGAATCTGAGTGGCAAGCCATCGTTGATTCGGCTGCCCCGGACGCTCGCCTGATCTGGCGTAGTGGTGGATTGAAAACGGACTTTATTGATCAAGTCCAGGTGACCCGAGATGGATCCTTGAAGCCGGTTTCTGAAATGCTCTCCTACAGTACGGATCTGTCGGACAAATTGCATACGCAGGATCGAGTTCATACCTACGGAAGTTTTTACATCGCCGATTTGGCTTCGTAACCTAAAACGTTAAAACGCCGATGGGTTGGCGCCAGATCATGTTATTGATTTGGCTTGCCATCGATCTTTCGTGCATCTGCCTTTCACTGCGGGAAACCGAGAAAATCTATGCCATTTTTTGCCGACATGAAAATCCTTTACCACATGCTGCTCAAGCCAGTTCGTGGTGATGATCATGCCCAGCGCATGGAGAGTTTCTACGGCGGACAGGCAAAAAACTACGATGATTTTCGGCGCCGTTTGCTGCGGGGCCGTGAAGAGCTGTACCATGAAATCGAGAAACCCGAAGGCGGCGTCTGGGTGGATATGGGAGGCGGCACCGGAGCCAACATCGAAAACCTGTCCTCCGAAATCGAGCGGCTCAAGCAGGTCTATGTTGTCGATCTTTCGGAGTCGCTTCTGAAGATTGCAGCCGACCGATTCGATCAGCACGGCTGGAGCAATGCTCAGACCGTTTGCGCCGACGCAACGCAGTGGCAACCGCCCGAAGGCCAAGCCGACGTGGTGACGTTTTCGTATTCGCTGACCATGATTCCCGATTGGTTTGGTGCGATCGAGAATGCGATGCGGATGTTGAAGCCGGGGGGCGTGATTGGCGTCGTTGATTTTTATGTCGGCCGCAAATATCCCCCCGAGGGAATGAAACAGCACGGTTGGTTGGCTCGGAATTTATGGGGGCCTTGGTTTGCCGTCGACAACGTGTTCCCTTCACCGGATCATGTGCCATTTTTGCTCAAACATTTCGAGCAAGTCGATTTGGTCGAAGAGAGGTTCCGGATGCCCTACGTGCCGCTGCTGAAGACGCCCTACTACCGTTTCATCGGACGGAAACGCTAACGCGAAAAACCGATTGATTCTTGGGTGCTCTGATCTCAGTCGTGTCGAGGTTGCCGCCTTGGGCGCCATGGTCCACGCTTGTCGTGGCCGTGTTGTTGAGGCATTGCAGGGAACCATGGACTGCCCTGACAAACTGCC
>CAZDZX010000272.1:0-5812 GCA_964510005.1 uncultured Pirellulaceae bacterium
GGGCAATTTCATGCCGACTCAAGTCCCTTGGAACAAAAAGGGCTACCTGCAAAATTCGTGGTTCCGGTTGCCGGTGACGGTGACGGTGAGCTAGCTATCGGCTGAGGTCTCGCCTTGATCCTTTCTCGCGATGTTTGACAATTGGCGGAACGTGTCGTTGGTTGGCGACTTAGAATGTAGCCAGCGATGGACAAGCGAAACAGGATAAACACTGCAACGGGAGTAGCGATGAAAGTTTTTGTGATCACCGGAGTCGTCGTGGCTGTGTTTCTGATCATCGTTGCCGGATCCGCGGCCCAGTGGCTCGCGCAGAAAAGTGACGACCATGTCATCAAAGTCAGTCAGATTCAGAAGCTGCAAAAAGACAAAACGTTTAAAGATCGCTACGTCATCGTTGACACCCGTGCCCCAGAAGAATCTTCGGTGTCAATGTTACCGGGTGCCATCACGATGGCTCAGTTTGAAAAATCGCCCAAAACCCACCAAGGCAAAACCGTCATCGCCTACTGCACGATCGGCTACCGAAGTGGAAAGTACGCGGCCAAGCTCAGACAACAAGGCTGGTCGGCGTTCAACTACAAGGGAAGCATTCTGGATTGGTGCAAGCAGAAGCTGCCCCTGATCACGCCTGATGGGAAGCCCACAAAACGCGTGCACACTTACAGTTCTCGCTACGCCGCGCCGGCTGGTTACGAAGCCGTTTTTGAGAAGTAGTTCGTAGTAGGCTTCAACCGGAATGCGGAGTGATTCGTCTACAAGATCAAACGACGGCTGCAATATTTTACGTTTCGTGCGGGCCGCGGAGCGTCCCGTCCACGAAGCATGTGGCTTGCACGCTCCGCGGCCAACGCTGTTTGCACACGCTTTGCGCTTGCGCAAAAACAAAGCTCTCCATCCTAGGGGACAGAGAGCTTTTTCAAATGTTTGTCTCGCAGCGACGACGGCAGAGCCTCGTCGGACGAAGCCGCTTATCGCACGATCGTGACTTGCGAATCTTTGGACAGGATACCGTAGATGTCACGAGCATCTTTTGTGCCCAACCCAAGGCAACCGCGGTGGCCATGAGGGGTTCCGTCGGCAACCGCGTGGATGCACAGACTTCCGGTCATCCCGATCCAGAACTCACCATACCCATTGTCGGGATGGCCCGCTGGAATATCTTTGCCAGCCGCATCACGCCATGTGTAACCTTGGGGTGATTTCGCCATGACTCGATAGACGCCGACTTGAGGATTTCCCGAATAGCCGACAGCTACCGGGAACCGACCCGCGTAAAGATCCTTGATGTACAACGTCATCACTTTTTCTTCCAAGCTAATCTCTGCGTTGAAAGGGCCCTGAATCATTTTCAGCTGCATCCCGGGACGAACTTCCGTTGAACCCGCAAACGCTTGTTGGTTGATGTTGTAGATCACTTCAGCAGGAACCTGCCACTGACCTGCAATGCCGGCCAAGGTATCGCCTTGTTGGACGGCGTAAGGCTGAGTCACGAAATTGTGCTCGTTTGAGTAAATGACTTTTCCAGTCAGAGCATCCAACCAACCCAGCAACTTTTGTCGCTGAGGTCCTTCCATCTGATTGCTGCGGTAGTTTTCCGAAAGCAATGACAGAGCGGAACGAAATTGATTGGCCGCGACCAGCTGATCGACTCGGCTCCAAACTTGAGAGGGTGTTGTCGGCGGACCCGCGAACGCAGGTTGGGCCGGAGTCGCTGCTGGCAGTTTAAATCCAGCATTGCTTACCGACGAATCGCGAGCATCAGCACTGACGGCGGATGCCAATGAGTTGAACGTTTGCTGCACCGGTTGGCTTTCGATTTGCTTCGCCGAAAAATCGGTTTTCAGTGCATCAATCAGGCCGTTGTCGCGGGCGGTCGGTGAAGGAACGACCGGCTGGCGTACGGCTACATCGGGCTTGCTGCTGGAACCGGGAGGATCCAGTGGCAGCAAATCGGGCAGCGTATCATTTGATTTGGTTGTCAATGGCTCCAGTGTGAGCTCGGGAAGCGAGACCTCGGGAGCACTAATCGAAGGCGGAGGGCTGGCTTTGAAGTTTGAGCTAAAACTCGAACTGGCTTGCCGAACCGGTGGGAGTGTCGGCGACAAAGGCAACTCGTAACGTGGCGGTGCCGAACGTGGTGGTGCTGCCAGAGCTTGCGGCGGCGGAACCATCGCTTGGCGATGTGGACCGGCTTCGTAATCGGCGCCCGGCATGAACTTGCTTCGTAAATCGGCGACCGGTCCCGTATTCACCAAGCCCTCTTCAAGGTTGATGGTCGGGGCATCGAGCAGATCCTGCTCGATCTGTGGATTTTTGTCTGCCGAAATAGAGTACAGAACAAATGACACAACAAGTAGTGTGACAGCGAACGCGGTACTTTTCAGTGATTGCACAATCAGTCCTCCCAGTAATAATTCGGCGGGAGAGTAGCAGGTTGGCCAAGGGCAGCCCAGAGCATTTTCTGCGCCCTGCGATTTGGCAAAATGGGCGAATCAGGGGAGCAAGGCTGGTGTGAAAGCGGTGAAAGTTAGGCTGACTGACTACGAACGAAGTGGATTGGACGCTCCGCGGCCAAAACACTTCGAACAATCACACGGAACCTCAGCAAGACTTCACGACGCGTCCGCTACCGGCCTTCGAAACGGGCCGACATCACGGGACGCCACCCGCCCCACCACGTTGGGACGAAAGAACACCAACAAGATCAACGGCAAGTACCAGGCCACAAACAAGCCACCGCCAAAGCCGTGCCAGAATTGAACCGCCACCATCACCGCCGCCGTGTAGGACAGCAGCGTTCCGATGTCTTTTTCCGTCGGCCATGCCACAAATGATGCGCAGAACAAAACGAAACCAATCAAGATCGGAACCCGCCAGATGGGGTTGGGACCGAGCGCCCAAATGCCTTCCAAGCCCTGCATAAACGGCCTCCAGAAGGCAAACATGGCTTGGAGTTGGCCGACGAAATCCATCATGTCTGTCGATGTACAAATCAGACCGCAAACACAAACCACAATCGAAGCCGAAAATCCGATCAAAAATCTTCGCCAGCCACGCTCCCAATAAAAACTAATCCACAGCGCCAGCAAAAATAGCGGATAGTAACTCACGCCCGTCGCCAGCCCGATAAAAATCCCGGCCAGCAAAGGAAGGCGATAGCAGACCATCGCCCAGATCAACAGCGCCGCCGGGACAGTGTGCAACACGTTCCCGGTAAAAATCGCCGTGTAAGGCGACAGCATGTAAATCGTGGCGATGCCCACACCCGTATGGAAATTCGAAAAGTGAAAATGGCAAAACAGGATCAGCCCCGCCACAATCAAAATCTGGCTGGTAATCGCCACCGACTTGGCGGCCACGATGTAAGTTTCCTCGCCGACCTGATCTCCATCCCCAAACACAGACATCACTGGCAACACGTAAAGCAACCGGTACCCCGGTCCGCGTTGAATCAAATGCTTGTCCTCCCCTTCACCGGCAGCTTCCAGCTTGAGGATCTTGACCGCGTTTTTGGCGCCTTGGATATCTTCCTGAGCCGGACTGTAGGTCGCGACATTGGCTAGCACGAAAAACAATAAACTGAATCCTAAGAACACCATCCCGCCGATCGACAGATTGGGCTCCAACACCGGACGCCGCTCAAACAGCGGATCCACCAACATCCGGATCAGGATTAGACCGCCCACCACAAACATCCACAGGTAGCCTAAACGCTGAAAACCCAGCCCCGGGGCATTCACCCAGCGCGACGCGGCCGGTTGAGCCGTGGTGCTCAGTTCTGGCGCCGCGGTATCGTGGGGTTCGGCCTCGGTGGCTTGGGGAGCAAACGAGGCCTGTCGGATCGACCCGGAAGAATTTCTGTAAGGATCGTCATCGCCCTGTTCAAGCGTCTGGGGCTGCGAGAACTTTTTATGAGTCTGAACGCCCGACTGGATCATCAGCAGACCGGGGGCCAGCATAATGATCAGGAAGAGATCCAGATTTCGGATACTCCACAATCGGTTAAATTTAAAAAAGAACGACAGAATCAAAAACGAGGATACGTACATCCATGTCGATTCGTCAATTCGTTCGTAGGCAAACGGCTGCATCGTGCTTTTTCGGGGGCCATGAGACAACGCATTTTAGCCCGATTGTTGTCCACAGGAATAGACGGTTTGCAACCGGCCCCCAAATCAAACCCAAAGTGCCCCCTAAACGAATCGTCTAGGAACAACCTCAACCCGGGTTTTTTGGTCGAATTTTCCCTCAGTGGCCAACATCAGTCGCATTCGGATTTTCAGTCCAACTCTCCGATGCTAGGCTTGGGGGATGAAAATTGTTATTGCCAGTAGCGAAGTTGTCCCTTTTGCAAAAACCGGTGGATTGGCCGATGTCTGTGGTGCTCTGCCTCGTGAATTGGAAAAATTAGGCCATGAAGTTCATGTCTTCATGCCGTTTTATCAATGCGCCCGTCCCGCACACCTTGAGATTCAAGCGACCGATTATCAATTGGAAATCCCGATTGGCAAACAAGTCGAAGACGGAAAACTGTCACTCGCCACCCTGCCCGACAGCAATGTGAAAATTTGGCTGGTGGGACACGGCGACTATTTTGATCGCCCGGGGCTGTACGGTGAAAACGGACAAGACTACCCGGACAACTGCGAACGATTTACGTTCTTTTGTCGGGTCGTGATGGAGTCGATTCGACTGCTGGATCTGCAAACCGATCTGATTCATGTCAACGATTGGCAAACTAGCCTGATTCCGGCGCTGCTGAAACTGGAGTACCACCATAACCCGATCTATGAAAATATTAAAACGTTGCTAACGGTTCATAACTTGGCCTACCAAGGTTCCTTTGCCGCCGATCAGATGGTCAGCACCGGGTTGGACTGGAAGTATTTCAATTGGGAGCAGATGGAGTTTTTCGATCGATTGAATCTGCTCAAGACGGGTTTGGTTTTCGCGGACGCCATCAACACCGTCAGCCCGACTTATGCGAAAGAAATTCAGACGACCGAGCAAGGTTGTGGCTTGGAAGCGGTGCTGCAAAATCGTTCGAAGGACTTGTCGGGAATCATCAACGGCATCGACGACACGCAATGGAATCCTGCGGTCGACGAATTGATTGAGCAAAAGTTCGATCGAGATTCATGGCCGGCCGGCAAAGCGGCTTGCAAGGCGGCCTTCCAACAGGAGTTTCGCTTGGAGGCCAGCCCCGACACGCTGTTGATCGGAATCGTTGGACGGTTGGCAACTCAAAAAGGCTGGTCGTTGATCCTACCGGTGATGCGCCGTTGGCTGGAGAACCCAGACCATCGGGCTCAATGGGCCGTGTTGGGTACCGGAGATCCTGACTACCATGTGGTGTTGTCTTCGCTGCAACAGCAGTTCCCCAATCAGCTGGCCTTAACGCTGGGCTTTTCCAACGAACTGGCCCACAAGATCGAAGCTGCCAGCGACATTTTCGTGATGCCCAGCGAGTACGAGCCCTGCGGACTGAACCAGATGTACAGCATGGCTTACGGGACGGTTCCGGTGGTTCGCAAAACGGGGGGCCTTGTCGACACGGTGATCGATGCCAGTTTGGAAACGCTGGGCAATGAGACGGCCAACGGTTTTTCTTTCGAGGAATTTTCAGCCGACGCGTTGGATCAAGCGCTGCGGCGGGCGGCCCGGATGTATCGCGAAGACAAAGAGAATTGGCGTGGGTTGGTCAATCGCGGCATGAGCCAAGATTGGTCGTGGAGCGCAAGTGCGAAAACCTATGAAGCGCTCTACCAGCGCTTGATTGGACAGTAGTCAGCCGTTTCGGACACGGGTGCCG
>CAZDZX010000273.1:0-5811 GCA_964510005.1 uncultured Pirellulaceae bacterium
AGTCCGGCATTACTTTGACCACGTTGTGAAAAAACGAAAAACCAGCCACTGGCAGGACTTCTATCATGCCAGAGAAAAGTTGAGCTAAGGCCTCGACGTGCAAAACGAATGAATGATCGTCAGATCCAAAAATTGACTACACGCCTCTGTGATACCGGCGCGGAGGTTGTGTACTTTCCGGTCCGTCATCACAGTCCCGCTGCTGCGAAGTTGGTTGATCAGCTGATCGGCGATTTTAAGCCCGCCTGCGTTTTGATCGAAGGGCCTTCGGATTTTAACGAACACATCGCCGAATTATTCCTCGACCACACGTTGCCGATTTCGATCTACAGCTACTTTCAATCCTCGCAGACCGACTCTGATGGCGAGACCATGACCGCTCAACATGGAGCCTTCTATCCGTTTTGCGACTACTCGCCTGAATGGGTCGCGTTACAAAGTGCTTACCGTCATGGCATCAAAGCCCGGTTCATTGACTTGCCTTGGCCTGAAGTGGCCTTCGCGGATCAAGCCACCCATCGCTACGCCGATGCAGAACTTCGTCACGGCCGATACGTACAAATGCTGTGCGAGCGTCTGCAAGTGGAAGATTTTGACGACCTCTGGGATCGCCTAGTCGAATCAGTGTCCGAACTGACGCTGGAAGATTACTTACAACGCGTTCACTCACTGTGTCTCAACACTCGTATTTGGCAGCACGACATTCGCGACTCCGATCAGCTACGCGAAGCATTCATGGCCGATACGGTTCAAGCCAGCCAGGCAAAATCCAAGGGGCCCGTGTTAGTAATCACTGGCGGTTTCCACAGCTCGGCAATTGCAAGTCGCTTAGAAGGCTATTCCTGCCCCGGAATCGAATTGGCCTCAACCAAATCCACATACGACGACGCTCCCGAATCCAACATGTCAATCACACACGCTGGTATTGCACTGACGCCCTACACCTACCAACGACTTGACGGGCAGCAAGGTTATAACGCAGGTATGCCGAATCCAGGGTTTTACGATCGGGTTTGGCAACAGCACACCGAAAAGCGCGACAACAACGACTTCGTACATCATCAACTTTTACAAGACCTTGTAAAATCCCTACGCCAACGAAAGCAAGTCCTCAGCACCGCCGATCTGATTGCCGTTGAAACGAGTGCAACTGCGTTGGCTGCGATTCGAGGCCGATCACAGATTTGGAGAACCGACTTAACCGACGCGGTGACGTCTTGCTTAATCAAAGACGAAATCGAATACGGCTGTGACTCACCTTTTATCGACGCCGTACACGAAGTGCTTCGCGGAGATCGTCGCGGGACCCTGGCCGAGGGCACGCGTATGCCACCCTTGGTTGAAGACATTCGCTTGCAGCTAGAAAATGCCAATCTCGAGATGACGCAGCGGACAACAACGTTAGAACTTGATTTGCTGGATCAAGATCAGGCCGTAACCAGTCGCTTGCTGCATCGGTTACGCGTTTTGGGCGTCGCCGGTTTCACGCTCAAACGAGGCGTAGACTTTCTATCTCGCGAAGACCTCGTCGATCTACACGAGACTTGGACCCTGCGCTGGTCGCCTTCGTTCGAATCAACGGCGGTGGAGTCCGCCCGTTTTGGCCCCTCGTTGCTGGCGGCAGTTGCTGCTTGTTTGAGTGAACGAGTCCGAAAGCTCAAACGCGGAGACTCAGCCGGAGCGGCTGCGCTGCTGGTGCAGGCCGCTCAAACGGGTGCCGAAACAATTTCTAGTCGCTTGCTGGCTCAGATCGAAAAGGCGGTCGGCGTTGAACCGGAGTTCGTTAATGCCTGCCAGACGACAGGGCACTTACACTTCCTGTTTGTCTGCGAGGAGGCACTGGCAACTGCGGGACTCGCTTGCCTTGGACCTCTGTTAAAGTCTGCGTTTGAACGCTCCTTGTGGTTGCTGGAGTCGCTGGGGTCTTCCAATGAAAACGATGGCAAGATAATCCGCGGCATACAAATCTTACAGCAGACTTACCGTCGTAGCGCCCGTGAAATCGAAATCGAGGCGGCAGAATTTTTAGAGTTACTGCAGCGAGTTCAAAACGATTCAAAGAAGCCGCCACACTTAAGAGGCGCTGCCGCTGGAATACTCTGGTCCAACGGCCAAACAAACGTCGATGTGCTACTAGCGTCGTTATTGGAGTTTTCACATCCCGAGGCGCTTGGGGATTTCCTGACTGGATTATTCAAATTGGCGCGCGAAGTTGCTCAGCGAAACCCACAGCTGGTTCGAGCCATCGACGAGACGGTGCTGCAGTTTGGGGGCGAAGACTTTCAAGCGGCCCTGCCCGCGCTTCGTCTGGCCTTCACTAGTTTTTCGCCTCGGGAAAAACATCACATGTTGCAGACTCTGTTTTCTGAGTTAGGGATCGTTGATGCCGCCCCACTAAAGTCGTTAGAAGTCGACGAACACACCGCAGCTGAGGCACTGGCGATTGAAGAGAAACTGTTTGAAATAATCGACAAATATGGGGTGACCTTTTGAGCGAAGCACTCGAAAATTCAAACGACTTCGATGCGGATGAATCCACGGAAGAAACCCAACAGCGTCAGGCACGTTGGCGCCTGATGATGGGGGCTGGCAGCGAACAGCTTTGCGGTGACCTTTCCCAAAAAGGCATGTCTCAAGAAGCCAGTCTCGAATTTCTTTACGGCCGTGAAACCGACGGCGATCGAAACGTTCGCAGCGCAGATGGGAAGGGGAAACAAGGTGGTTTGGGGGCGAGCTCGTTGACGGTTCCCGATTGGATCAACCAAATTCATGAACTATTCCCAAAACAAACGATCGAGCGACTGGAGAAAGATGCGCTTCAGCGCTACGAGATCAACGAAATGGTCACCAATTTGGAGGTGCTTTCACGAGCCCAACCAAGCCATTCGTTGATGAAAGCTGTACTGCGAACTAAGCATTTGATGAATCAAGACGTCCTTAAGGCAGCGCAGGCGTTGGTAGGTAAAATCATTAATCAACTGATGGAAGAATTGGCCGAAGATGTTCAATCGGCTTTTCAAGGAGCGGTCAATCGACGGCGACGATCGTTTTTAAAAATCGCCAAAAACTTTGATATCGAGACGACTTTGCGGCGCAACCTGAAGAACTACGACGCCGACCAACAGCGTGTGATTCTAGAAACGCCATACTTTTTTTCACGTTCGCAACGTCAAGTCGATCGCTGGCAAATCATCATTCTGGTCGACGAATCTGGCAGTATGCTCGACAGCGTGATTCACTCAGCTGTTACGGCTGCGATTTTTTACGGTTTAAAAATGATGAAGGTGCATTTGTGTATCTTTGACACCTCCGTCGTCGATTTGACCGACCAAATTACCGACCCGGTCGAGACACTGATGAAGGTCCAGTTGGGCGGTGGCACGGATATTGGGCAAGCGGTTGCCTACGCAGCCGAAATCGTTGAAAACCCACACCGCACGATCGTTGCACTGATCACCGATTTTTATGAAGGAGGGCCAGAGCACCGACTTTTATCAGCGGCCAAGCATCTTGTCGACAGCGGAGTCACCTGCCTTGGCCTGGCAGCGTTAGATGGAAATGCGAATCCGACCTACGACAAGCGTCTGGCCGCCAGACTAGTCGATATGGGCTGGCACGTCGCGGCTATGACACCCGGTCAATTAGCTCAATGGGTTTCCGAGAAAGTGCGAGGATCCTGATGCCTCGCGTTGACTTTTTAGCCTTGGACGTAGACGAACTTGCAGCACTGACCAATCGCGGCACGGTCAAGCGAGCGATCCGCGAATTGGAAGCGGGTGACCTCGAATACTCGATCGAGGAAACCGACGCGTCCCTAGTAGTCATCTGGTCGGATGGAATCACATGCACGTTCCCCGCCGATGCGGCGATTCAGGATGCGATTTGTTCCAGTGGTGTGCTCGGGATCAGTCGTCATCAAATTCGCTCCATCCTCGCCTATCAACAAGCCGGCAAAAACACATCCGACAATCTTCAAACTAAAGAGCTTCAAACCGAGGATCTCCAAAAGGAGGACCAGCTTCCCGTAGACGGGCGAACCGAAGCACAACTGTCCGCATGGGATCCCGGCCAAATAACTGACCAACAGCTGCAAGAACATTTCGGAAAGGCGGCCATTACCCGAGCTCGAAAACGCTACGCCGAAGGGGTGCTTGCCGAAGTACGTCACGGCAAGAAACCGACTGTTAAGTTCCTACACGATTCATGTAGCATTCGTTTCCCGGTTCCACATGACTTGCGCTATGCTACTGGTGACTGTGAACCACGACAGTTGTCCAATTGGGTCCCTCAAGCGGTTTGGGCGTTTCGTGAATTGGCGGTTGATCAGCTTTCGGGACTGGTCGTGACCAATGATCGCAGCATTGAACTACCCCAGCCGACTATCAAACATCTAAAAAAGCTACTTGCTGAACTGTGTCAATTTGGAGTGGCAAATTTGCCTACGACTTGGTCCCAGCAACTGACAAGAGTCGAAGGCAAACTAAAGACAGCCAAACTCACGTGGCCGGCATCACTTTGTGAGGCGATCGGTTTGCAAGTCCAAAGCTATCGCGACCAAGATGCTCGGTTTGATTCCGTCGAAATCAGTCGGCTGGTTGGAGAATCGCACGCTCGAGTGGCTGTCATGGAGAATTTATCAAGCCCGATCCCACACGCACTGGTGGCAGGCCCGCAAACCAATCGCGAAACGGCACTCAAGATGGCTCGACTTGTTGCCGTTGGACTCGACGCCAATCCAACCGCCACGAGTGTTCAGTTTCGAATCTACTTTCAGGATAGCGAAACAGGGTCGGTGCTAGTTCTAAAACGATCGTTGGTCTCGCGAGAAAACACCAAAGAAACCGCCAAGAGTTTCGACGAGCTTGGATCTCGTTTGATTGCTGATCAGTTTTCAATTGAAACGCTCGCACGATCGTTGGTTCTGCTGGGATCTGGCAAGCGCCGACCATCGGACGAATTAGTGCTGCCGCGCGGACGGGGTAAACTCTCTGTCAACGCGCAAGCGTTTTTGTGGGAAAAATTGCTGCCTCCCTTTGCGGCAGAGTCTTTCGAACAAATCAAGCAGCGTCTTCAACGCTTGCCTCCTGAATGGCTACGACCCCGACGAGGCGCCGAAGACTTGCATGTGGTTCACATCGAACGTATCGAGGATGCTTTTTTTGATATCCGAACGCAGCGATTGGTTGCCACACTAAAAGACAGTGAGGGTGGAGCAGCCAAATTGTTTTTTTCCTATCACTCCCAAGGGCGTGCGGGATTTGAACGGCTTTTAGAGGCTACCGTTTCCCGGGGTGACCAAGCAAAATTTATCTGCGGTCACCTGCGTCTGGAGAATCGCGAGCCCGTGATCTCGCCCATCAGCATCGTCTTTGAGTCTAAGGGGCAGCGAGACATGTTGGTTCCGAGCTTAGCCGGTTCGATAGAAACAACCGAGACGCAATTCCTTTCGTCAGAAATCGATGACACCCACAATCCGATTAGCGAGTTCCTCGATCAAATGTCCAATCGCGTTGGAGACGCGATGATTCTTGGATGCGAAAACCAGCCGTCATTCGAATGGGAGTCTCTCCTCAAACAAGGCCAAGCGATTGGCTTTTCTAAAATGCTTCAACCGATTCGACGCTTGGTCGACAACTTAAAACTAAATCGGGAACAACTCGACAGTCATGCTGCCTCAAGCGCAAACGCACTTACAAAACTCTGTGTTTACTTACGGTTGCTAGGAAACTAGAGACAACCTTGGTTGTTCATCGGCAAGGGCCTGCCCGTTGGGTCTAAAGCACCGCCTTTGGAGTCCCCAAACTTCGGGAG
>CAZDZX010000274.1:0-5802 GCA_964510005.1 uncultured Pirellulaceae bacterium
GGTGACGGTTTCTCAAATTTGGGCATGCTCATGCTTCGCGTGAGCATGGCACCCGACAGCCCCTCTTCCCTTGACCAACGCAATCGTAATTCGTGGACACATTTGCATTAAACCCCCAAAATCGACGGCACTAGTCAACCGGTCAGCACCATCTCGCTTTTAGTTGACGCCTTGGGGTGCCGGTGAGGCGGCTGTCCTGTTTTTCTTCAGAATCTGCCTCAGCCGGTTCTTGTAGCGGTCTGAAATATCGACCGATCGACCGGCAACGTTTTCCATCCGATACAGAGAAAGATCCTGCACGCCGGGTTGAAGCTGTTCAAATCCAACCTTCATAACCACCTTCAGCTCTGAGGGATTCGCGTCATCCAACTGTAGATAGTCGACGCTGATCGGAGCCCATCGCGGTGGAACCTGAGGGCCCTTCCGCAGACGAACTCGGACCACATGGGGAAACTGAGGCGGAAGTTCTTCGTACTTAATTTTTGGCACAATGTGTTTTCGTTCCACCTGATGGATGGTCAACGAGGCCAACACCTCGGGTTGCCACGTTCCGACCAGTTCGACCAAACTCGGATTTCCCTGCACGGCTTTGGGATTGAACTGGAAACAGTCCGCCAGCGACGAAAAAAGCTTGTCCACCGACGCTGTCGAAATCCACGGATTGGTCATGCCGGGACTGGCGTCGCTGGAAGATTCAAACGAATCCAGATCAAAAAACGCCAAATCCTGATCCGTCTCGCGCTGCCGAAAGCGATAGCAGAACCGGCCATCGCACAGATGAGTCACTTTGACGGGGACTTCCGTTTCGGGCATCAGCTCGATTCGGGACTTTAGACTGCTCTGCCCGTGCTGCCAGAACCTGCCGTTGATATTCAGTTGCTTCCCAAACAGTTGACTGGAGATCTTCAACACGCCTTGGTGGGGCGGCCCATCGCGAAATTGGGTTGCGATCTGGTTCAAAATCCCGTTGCCCGCCGAACTCAGAACGGGATTCAGGCTTGGCGTCGAAATCACTTTTTCGGAAACCAACGGCGGCGCCTGAGCGGGGCTGACCTCCGCCGATTGAGCTGGCTGAATCTCGGAAGTGCTGGCACTTTGGGTTACCCACAGCAACAATCCGGTCGCTAGCAACGTGATCGCAATAGGTAATTCTTGCTTCATGAAACGACTGTTCGGATTTTTCGAAAGAAATGCGTTCTAACGCGCCGAACATTAGGACAACGATCCGACACGGTGAAAGGTCGGGGATGGCATGGTAATGATCGCGATGTTGCGGGTCCATGCCAATGTCGTTGTCCAAAACACAATCGCTCAAGCATTTTGGCTTGGGTAACGTCGGAATTCGACGTGACTTTCCAGGGGGAGAATTTGATGTACGTGCGTATTTCAACGGGCTTGATGTTGGTCATGGCCATGGCCATGACGGCAAACGCCCAATCGCCGTTTGCCCGCACAGGCTTGCCAGTCAGTCACAACCTGCCACCGGCTCAACAATTGTTGCATCCGGGACCAGGTGTTGGTGGACCAGGACCCGGTGTCCTTTCTGCCGCCTCGCGTCAAACAGGCCCAGCCGACTCTTTGGCCGGCTTTGGCCCCTTTGGTGCGGTCCGACTTCAGTCGGTTCAGGTGCTCTTCGATCGTCCCCAGCACATGCAAGTCAGCTGGGACGTTTCAGGTGTGGGCCGCTACGATTCGACTCCTCTGGTCGTTCCTGGTCGTCAGAACTTCCGCCAAGGAGGCATCTACCGCCTGCGGATCTCTGGCATCAAGGGTCGCCCAGGTGTTGCCCTTTATCCAACGCTTGAGATCGGTGTGGCGTCGCCTCGCACATCGGCTTACCTCGCCCATGCTGCGATTCCAATTCAACTGACCGAAGAAGATTTCGATCAGGTTGCAGCCGCTAACTTTGTTACCAAAGTCATCTACGTTCCCGATCCTGAGAATCAAGAATTGGCTTTGGCCGGTGTTGATACTCTGGTCAGCACACGTTTGGATCCCGGTGTGGACCCGATCGTTGAAGCCGATCGTCGCGGTGCGATTCTTGCCATCCTGCGAGTCGGCAACAAGGACCTCGAAGGCACTACAGATGACGCAGCCCTCGCTGCAGGTGCTCTTCCTACCGGCTTCGGCGGCGGAGGCGATGGTACTAAAGATTACATCTCGGGTGTAACAGGTCCTCACTACGGTATGCCTTTCGTGGGCACCAACCTTGGTATCCCCGGACCGGCACACATTCCACTGGGTGGCCCTGCTGGACTTAAGAGCCATCACATCAAAAACCACACGGCGACGCAGATCCCTGCTCCGACTCACAAGGTCGAAGTTCTGGTCAAGCAAAAGCCCGGTTTGAGCTACCCGCGACCTGCTGATCGTGTCCTGATTCAAGAGAACACGATTCGTCCGCCGCACTTCAATGCTCAACCACCAGGGGACAGGGTTCACGGTCGACTTCCGATTCAGGGTCAGCGTATCCGACAAGGATTCCGACGCCACTAAACCGATGTCCATTCGTGGAAACGATCTTTCACCAGCCGCGCCCGCTCAAATCGCGGACGCGGCTGTTTTTTTAACCTGCTCCAGACAGACGACTCATGAAGATCCTCACATCGCTTCCTGAAATGATTGCTGGAAAACTGATCACAGCGTCAATCGCTGGCATCGTCTGCGGGACTCTGTTTTGCAGCTCTGCGGCCGCCCAGCGAAATCACGAGTTGATCCGTGGCAACATGGTGCCCGGTCGCGCCTCGCAGCTCAAGCTGTTTGGCAACCCGAAACTGATGCACTACCTGCAACCCGTCAAAGTCACCAGTCCGGAAAACACCGTGCTTTCGGTTGTCGCCAACGGGGGCTTTGTATCGACATCGCTGGCGACGCATACCACCGGCATGCGGATCGGATCACTGTACCGCTTCCGGCTTTCCAACATCAAACTTCGTCCCGGCGTTGAACTTTATCCCTCCGTCGAACTGCTGGATATCCTGCATCCCCCCAAGGGACTTGAAAACGAATTTCCCGTTCCAATCGTGATCGATGAACTGGACGTCAAGCAAGCTTTGGCCGGCCGACTGGTCACCAAAATCATCTACTTGGAAGACCCTGAAACATCCCTGCCTCGAACCGATGTCCCCGGCACGCAAGCGACGCTGGACATCTCTTCGGCTGCCGATCCGTTACGGGCAGCAGAAAGCTTGGGGCGTCCGATGGCAATCTTGCGGATCGGTTCACGAGTCCCGACGGCCAGCGAACTCGCCGCCACGGACACCAACGCATTTCGCAGCCAACCCCCAGAGCACATCTCTCAGGCGACTCAAGCTCACCTGAAACTGAATCCAAACTACGCTGCCCAGCGCCTACCTCTTCGAACGGGTCAGCCGGGCTGGTCGGGTAAATAAGAATCGCCGAAACACTCTGCTACTTACGGACATTTCCATGAACTGCCAAATTCGCCGATTTGCTCTCCTCGTGATCGCCTGCAGCATCCTGAGCTGCACTGCTGCTGGGCTTTCTGCACAGGAGCCACAGACCGCTGCCGCCCAAAAAGCGGAGCCAGAAAAAGTAAGCCCGCTTCCGCAACGGAAACTTTCATCGGGCTTCAAACTCTTTAAAAAAGCCCAACCTGTTCAGCCGCCGCGACGGGACTCTAACACAATGTCCTCAGAACAGCGCCGACACCGAACGCTGCACTCAACCCGCCCCCTCCGCCGCAGCCCCAACGCCAACGCCACCGCCGAATTCCATGCCACCGATGCGGAACTGAACAGTAAAAAACAAAACAGCCCCGCCGCTTTCGTGCAGCAGGGAATTGTCCTGCAAAGCCCCGTCGCTCACGCCGCCACAGCGTGCCCGACCTGCGAACAATCTCAATGTGGCTGCCACCCTCCAGCCCCTCAACCTGTCTCAGATCGAAAGCAATTAAACTTCCGCGACGAGTACCTCTGTGATGGGGGAGACCGCAAGAAGCCTGTTTCAGTCGATGAAAATTACAACATTAGCGGACTGCAAACCGAAGACACGTTTGGCCACTACGATACGCTCCACGGAGAAACCGTTGTTTCGCCCAGCAATAAAATTTGCGTTTACGCACCGCGATTTGCAGCGGTCCGAAGAATCGACGGTGTCTACAATGCGCGGCATAACCAACGCGTCAATGCTTTCGAAAAAGAACAGGTCGTGAACGTTTCCCGCGGCAAGGATTTCTCCGCGTCTGCCAATCAGAAAACGCCTTTGGGTAACTACGGTGGAACCCACCGGGCCAGCGGACTGGAAACCAAAACACGTGGCGTGCTGACCGATCAAGCCGTGCAGTTGATTGGCGTCCGCGATTCGTTTTCCGCTTACGAAAACATGGAGCTGATCAAGTGGGGTAAACACTCCTCGGGAGAAACAGCGCGTCTACAAATGGGCATGCAAGCCGCCAACGTTTGGCAGGACAACCTTCGCTTGCAGGTCAACGCTAAAGGAGCCCAACCGGTCATCGTCAACGACCTGTCCGTAGCGCATCAAGTCGTCGTGATTGATAGTGATTTTGACACGACGCTACGGGTCACCAAAATTGCCTCGCGCATCGCGGCGGAACCCGGCGAAGAAGTCGAATTCACGATTCGATTCGACAACCTCAGCAATCAACCCATCGGCAACGTCACGATTGTTGACAACCTGACCGGGCGACTGCAGTACGTGCCCGATTCGGCGGAAAGCACTCTTAAGGCACGGTTCTTTGAAGAGCCTAACTCGAACGGCTCGCTGATCCTCAAGTGGGACATCATCGCGCCGATCAAGGCACACAAAGGCGGAATCGTTCGATTCAAATGTCTGGTTAAATAGAGAACAGAAAACCGCATGTTTAAGCTCTGGCTGATCAGCTTCATCCCTTGCTGTCTGATCGCGTTTGTTCTTTACGGATGGGACAAACGTCAGGCGCGACTGGATCGTTGGCGAGTCTCTGAGAAAACGCTGCATGGGATCGCCCTCTTGGGAGGTTGGCCGGGCGCGTTTCTGGGGCAACAGATGTTTCGGCACAAAACCCAAAAGACACCCTTTCGGGTCATGTTCTGGCTGACCGCGATCGGAAACTTGGCCATCGGCTATCTGCTGTTTCGCTACGTGGGTTAAGACAGACCGGCAAACACCCCCGCTGCGAGATCGACAGCGGGGACTGCTCCTTACCGTTGCTTACTTCGCACGAGTCAGTCGAGTCGATTTGACGGGCTTCGGCGAACTCAACTTTTCGCTGAAGCTGACAAAGGGAAGTTCGTCGCCTGTGAACTTGGGCATCACACCGTCCCATTTCTCAACCGCACGCAACGTGATGACGTCACGATTGACAACCTCGGCGAGGATGCGTTGAGCTTCCGCTTCGGCGGTCGCTTTGAGTTCGATGGCTTTGGCATCGGCTTTGGCCTTCAGTTTGATCGACTTGGCCAAACCACGAGCCATTTCGATTTTTTGATCCGCTTCGACTTTGACACGGCGGAGAATATTGCTGGCTCGCAGGGCTTCCTGTTCCGCCGTCTGCTTGGCCTCGATCGCGAGATTAAATGATCGGGAGAATTCAAAATTAACGATATTGAATTTGGTGATCGCGATATGGTTGGCAACAACTCGCGACGACAGCATTTTCTCCATTTCGTCACGGACTTGAGTGCGCTTGGTGATCAATTCTTCGGCGGTACCTTCGAATCATCTACGGTCCCGATTACGATCAGCAAGACAACTTGAAAAAGCTCCGTCGTCGACACGTCGGCAAGAAGCGGTCTCTTGCTCTGCGGGAGTTCGCCCTCGGCGTCGAGAGCCTTCGCCGAT
>CAZDZX010000275.1:0-5780 GCA_964510005.1 uncultured Pirellulaceae bacterium
CTATTGGCCAAGTGCCCTCGCGATTTCGCCAGTAACTGGCCAAGCTTCGAAGATCAAAATCCGCATCTCGGAAAACCACATGCCAACAACTGACGCTCCGACGCAACTTTCAAACGAAATTGATGTATCCAATTACCGGACTCCGGAACTGGCCGCTGCGATCATTGACCTGATCAACACGCCCAAAGAAATTAAAGGATTGCTGGGCACCTGCTTGATTTTCGTACTCTTGGTCCCTTTGGCCATCTATTTCGGCATCCTGTGGCTGAACCCCGATGCCAATACAGCGCAACGCTGGAGCGCCACACTGTATGCGATTCCGGCTTCTGGGATCGCCACTTTTGCATTTTGGATCGCAGAGTTCATTCGGCGTAGCTTCAATAAAATCCTCACCGTTGTGAATTACATTTTGGAAACGACCAAAAAGATTGCGGCGGACTATCGAAAGGTCGTCGCCGGAAACGCCAAACTGCCTCCCACGAAACAGTTGGTCAACGACGTGTATGAAAAGCTGATCAAGAAAATTTTGCGAGAAGCGGTCGACGAAGTTTTCGGATTCGTCGGCAAACCGATCTACTGGGTCTATCAGGCGACCGTCGATCGAGTCTTGAAAATCGCGATTCGGCGTGCCATCAAAGACAAATTACCGCTGACTGCCGATACTCAAGCACGCCCCCAAAACGCAGTGACCGAATCGATAGAACAGGTCGATAAACAAGAGACTGAGATCACCAACAAACTAGAAACCGCTCGGCAGTACATTATCTCCGGCGGCGGTTGGCTGAAAACGATGGTCATGATTCCCTGCTATGCGATCGCCGGTGCGATCACCGTATTGCTGGTCATGCCGCTGCTATGTCTTATTTTCTGGTAGGTCGATGACAAGGAAGTCTCGCGCGGGCCGGTGGATGCCGTTCGCGAAATTCAATGGCGAATCAATCGTAACGCCGGTGTCGATTCGATTGTGAACTCGACTTTGATTTATTGGACAAGAATGCTTTTGCGTCATTATAACGCGCACGACTTTTCTTGGAGCTTCGCTCTCTAAACCTCTTCAACAGACCAGCATATTCCGTCAGTTCAGACATCGGACCGCCAGCGAAAGAATCCTTGATCTTCTGGCAGATGTCCTTGGCTCCATCGACAAGAATCATTGTGGCCGTTCGAACTGAATCGACAGGTACGCGGAGTTTCTCAAAGATACGACTCATGATTTAACCCCGGGGATTGGGGATTTGGCAGGAAATTCTCGAACGCCAATTTTAACCGGCCTATTTCGAATCCGCATGGATATTACCAACAAGAATCAAGAACAACTCCTCCAGAAATTTGCCTACTATTGTCGTGTCGCAGGGAATTACAGGTAATTCACGGCAAACCGACAAAGAACTAGGAGCAACTTTTCTGCTGACATGATCGCCTTGCAACCAACTGTCTATCTGCAAGATCTGATCGTCGAATGAACTTTCTTTCCGCCATCAGAAATCGAATCGCCCGTAACTTTTAAACCAACTCTCATTTGCCAAGCATCGCTAGCAGAGCGAGGCAGTCGCTCTACCGAGGGGATCTTTGAGTCTCCGAAAACACGTCAAACACGGTAAACAGAACACTCCAATGCCGTCTGGGGACGACAGGTCGCGCCGCTATTGTTCCGACGGGAAACGACTATTCTTGAACGGCCTGCTTGATCGCATAAAGCGTCTTGGTCGTGCGAATGAAAATTGTGCCTGCCGAAATCGCAGGAGTCGCAAGGCAAGGGGCGCCCTGATCGTTTTTGGTGATTTCCAATTTCCGCCCATGCTTAAGCACATAGACCGTGCCGTTTTCTGATGCACAGAAAATCTTGCCGTCACCAGCAACCAGCGATCCGATCATACCCGCCTTTCTACCCAGCCTCGCTTGAAAGATCCTTTCGCCCGACGTCGCATCGAATGAGCGAATGACGCCTTTTGAGTCGCCCACATAAATTTGATCACCGTAAACCACCGGGGTCGACATGTAGGAACCGCCCTTGTCGATTTTCCATGCGACTTCCCCCGCGACGCCTGGGCGAATCGCGTAGACCGGCGATGGCCCGCCGTGAGCGTTCGTGACAAACAGCAAGCCGTTGGCTTCGAAGGGACTAGGGACCGGATTGTCACCGCCGCCGTCTATCTGCCAGACTTCTTTTCCGGTTTCCAAATCGTAGGAAACGATTTTGGGCCAGCCATTGACGACGACTTGTGAGCTACCGTCGTGCTGATGCACTAACGGCGTTCCCCAACTTCGCTTGCACACATCCTTACGTGACGTCCGCCAGATTTCCGTGCCATCACTTAATTTTCGAGCGGTCAAAAATGGATTGTCGGGGTCGTCGCATACCAGCACGATTCGATCATCGTGAACGGCAGGCGAACTTGAAAATCCCCAGCCGATACCGTACTTGCTGATATTGATCACGCCCAGATCCTGTTTCCAAATCAGCTGGCCACGGAGATCATGGCAGTACAGTCCTTCGGAACCCAGAAACGTCACGACTTTGTCGCCGGCAATGCAAACGCTGGTGTTCGCGTGGGTTGCTTTGGCGTGCCGAGTTGCTTTTGGTTTTCCACTGCGAAGCGTTTCTCGCCACAGTTCGTCGCCGTTGGTTTTGTCATAGCACAGCAGCAACCAATCTTGCACGCCGTTGTCATCGGCAGCCGCTGTCTTTCCACCCGATTCGACCTTGAGCGGTGCATCGCCATCGGTGGCAACCGCCGTCAACAAGAACAACTGATTCCCTTTGATCACCGGACTTGAATGCCCCAATCCGGGAACGTCGGTTTGCCATTGAACGTTTTTAAGATCACCCGATTCAGGATTCGCATTCCAAGTCGTCGGTAGCGAAAATCCTTCCGCGACACCGCGGCCACCAAGCCCACGGAACGCGGGCCAATCCTCGGTTCGGTATTCAGGACGTTGTTGGAATTCCGTCAGATCGATGGTCCCGGTGGAGGCAGCGGAGGCTGGCTTTTGCTCGACGGCTTTCGGTGCCACGGGCTTTTTCGGAGCCGGCAAGCGATTCAAAAACACTTGATTCACAGCGTCGGAGTTCGCCACGGCGATGTCGACCCGCTGGTCCCCATTAAAGTCTCCCAAGCACAGGCCGTAGGTTGCGTCCGATTCGGGACCAAAGGGTTCGGCACGAAACTTGGCCCCCTGCCCTTCGTTTAGGAAGACGCTATTTCTCTGCCCGACATTTCCGGCGACCAAATCGAGATCGCCATCGCGATCCATGTCCGCTGCTGCGAGGCAAAAAGTTCGCTCTGTGGCTTGGCCAAATTCGACTTCGCTGGCCACGCCTCCCGCTCCATCGCCCAGAAACAATCGGTTGGGCTGGCCAATGTTGCCGATCGCCCAATCGATTTTGCCATCGCCATTAAAATCTCCAACCACGACCGCGCGAGAATTGCTTTTGGGATTTCCAAACGGAACGGGATCGGAAAACTTGAGTCCGCCTTTGTTTAACAGCCAAGCGTTGGGTTGGTCGTCACGATTGGCCAACACCAAATCGTTGTTTCCGTCTCCGTCGACGTCTGCGACATCGACATCGATTGTTGAATCGGACGCGGTGCCAAATTCGATTCCCGATTCAAAGCCGGCTCTACCATCGTTGACGTAGATCCAATTGGATCGGCCTCGGCAGGTTATCAGAATGTCGGAGTCGCCGTCCTGATCAATGTCGGCAATTTTCAAACTGCGAACACTGGATGTGCCCTAAAGTTCCTTTGAGCGTGAATTGCCCGGAACCATCGTTCAGGAAGATTTGACAGGGCGCGTTGTCGTTGCCGGTGGCGATATCCAAATCGCCATCGCCGTCGAGGTCAGCCAGTTCGCAAGCGTAACTTGTCGCGCGGCCGCTTTGGATCGGTTGCACAACGGTAAACCGGCTCTTTCCTTGATTGAAGAGTGCGAAATTCTGCTGCGGCCAATGCCGCCCGTTGGCGACGACGATATCGAGATCCTTATCGCCATCCAAATCACCGGCTCGCACCGACGCGCTTTTGTTGGATTCGGTCCCCAATACCAAACGGTTACTGGTTACGAAGGCCTGAGCCTCCGCCGTTGAAGTTGGTGTCGCAAGGAATATTCCTGCCAGAAATGCAAATGTGACGATGAAACGAGCTACGAATGCCATGACTTTTTTGGAAAGAGATACGAGTAATCAGGATGCCTATCGTACCGTGCCAGCCAGAGTTTAAAACGTAATTTTTACGTCCTTCAGCAGCGAACGACCCGTGATGATAGGATGATCCGATTCAGCGACTCGCCGATCACCATTCTCGTAGCGAAAACACATGCTTACACCTGAAGAAACTCAAACGTTATCGTGGCTAGATTCGCGGCAGGACGAAATGCTGAAATTGATCGTCGAATTGTGCGACATCAATTCGGGAACGCAAAATCTACCCGGAAACAAACAAGTTCTCGATCGCCTCGTCGGATGCTTCGAATCGCTGGATGGCGATTTGAAGGTCGTGCCAGCGGAGCCATGGGAATCGGTTGACGAGCAAGGCCAAGTCGAAACGCGTACCTCGGGCGCGATTTTGCACGTGCGTAAGTGGCCCGAGGCGCCGCGGAAAGTCATGCTGTGCATTCATATGGATACCGTTTACGGTGCGAACCATTCGTTTCAAAAATGCCGAACCATGGAAGATGGAACGGTCAACGGACCCGGTGTGATCGACGCCAAGGGCGGTATCGTGCTGTTGCTGTATGCTTTGAAGGCCCTCGAGCAAGGACCGCTGGCTGGCAAAGTTGGCTGGGAAGTGATTCTTAACGCCGATGAGGAAATCGGATCGCCCGGCAGCGACACTTTCATTCGCCAGCGAGCTCCTCACTGCGACGCCGGCATGTTGTTTGAGCCTTCTCTGCCTGACGGCACGCTGGTTTCATGGCGAAAGGGCTCGGGCAATTTTACGTTTGTCGTCAAAGGGAAATCGGCCCACACGGGACGGGATTTTCAAAGCGGCCGGAACGCTCTGGCGACTCTGTCCCGCATGATGGTCGAGATCGACGATTGGAACACTGACCCCGAAGTCACCTTTAACGTGGGACGGATTCGCGGTGGCACGGCGCTCAACATGGTTCCCGATTTGGCGGTCGGTCGCGTCAACGTCCGGGTCAAGGATTTGCAACAGAAAGCAGATGTCGAAGAAAAGTTCACGGCATTGGTCAAACGCTATTCAGAGCGCGACGGAATTTCGGTTGAGCTTCACGGGGATTTTAAGTCGCCGCCCAAGCCCATCGATGAAGGCGTCCAAGCCATGCAGCGACGCATCGAGGCTTGCGGAGAAAAGCTAGAGATGAAGATTGCGTGGCGGGGAACCGGAGGTGCCAGCGACGGCAACCGCTTCGCCGACGCCGGGCTTCCCAACATTGATACTTTAGGTCCGCAGGGCGATTTCATTCACAGCGATCGGGAGTATTTGATGCCTGAGAGCCTCGTACCGCGAGCGAAACTGGCAGCTCTGTTGTTGGCCAGCTTTGCGGGCGAGTAGGGCGCTGTCAAAGGTGGCACAGGCTTTCAGCGCTTCCAGCCTGTGATCGCGGTTGAGCCGCAACGGTTCGCGCCGCGGAGCGTCTCGTCCACGTTGAACAGGTGGCTTGGACGCTCCGCGGCCAATGCCGCACTGCAACGCTTTACGCCAACGGCCCAGGATCATTAGCCCAAGCTTTTGGGATCCCCCTACCGAAATCCCAACGGGATTGGATCAAACCTCTTTGGGGTTTCGCCAACTTGTCAGGACCCAGCACCTAGG
>CAZDZX010000276.1:0-5691 GCA_964510005.1 uncultured Pirellulaceae bacterium
TCGTCGAATCAATGATCAACAGCTCATAAATCCCGATCCGGCCACGATATCCCGTCTTTTGGCAAGCATTACAGGCATTTCCGCCAACGGTGCCCTTGCCCTTGCGGAACTTGGCGGATTTGTACTGCGACTTGGTCATCCCCGACTCGATGATCACCCGCTTGGGGGGCGTGTACGGAGCCGAGCATTTCTTGCAAATCGTCCGCACCAATCGCTGGGCAAGGATCGCCACAACGCTGCTGGCGACCAAGTATTCGGGTACACCGATGTTTACCATCCGTGTAATGGCAGAGGGCGCATCGTTCGTATGCAGTGTACTAAAAACCAAGTGTCCAGTCAGTGAGGCCTGAATTCCCATCTGGGCGGTCTCTTCGTCGCGCATCTCACCAACAAGGATCACATTGGGAGCCTGTCGCAACATCGAGCGAATAATGCGAGCGAAGTCGAGGTTAATCTTGTGCTTCACTTCGACCTGATTGATCCCGGGAAGGTAATACTCAACCGGATCCTCGGCGGTGATGATCTTGCGGTCGGGCCGATTCAGGCTGTTCAGAGCCGCGTACAGCGTGGTCGTTTTTCCAGATCCGGTTGGGCCGGTTACAAGGACAATTCCGTTGGGTCGCTTGGTCAGGTCAACGAACTGCTTGTAGGTCTTTTCAGAGAAGCCCAACTGCCGAACGCCGATCTTAATATTGTCCTTATCCAGCAAGCGAAGAACGGCGGACTGGCCTTGGTTGGTGGGAATAATACTAACCCTTAGATCCAGCTCCTTTTCGCCGGCGGTGACCTTGATCCGGCCATCCTGCTCGCGACGACGTTCAGCGATATCGATTTTGGCAAGGATCTTGATACGGGAAATCAGGGCACCTAGCTGACGACGGGGCAAGCTGTCGCGTAACTGAAGCACGCCGTCGATCCGGTAGCGGATGCGGACCCGATCTTCAAACGGCTCGATGTGAATATCACTGGCCCGCACCTGGACCGCTTCTTCGATCATGAGGTTGACCAATCGCACGATCGGACCGTCGCCTTCGTCATCGCCTTCTTTGCCCGAATCGCCGGATTCGTCGACGGTTTCAGTGAAATCGATCGCGGTGTCGGTGAATTCTTGCAGGATGGAGTCAGCCGATTCGCCTTCGATTTGACCGTACTTTTGGTTGATCTGGTCGAGAATCAAGTCGCGGGGGGCCAGTGCGACGGAGACATCGCGATTCAGGATAAACCTGAGTTTTTCCATGGTTTCTACATCATTGGGCTCGGCCATGACCACTTTGAGCCTGCCATCCTCTTCTGCCAGCGGCAGCACGCAATTCTCGCGAGCGACCGTTTCGGGCATCAATTCGATGACCATTTCTGGAATCTCAATCTTCCTCAGATTGACGTATTCCATGCGGTGGAATTTGGCTTGCGCCTGCACGACTTCTTCAGAGTCCATGTAGGCGCGATCGATAATCGCTTGAGCGAGCGAGATCTTGTTCTCGCGTGACAATTGGTCGACGTCGTAGATTTGATCTTTTGTCAGCAGCTTGCTTTTGACCAGAAATTTGCCAAAGCCAGAAATAGACGATGTCGCCATGTTGTTCCCTGTGATCAAAGTGAAACGCCCTCAGATGCGGGCGATTAGCTCAAATTGAGCCTAAATAAAACACTTTGCCCCTGCAATCTCCGAACGTTTCGGATCCGGTATTCTACCGATATTACCGGCTAAGGGCATGGTCGTGGCTGGGAAACGAAGTGAAGCTACTATCAAGGGTAGCGTGTCAAATTGATTTGTCACCTTGCAGATTCCCAAATTTCTTGGGCTTTCCCCCTCAATTCGTCCGCCAGAGCAAATTGCCCGGCCTGTTCTAGCTCTGCGGCAGCGTCCTCAGCCAGCCGGGCTGCTTTGCGAATCCCAGAAATTTTGCTGGAACCGGAAACTTGGGGGGCAGCAGCGGTTTGAGGGCCAGCAGCCCCAGCCTCCGATTCAGGCTTTTTCCACCATGGAAGCGCAGGATCATAAACTGCCACGCCACCCTGAATGGTACTGTCGGCAGCTTCTTCCTGATTGCCACTCAAAGCCACATGAACTTTGCCGGTTTTGCGGGCTTGTAACAGCATTTCACGTTGAAACTCGGAAACCAACACATACACGCGAGAATCTTCGTCTTTGTGTATTGGGATGTTTTTCAAAAACGTCTTCGTTTGCACTTTGCCGAAACTGCGAAATTCGCAAATGCAATCCGCACGATCACCGCTGTTTAGGAGGTCCGCAATGCTCTCTCCTCGATTCACAAAACAGAGTGCATACCCGGGAGGAATAGAAATGCTGTGATCCTCGGCCGCAGGTGACTCTTGGGCCTCACCGGCAAGAATTTCTCGAATCTCGGCTCCGTCACCGGACAGTATCTTGCTGGCCTTGCGCAGATCGAGCTCCACATTGAGCCCCTTGAGCTGCTCCGAGACGCCTCCGCCAAGTCGCTTGCGAATGGCCATGATTTCGTCGAGCTCGGCGGGTGTGGGGCCCGGCTGTTTTTCCGTTTTGTCTGGGATTTGAGGGGAACTTTGGGACCCCGTTTCCGTCGAAGGAGGGGTGGAGTCCTGTGCCCGCAAGGTGTTGGCAGCACAGAGCACCACCCAAACGGAGAGCCCTATCAGGATGGCGGAATGTTTCGTGAGTGTGTTCAACATGGTTGAGTCTTTGGGAGTTCCGAGCGGTTGTTGCTGCTGAATATAAGGAATTTACCAAATACGGAAAAACTCAATCTGTTTGCAGTCACTTCGGGGAATACTTGGAAAAACCGGAAATCCGTTAGCCAAATCGCCGAGATCCCACGCTTCGGCGTGTTTCCAATGGCGTGTTGGAAGTTCCACGAGTATCCTGTCAGGGCACGATGTTATCGCGATTTGCTCTATTGGGCTGTTTGAGAAACGAAATTTGGCTTGAGGTGCTTCATGTTTCTGACAAATCTTTCTTGTTACCGGCTTCTTCCCGCAGTGCTGATCACGGCACTGTTGGCTCTTCCAGCGCTTGGGCAGAACAGTTATCGGGAGTACCCCACCGCACAGCAGTTTCAATTCGAGGAGATTCCTCAGGATATTGACAAGGATGAACGCCGCGCTCTGCAGGACAAAAACAAGGCCGCCAAAAGTGCCATCAAAGCCGGCTTGGACAAAGTCAAAGCTGCGATGAAGGGCACCGGCAGTTTCGACTCCGACGAGATCAAAAAGTATTTGGACGGCTATCGCTTCCCGCAACTGACTCAAGAAGAAAGCCTCGTCGATGCCGGAAAAACCCGCGACGTTTTCTTTCGTGATTTCTTTCCACGCAGCGCTCCCAAATCCGCTCGTGTCAACTTCATCAAAACAGCAATGCCACGCTTGAAGCGGATTGCTGGCGACAAAAATCTTTCACCGGCCGCCCGCATCAACTCAGTCGTCATCATGGCGGCATTTGAAGATCAAGCCTTGCGCTCCGGATCTGCTGCCCAACCTCCGCAGCCGTCATTGGAATCCCTAGACGTGTTGGTGGCGATCTATCGTGGCAATCAGTTTCCAGCCTATCTGCGTGCGGCAGCATTTTCAGGCGTGATTCGTCATGTCCAGATTGATGGCGCGATTCGAACGCCCCGAATTTCTTCAGAAAAAACAAACGCACTCACAACTCAGGTTGCCAAAACTTGGGACCAGATCATCAAAAGCGACCCAGCCTTCGAAAACGATTTGAATCTCTGGACGATGGCACGCTCGCTTGAATACATGTCGGGCGTTCGCGCTCCAGCCAATCAACGCGTGGCATTTTTTGACCGGATGGTTGCGTTGATCTCCTACGAGAGCAAGGCACCGACTTGGCTGAAGATCAATGCCGTTCGCGCCTTGAGCAGCCTGCCAACCAATGGCATGGACACCGCGAAAGTCAGCAGTGCGGTCGAACAAACCAGCGAATTCGTCGCCCAAGTTTTGATCGAAGAGGCCGAGTACATTCAGAACAGTGTGGATGAGCTTGTATTTAACAATATTCTTTATGGTGATGTCGACCTTGCCGAAACAGGCACCGACTATTCACTCGATTCGGGTTCGGGCTCCAACGGCCGCAATTCCTATGAAGACAGCGAATTTTCTGGGCCTCGCCGTGGCAGTGCCGCCAAGGACGAAGAAGTTAAGGCCACGATTGAATTGCCAACCTTTCAACTGAATCAAATCCGTCGTCGCGTTAAACTGGCGATCCACACGACCCGACAATGGTTTGGCAAAGACAGCTTGCGTCGCAGCGTGTCTCCCAAACACCGGTCAGCAATCCAGAACCTCGATAGCGTGTTTGCCAAGATCATGAATAAAACCAATGTGGGCATCGTTGACCTTGCCGCCGAACCTGCATTGGCTGATGGCCCTGGCGGCGGTCCCGGAGGAGCCGGATCGGGAACAGCGGGCTCTGCCCCTAAACCTGCCGGATCGGGTTCGAGCCAAAAAGAACCCGGATCCGAATGCATCACCTGCAAACTCAAAGAAGAATGCGAACGAGGTGGCGCGGAGATTGCCAATCTGGTCACCAATAGCATGAAGAGCAACGCCCCTGGCCGGAACCCCGGAGCCGGAGCCCAGCCTCGCGGCGGCCCACCATCGGGCATCCCCGCGGCTCAACCTACCGCATCGGGCGCCCCACCATTCGCGCGCTAGGTAGCTCCAACGCTTGCTTGCATCTCAGTAGTTAGCCAGATACACATCGCTCGCGATGTGAAACGGGGTGCTCTACGTCGTCGATGACGATTCATTGAAACCTGTGCAACCGCTTTATTCGCACTCAATACGCCATCAACATTTCTTTGTCTTCATTGTGGATCGACAACGCTTTTTTCCTGACAGCCGTATTTTCGCGTTGATACAATCGAGATCGATTCAACAGACCTCTTTCTCCGATTCAACGCTATGTCATACGCTTCAACAACGCCTCGCAAAAAATCAAATTCCACTCTCTGGATCATCCTAGCGCTCGTCTTTGGCACGATATTTCTCGGGATGGTTCTGCTCGTTGTTGGTGCCGTTTTCATGATCGGCAAAGCTCGCGGCGACAGTGACACGCTCAAATCCGTGAGCGACAGAGGCGGACTGTTTACTTTGCAGGTGCCAGAAAATTGGAATCCGCTTTCTGGCGCCGATGCGAATCCGGACGCCGAACTGACGATGGCGAATATATTCGGAGAGCGCTACGTCCAAGTCATTGCGGAAAAGAAATCTGAGCTTGCCGCGATATTGCCGCCGAACGCCAAAGATGAATGGCTGGCCAACTACAACGAAGCGTTCAAGTCAAGCATCAGCGCACAGTTTCGTGGATCAACAGAAGTCGTCATGAAGGGAAGTGGTTTACCTGCGATCCGACACGAAATTTTTCTGAAGGACACGGTCGAGGTTTACTCTTGGATCTATGTTGTCGAAGGCAAAGACCATTTTTATCAAGTCAACGTTTGGACATTGAACTCGATGCGAGCAGAAAACGAACCGAGACTAGAAAAAGTCGCTCACAGTTTTCGCGAAAATTAAACAGCTCGCACTGAAACCTGAGAATTGAAACGGCGAAAGGTGAATAGGCTTCCAGCGCCCACCGGTGATCGCGCGCGTCTGTAAAACGTTGCAGTGCAATCCTGTCATCCCTTCGGGACTTAAAAGAATGGATTGGTTCATGCTCCATGGGCTCACGCCCATGGCTACATGCTG
>CAZDZX010000277.1:0-5690 GCA_964510005.1 uncultured Pirellulaceae bacterium
GCTTGATCACAGGCTGGAAGCTATGCCACCTTAGGTGGTTGGCTGCTGCAGCAACTCGCGGAAGCGGGCAAACAGATACTGGCTGTCGTGGGGGCCAGCGGATGCTTCTGGGTGATACTGCACACTGAAGGCCGGTAGCTCTTTGTGGCGAACGCCGGCGATCGTGTCGTCGTTAAGGTTCATGTGGGTGACCTCAAGACAATCCGGCAACGAATCGGGCTCGACGCAGAAACCGTGGTTCTGAGACGTGATCTCGATCTTGCCAGTTTTGATTTCTTGAACCGGTTGATTCGCGCCGCGATGTCCAAATTTCAGCTTGTAAGTCTTCGCGCCGCAGGCCAACGAAAGAAGCTGATGACCAAGGCAAATTCCAAAAATCGGAACCTTGCCCAGCAAATCCTTGATCGTGCTGATGGCGTATGAAAGAGGCTCCGGGTCGCCAGGTCCGTTGGATAAAAAGACTCCGTCGGGTTGGCAGGCCAGTACCTCTTCGGCCGTTGCGGTGCCGGGCAAAATTCGAACGTTGAAACCCTGATCTACTAGATGGCGGGCAATGTTCTGCTTCATGCCAAAATCAAGGGCGACGACCGTGGGCGAATCTGCATTGACCGGCTGGGTGTTGCTACGCAAATCCCACCACTCGCTGAGTTTCCCCGTCCAATCGAGGGGCTGGGCCGGGAGAACTTCTTTGACAAGGTCGCGGCCGAGCAGGCCTTCGCTATCGACGGCGACTTTAACCAATTCAGCATCATCAAGAATTTCTGATGAAATAGCGCCCTTCATCGCGCCCGCACTGCGGATCTTGCGAACGAGGGCTCGAGTGTCGATGCCGGCGATGCCAAGAATGTTGACCTTTTTCAGGTACTGGTCGAGCGTATCGTTGGAGCGATAGTTACTGGCAATCTCGCTCAAGTTTCTGACCACAAAGCCACTCAAGTGAGGCTTTACACTTTCGACGTCTTCCGGATTGACCCCGTAGTTTCCGATCTCCGGGTAGGTCATCGTGATGATCTGACCGCAATAACTGGGATCGGTCAGGATCTCCTGATAGCCGGTCATCGAGGTATTAAAGACGACTTCGCCGGTGGTGGTTCCGGGGGCTCCGAAACAACGCCCCACGAATACAGTACCGTCTTCGAGGGCTAGTTTTGCCGTGCGTTGAGAACCATTTATGTCAGCCATGATCAGTTATTTCTTTGAAACCGCTATTTCGTGTAAAGAACTCTGAGGGCATATCCTACACAACCTCGGAATTTCATCGAGTGGGACAATTCGGGCTTATTGACCCACCTGAGGGAGCCTAGGAATCACCACGCCGGTAAGATACAGCCGGTTCATCCGCTACTAACGGTACAGCTTAACGTTTGACCTTGCCCGTTATCGGGACTGGACCCAATGTCGTTTCTTTTAGTTGATCTAACCGAGTTATCCGCCGATACCTCTAATGGCTGTGGGTCTCCGAGCTGGAACTAAGGTTCCTAATCGGACAGCCAACTTTAGAAGGGTTCCGGTCGCGGCGAGCTGGAACCCTTCATTTTTTTTGCGCACTCTGAAATTCTGGGCATATTCTGCCAACCTTCTCCCTCCATTTTTGCCGCTGAAGTGTAGAATTCGGCGTTTTGGGCATGTGGAGAATGATCTTTGTTTACCGGTTTGGTTGAGGAAATGGCAGCCGTCGTGGCTGTCGACAATAATGCCGCAGGTACCGATTTGGTGCTGCAGTCAGAGTTGCTGCAGAGCGATGCAGCCATCGGCGATAGCATCTGCATCAACGGCTGCTGCTTGACGGTGGTTTCCATTGAGGGAAGCCGACTAACGTTTCAGGCTGGAGAAGAAACCCTCAGTCGCACCAATCTAGGAAAGCTGCAACCGGGCGACAAAGTCAACGTTGAACGAAGTTTGGCAGTTGGCCAGCGAATGGGCGGTCATTACGTGTCCGGGCATATCGATTCGACGGCTGTCGTGGTTGAGCGTGACGAAGACGGCGAATGGGCCAATTTCTGGTTCGAAGTCCCACCAGAGCTGACGCGACAGATGGCCAGCAAGGGATCGGTGGCCATTGATGGGATTAGCCTGACATTGGTAGAAGTTACGGAAAATCGCTTCAGTGTTGCCTTGATTCCGCATACCCTTGATGTGACCACGCTAGGAAAGCGACATCCTGGTGACATCGTAAATATCGAAACTGATTTATTGGCAAAATATGTCCAGCAGCAACTCCAACGAAACTGAGCCTTGGGCGCGGTCCAAACAGATCGCAGCAGAAAAAAAGCTCGCTGCCGAACGGGAAAAGGCAGGGCTGCCTGAACCTGAACCCGATGCCGAAACCACGCCCAGTGTTGAAGGCGATGGTGATGCAGAAGGAGATGGCGCTAAGAAAAAAGTTAGCCGTCAGACCGTCTCGTATCTTTCCACACGATTTGAGGAAGTCGGGCTCAACCCGAACAAGCGCCACGGACAAAACTTCCTCGTCGATTTGAACTTGATTCATCTGATCGCTCGTTCGGCCAGTGTCGGACCGCAGGATGTTGTTCTGGAGGTCGGCACCGGGATGGGGTCTCTGACGGGTATCCTTGCCCAAGACGCGGCCCAAGTGATTACCGTTGAAATCGATAATTATCTGTACCAAATGGCATCGGAAGAGCTGGAGGCGTTTGAGAATATTCAAATGATTCAGCAGGACGTGCTGAAGAACAAGAATCAGTTTGCGCCTGAAGTGATGGAGGCGATCGGTCAGGCCTTGGCCAAAAACCCGGAATTCCGTTTCAAATTGGCCGCCAACCTGCCTTACAACATTGCGACCCCGGTGATCGCGAATCTGCTCCGCAGCGAATTTGTCCCTGATTTGATGAGCGTCACCATTCAGAAAGAGCTGGCGGATCGAATCACAGCCGCGCCGGGCTCCAAAGATTACGGGGCCTTGAGCGTGTGGGTGCAGAGTTTGTGCGATGCCGAAACGGTTCGCGTGATGGGGCCGCATGTGTTTTGGCCGCGTCCGAAAGTCGATTCGGCGATTCTGAAAATCACCCATCGGCCCGAAAAACGCGAAACGATCCCCGATGTGGATTTTTACTATGCGTTTGTGCGAGCGATGTTTTTCCATCGTCGTAAGTTTTTACGAAGCGTCGCCATTAGCGCTTTCAAAGGCCAATTGGACAAACCGCAAGTGGATTCGGTGTTGAACGCCGCTGGATTGAAACCGGATGCCCGCACCGAGCAGTTGCAGATTGCCGAACTGCAAGCGTTGTGCGAACTGTTTCGAAAGCAGCTGTGCGACGTCACCGGCTTAGAAAGGCCTCGGATCGCCAACCAAGGCCAATAAGTAAGAAGTTGCCCGTCTTTGGTGTTTTAAAAAAAGGACCGATGGGGGAGGGAAAGCCCCTCACCCCAACCCTCTCCCTGAGGAGAGGGAATTAATCCCCGAGTCGGGATGGCTTAGGTTCCGATTGGAATCACGAAGGGGTTTCCGACAGCGATGCGATCATCGTCGTCTCCGAAAGGCAATTCGAATTCGGCAACCAATTGAAAGTTGTCTTCGTTTTCTGTTGATTCTGGTTCCGGGCTGCTCGGCATGGTTTTGTTGTCTTCTTTGTTTTCCTTTTCGATGAAGTAGGGTGCCAGTTCTCCTCGGATGACTTTCTTGTCTTGGGGGGCGCTGATCCCAAGGCGGACTGTCTTGCCGCTGATTTTGAGAACATGAATCTCAATGTCTTTTCCGATAATGATTGATTCGTTTTTCTTTCTTGAAAGTACCAACATGCTTCTGTCTCCCTGACTGGATGTTCGGGTCGTGGGTTGTCCACCCCCTTCACCTTTAATATTCGCGAGTCCTTGGACACATCAGGTCACGGCCTCAGGGAAATGTTTTTAAAACGCAAAATGCCAGCATTGCCCTGCAGCCACCGCCGCGAAAACCGGAAAAATGGGAATTTGGGGAAGCAATATTTTTGGTGGGTTACAAGACCAAAAATGCGAAAAACAATGGCGGATTGAGAGCCAGAAGAATCACAATACATAGTGATTTTGCCCATATTCTCGACAGAATCGTGAAGTTTCAGGTTTTTTAGGAATCAGGCTTTTACACCGTGATGCTGTCGTTAGAATCGCGACACTTGCGGGGGATCTGAGGCGATTCCACGCTCCCATGTTTCACCACCTCCATTTACATGTCATCGCGAATTTCGCAATTGGCAGAAGCTGCTCCGGCAGTTTTGCCTTCATTGCTTTTGTGTGATTTCGGGAATCTGGCCGCAGAGGTAAAGCGGCTTGAACAAGCAAACGTTGCCGCTCTCCATCTTGATGTGATGGACGGTGTCTTCGTTCCGAATTTCACCTACGGCATGACGATCATCGCCGCACTGCGGAAGCTGACCGACATCACGCTGGACGTCCACCTGATGATGGTCAATCCGGAAAAGTACATTGAAGACTTTGCCACTGCCGGCTCCGACATCATCACCATTCACGCCGAAGCCACCGACGATGTGGCCGCGGCAATGCAGCAGATCCGCAAGACCGGTGCCGCGTCCGGAATCGCTGTGAATCCCGATACGCCCACCTCGAAAATTGAATCTGCCATCCCCCACGCCGATCTGGCTTTGGTGATGAGCGTCAACGCCGGTTTCGGCGGTCAGAAGTTCATCGAACCCACCTTGGATAAGCTGGACGAGATTCGATCGATGAAGGGCGGAGAGAACGTGCTTTTAGAGATGGATGGCGGTATCAACGGAAGCACCATCGCCAAATGTACTCAACGAGGATGTCAGCTGTGTGTTGCCGGCAGTGCCGTTTTCAAAACCGATCACGGTGATGACTATGGTGCTGCTATTGATTCCCTGATGGCGCAGGTCAACTGATGAGTGCCGACTCAACCACACGCATATTCTTGGTCCGACCGGGAGCGACGGACCTTGACGAACAAGGCCGGATTACTGGAACCCTTGATGTGCCGCTCAGCCAACTCGGTCAACGGCAGATCCAACAGTTGGCTGTCCAGACGACTGAGTTTGATTTGCAGGCTGTTTATTCGTCGCCTTCAGTGGCGGCTCGGGACACGGCGAAAGCCATTGCTCTTTCCCGGAAAATTCGTGTGCGGGTTGTTGAGCAGTTACGCAACGTGGACCACGGATTGTGGCAGGGCAAAGAAATCGAAGAGTTGCGAGCGACTCAGCCCAAGATCGCACGCCAGTGGGAAGACCATCCCGAAACCGTGTGCCCTCCCGGCGGAGAGCCGATCGAAATGGTGCTGCCGCGGATCAATCAATTGCTGAAAAAGATTCGCAAGAAGCACAAGTCGGCTTCTGTGGCGATTGTGGTCGCCGACCCACTGGCTCGTCTGGTCGCCAACATCTTGCTCGACGGCGAGCAATCAACGCAGCCTAATAACACCACGCTGCTGATGCGATGTGGAACGCTGGAGACGCTGCAGTTGGATGACAGCCATCTGTCCAAAGCGAAACTCGCTCAGGCTTCCGGGTCTTGAATTCCGGCCGAAGGAAAGCGCTGGCAAGATAGAGTAGGGGTCGGGTGTTAAAAAAGTACATCGACAATACGTTTGTCCATATCGGCTCCGCGTTTATTTTTATGGGAGCGTGGGCTTATTTCGCCAACCGCCTTCACGCCCCTCATCAAGCGATTTTTGCTGCGGTTCTGCAGGGCATGTTGTCGGCCACGATTACCTTTTTCATGAA
>CAZDZX010000278.1:0-3372 GCA_964510005.1 uncultured Pirellulaceae bacterium
GACCTACTTCGCCTGAAGTAAGTGCCATTGGGATAGCCCCTCGCCGCTCACTAATGCGGTGTAGACCGTTCCGCTGCCGAGGGTTCCCACCGACCGATCGCAAACACGGCCGGTGGGAACCGGCCCTACGATGGAGCACAGCTGGAAGCCTATGCCACCTTGAGTTTCTCACCCTAGCATCTTTTCTAGCTTTGCCGTGTCGATGATGGGCACTCCCAACTTTTTCGCTTTCTCGCTCTTGGATCCCGACCCACTGCCGGCGACCAAAAACTGAGTCTTCTTCGAGACGCTGCTGGAGCACTTGCCGCCATTGGATTCAACCAAGGCCTCCCAGTGCTTTTTGCCTTCCGGAAATCCGCCGCTAAAACAGAATGCTTTCCCGTCAAGAACCCCACCGGTTTCGATCACCTGAGGTTCAACGAACTTCAACAATCGATCGATCCCATCTGAATTTTCGTCCAAATAGCCGCGAATCGCTTCGGCGGTAATTGATCCGACGTCATCAACGGCTTCCAAATCAGCGACCGAAGCCTCGCGAATGGCTTTGAAGGAACCGAAGTGGCCAGCCAATGCCTTGCCTGCCGATTTACCCGCGGCGCCGATCCCAAAGGAGGCAAACAATTTCCAAAGCGGAATTTCGACTTTCGTTTCCATCGCCGCATCGATCGCACCGTCCAGATCATCGTCTTCCATTTTGTCCGGATCTGGAATCATTTGGACCGCGGCAACCGCCAACAAGGACTGGCGCTTGCTCAACCCGGTACTCATCGCCGATTCGACATCCAGTTTATAAAAATCTGAAAACTCGCGAACAACGCCGCCTTCGACCAGTTGGTTGACCCGGCTTTTCCCCAAACCTAATACGCCGAAGGTGGAAAGGTAATGGCACAGCGTACTTACGTTCTGGGCGCCGCAGCTTTCGCCCGTGCAAACCAGTTCCAGCATGTCTGTGGTGCCACCTTCGACCAGTTCGGTGGCGGCTTCGCAGGACGGGCACTGCGACGGAAAGTCCGGTTTGCCTTGACCGGAAACGACTCCAGTAACCTTCGGGATGATCTTCCCGGCTTTGCGAACTGAGATAACTGAACCGACCGTGATTTGATTTCGCTCCATGAAGCCGGCATTGTGCAGCGTGGCTCGCGAGACGTTGGTGCCGGCCAGTCGCACCGGATCAAAATTCGCTACTGCAACGATTTTCCCTGTCCGCCCGGTTTGCCATTCAATTTCGGTAATCGTAGGCGCGGCTTCTTCTTCGCGGAACTTCCACGCAATTTTGCCTTTCGGGTTTCCGGTACGAGGATCTCCGCGACGACCTAGTTGGTCGTGGTCTTCAATGCTGTTGACGCCAATGATGACTCCGTCGACTTCAAAGTCCAGCTTCGAGATTCCGTCTTCGTATTTCTGCAGGTCCTCAAATCGGAAAGCCTTGGTTTCGATATAGGGCACGCCTAGTTTATCGTTGCACCATTTGGCTCGTTCGATTTCTGTTTTGTAGGGCGGATTGTCGAGCCCTTCGATCGTGTAGGCGACAAAGCTCAGCTTCATCAATTTGGTTTTTTCCGGTTTTTTGAATTGCCGGATGCCGCCAGCGGTATGGTTGCGAGGATTGGCTCGCAATTTTTCACCGGCCTTCTTCAACGCCGATTGCACTTTTTCGAAATCAGACAAATTGCAGATCAATTCGCCGCGAATTGAGCAAGTGACTTTCTGTTTCAGCTTTTTTGGAACGCCGGAGACGTACTGGACTTGCTCGGTGACGGCTTCGCCATTGATTCCATCGCGCGGACGAAGGCCAGCTTTGTCGAGCTTTCCGTCAACGTAATAGAGGGCCACTGCGACGCCATCCAGTTTCCATGCTTCGTAGAACATGTCTTTGGGGTAAACGACAGGTTCGTCTTTGTACGTTTTCCCTTTGGCGGTGGTGGTTTTGGAGCCTGTGGGGTCCACGGCGAGCCCCTTCATCGAATCGTTCAGCCATTTGAACAACTGTTCTTCTTGGACTGCGATATCTTCGTGGCTGGCTTTGTCGATCGATGTCAGCGGCGGATCGTGAACAATTTTCCGAGCAACACTTTCGACTTCCGAAGCCGTTGCGGTATCGAACAGTTTCGAATCTGGGCGAAGTGACTTCAGTTCCCGCCGGAGCGCATCGTACTCACCATCGGTGACCGCGATATTTGTGTCGGGATGTACACATTCATCGCCTCGTTCATACAGCGTATCGAGGTGGGCGATGATTCGCTCAAGGTCATCCGCTCTTTTAACTGTCGCCTTTTTACTCTTTTTCGCCACTCTAATCTCCGATAGTTCTCCAGTTTAACACTGCAGATTGTAACAATTTCAAAAACAAAAGAGCTGGCGAAGATCCCTGTTTACCCAGCAATTTTTGATCGCTATACGAGGCCTTATTACCCGCCAAATATATCGAGGACATTTCCCCATGGCCACTAAGAACATTGCTGTAACTTGTACCTTTGTCGCACTCATCGCATCCGTCATTTGCTTTTCGGGATGCACGACATCTCGGACCACCGATACCGCTCGAACGGGCCTTGAGCAATTGTTGATCTCTAACGCGATCGACCAAACGCTTGCCAAAACGGCGTTGCCACCTGTTTCCGGACGCAAAGTTTTCCTAGACGATAAGTACCTTGAAGCCGTCGACAAGGGATACATCTTGGGTTCGGTCCACCAGAGATTGCTTTCCAGTGGAGCACTGTTGGTTGACAAAAAAGAAGATTCAGAAGTCACTTTGGAGATCTTTTCGGGTGGGGTTGGAACCGACAACGTCGAGAGCTTTGTCGGTGTGCCAGGGTTGACTGTGCCAGGATTGCCCGTGGAACTGCCTGAGATTCGCCTCTATGAGAAGAAGAGCCAGTACGGAACTGCGAAGCTTGGTTTGATCGCTTATGCGACGACTTCCGGCGAGATACTTTACGACAGTGGTCGCACGTTGGCCCGCGCTGATGTCAGTCGCTGGAGCTTAGCGGGAATCGGTCCGTTTCAGGACGGAAGCGTTCTTGAGGAGGTTAATCGAAATACGGGAGCGACAGATTTTACCGCCCGGGTGGCCAACACGGCGAGCGCCGCCAGTGGAAGTACCTCGAAGATCCGCTGATCATTCAGCGGGCGACATGTTTTTGAAAATGCGGTCGCAATTTGAACAACGAAGAGGAAGCCGGAATAATTCGGCTTCCTTTTCTTGTGGGTTGTCCAAGCCGTTTGGGCGCGGGCGAGGGTTTTCGAAAAGGTAATTGTTACCTGACGCAACCGAAGCTATCGCCGACAATGGCACTCACTTTAGGGAGCGCAGTTCCCATCTGCGATAAGAATCAAACCTTTTGGCAAGCACAAGTGCCATCCGTCCTCAAA
>CAZDZX010000278.1:3472-5685 GCA_964510005.1 uncultured Pirellulaceae bacterium
CGTCCTCAAAAGCCAATGTAGGGCCGGTTCCCACCGGCCGAAACAAGCAATTTCTCGGCCAGTGGGAACCGAGCGTTCGCTATCCAAACTGTTTGGCAAGATCGCGGATGTAGTCCAGTGCTTCTTCCAGTTCGGGGACTTCGATACCGCATTTTCTGCCTTCGCGATCGCAGCGGCCCAACAGTAACAAATCGTCGTAGTTCTCGTTTTCTCGCAAACGCTTGCTTTTGCGGGCGCCGATGGCCCGATCGTGAATCTCATGAGCCAGCATGTGATGTTCGATCAGCCAATGGGTGCGGCGGGTGATTAGACCTTGCAGGGCCTGAAGTCCAGATCCCACATGATCATACGGATCGATCCCCTTGCCCACGTCGTGCAATAACGCCGCCAATAAGAACTCTTCGTCCCAGGGCAGAGCGTTGCGAGCCAGATCAAATACTTGCAGGCTGTGATACAGCGCATCGCCTTCAGGATGCCACCGTGGGTCCTGTTTGACATTTTCGAGAGGAAGCATGATCGCATAGAACACTTGAAACACATCGACTTTGTTTTCACTGTCGACGAGCGCCTGATCAATGTCTTCCTGGGAATGCTGGGTGGCCAGCAGAGCCAACAGTTCCGCTTCGGTGGCGCGTTCGATGGGTTTGCCCGTGATCGAACTTTTGAACACGAAACTGGTTTTACGTGTTGGATAGACCGTCAGTTCGACTTCGAAGCGATCTTTGATGTGGACGTGCTGGTATAGATTTCTTTCACCGTCTTTCACGATCCGCTTTCGTTCGACGTCGTACCAGATGCCGTGGGAATCTAAAATGCCCGTGATCGATTCTAGATTGTCGCAAAAGACGTGGATGTCGATGTCGGAGCCTTGGCGAATGTGCCCCGTCAAAACGCTTCCGATGAGTCGGGTTTTGAACTGGGACAGCAAGCGCATCATCCGAATGGCTTCAACACGCATCTCAAACAGACGCTGCGGGTTGGCGTCGCCTTCGAGTAGGCGTGCCAGTATTTGGATCTGATCGCGAATCTCACCGTTGGAAGGCAGGTCTTTGGGTTTGACCCAGCCTTTACAACAGATACGAGAAGCCTTTATTTTGGCCTGATGGTATTCCGACTCCTGTCGGTCGTACATCAGTTTGGCGGCTCGCCACGCGATCTGCCGCCGGAGTTTCGAAACTGCCATCAAGTTGCCGTCTCTAGGACGGGCGTATCGATAAGTTATTTCACAAAGGACACCGCTATCTTATCCGGGTTCGCGGTAAAGGCGAATATTTCCGATAACCGAAAAAATGTGAAGCCGGGAAAAACCTCAGCGTGATGTATAATGAACTGACTGACTCAACGAGCACTCCTAGGTTTTATTCGCCTCACGGGAGATGGCTCAAAATTCATTTTGGAAAGCAGCAATGAGTAATTCGATCTTTTTCAAATTTGCCACCGCGTTTTTGGTAATGGCGGTTTTGTGTTCCGACGCATCTGCCTTTCAGGTCACCGACGCCAACAACGAATCGTTCGAGAACGCCGATACGAAAGAGCGGCAGGAGCAAACTGCCGACGATGCTAAAAAAGATGAGGCTGGAGACTCACAAGCCGCTGAGGGAGGTGGCTCTGAAGCCGAACCAGAAGAAAAGGAACTGTTTGATTTCACCGTCGAACAGGAAATTACTTGCACGCCGATCCGCAGTCAGGATCGCACAGGAACTTGCTGGTGTTTTGCTGGAACTTCATTTATTGAATCCGAACTGATCCGTCGCAGCGAAGGCACACTCGATCTTTCTGAGATGTTCGTGGTTAAAAATGTGTACCGCGACAAAGCCTTGAACTATGTGCTGCGACACGGCAAGACAAATTTTGGTCAAGGCGCATTGGCTCATGACTACCTCAATGCCGTCGGAAAGTATGGCGTGGTCCCGGAAGAGGTCTTTACTGGGAAAACCGACGGTGAAAGCGCCCACGATCATGGCGAAATGGAAGCCATGGTCAAAGCGATGCTCGACGCGACGATCAAGCGACGAACAATCAGCCCTCGCTGGCAGACCGCGACCCAAGGCGTTTTGGATGTTTATCTGGGCGAGGCTCCAGAAAAATTTCAACATGAGGGAAGATCGTACACGCCCAAAGAGTTCGCCAAATTCCTAGAATTCAATGCGGACGACTACATTAGTTTTACGTCATACACCCATCACCCCTTCCATCGTCCCTTTGTTCTTGAG
>CAZDZX010000279.1:0-5629 GCA_964510005.1 uncultured Pirellulaceae bacterium
CGTTCGTAAAGTTGGTTGGGAACTCCAACAGGTCCGTTCCGATATCGGTTGTTGACTGGGGATGTGCGGATCGAAGGCAGGGCGAGGTCCATTAACCGCGAATGGACGCGAATGCACGCCAATCATAGACTTGGCGTCGCTGGTCTTCATCCGCGGTTCAATCTTACGAACTTGGTTCGTGGCAGCAGAGGCAGAGGATGCCTTAGTTGACCTACTTTAACTTCGTTCTCTTCGAGTTCCGGTAGGCGGATTGGAAACGAAGGTTGGAAACCGAAAACGTTTGCAAGTTTTGGATGCCGCGGGCCTTTTCGCAAGAACCCGACTACAGAGTTTCTCTTACGATCACGAACAGCCCGATGAAAACGAGGAAGACCGCAAACACTTGCTTGAGTCGCTGTTGATCCAATTTCGTGTTCACCGCGGCGCCCACGTGGCTGGCCGCGGTGCCCACCAACGCAAACAGAATGATGGTCTGAATGTCGATGCTCATGCCCTGGTCTATGAGGATCTGCTGATACTTGATCAGGCCGGCCACGGATTTGGCGGCGATGATCACTAAGCTGGTTCCGATGGCAGTGTGAATCGGAAGCCGCGCGAGGAGGACCAAGGCGGGAACAATCAAAAACCCGCCGCCGACTCCGACAAAGCCAGTCAAGACTCCGACGACCAGTCCTTCGAGAACGATTTTCCAAAGGCTTTGCGTTGGCCCTTTTTCGGCTGAAGATTCAGCTACAGCGGTATCACTTGAATGATTCTGAAAGAATGCCTTGCGGATCATCAACACGGCCGCCAGCACCAGCACCCCGCCCAGTACCGCCAGTTGCATCGAGCCACTGGCGATCCCGCCCAAGACGGCGCCAAGGTAGGTGCCGATGACTCCGGGAATGCCAAAGTAAAACACACTGTGCCAATCGACGCGGCGCGAGGTCGCGTAGGGGATCGCGGCAAAGAATGAAATCAGTCCGACGATTGCCATCGATTCGGTGATCGCGATTTTAGGATCGTGCCCGACCAAGTACACCAGTAGCGGTACGGTGATGGCGGACCCTCCTGAGCCCAACATGCCTATCGTGATGCCAACAAAGATTGCCGCGAGGACAAGGGTCAGCATGGCAACCGTTTCGTAAAACAAGTCGTGAACGGAACGTTGATCGTAGGCACCTGTGTGGATTTTGGAGCGGCAAGCGAGGTTGGGAAGTCAAATTTGTAACGAATTTGAAAATTTCAGACCAGTCCAGCAACGCGTTCTGCTAGATCACGTACTCGGTACTGGCACTTTCTGGGATCGACGAATGCATCGTATTTAATGCCAGCCCACCGGAAATACTGAGGGCATTTCGTATTCCCAGCCGACGTGCTATCTGTGCGGCCCGCATGCTGCGTTTTCCGCTGCGGCAAAGAAAAATCACCCGCCGATTCAAATCGGCCTCTTTTAATAGCTCCGGCAGAAAGTTGCTCAAACGCGTCAGCGGCACGTTTCGCGGAATTTCGCGAAAGCCTAATTCGTCCCAAGACTGCTCGAAAGCAAACTCGTGCGGTTCGCGAACGTCAACAATCAAAGCCGCAGTCTCACTGTCCAGCATGGCTTTCAGTCCGTCCTTGTCGAGGTCCAGCGAATCGCAGGAATCGCTTTTGGAGACCAAGCCACAAACCAATTCGGAATTGGATTCGTCGGTGATGCGCTGATCAACATCGGGCTTGGTTGATTCAAAATCCGCCAGCGACATCGGCGCGACAGGATCTACGATCGATTGCAGATAGGCGTTGCCCGCAACTTCGGCTCGCATCGTGGTGGCGAAATCATTGTTGTAATCATGAGTGGGGCAGATCAACGTGTCGGGTGCGATCCGTTTGGGGAGACACTGCAGTGAACAATGCATCTGTTCAATGGAGCTGCAGGGGAAATCTGTTCGTCCAATGCCGCCGACCAGAATCGTGTCGCCGGTAAAGGCAAATTTGACGTCGGCAGATTTCATTCGATTCCCGTCAAGTTCTCCGACCAGATATGCAACTCCGATGATCGTGTGGCCGGGAAGGTCCGTTTTCGCGACCACCAGATCTTTCGAAAGCCGAATCCAAGGCGCTGTCGAGCCATCGTCCAAAGTGCAGACTCCGTCGGTGACGGCGGGCCAACCAAGGGTGTCATCGGTCTGTGCCGAATCGGTTGCAAACTGAGCCAGTGCACCCAGCAATTCGCTGCGGCAGGAATCGTGATCCACATGAGCATGCGTATCAAGCACTGCAGCCACGTTGCTTTTCTGACAGCGCACCAGAGTCTCAACCCGATCGGCAAGCTCTTCAAAGGGATCGATCACAATACAGCGACGGCTGTCTGAATCCATCAACAACCAAGTGCAGTTGGAACCGTGTTTCAGCTGGATCAATCCGTTCAGGTCTTGACCGCCAAGGCTTTCGGCATCGTCGGCAACGACAAGGCAGGATTCTCCTAAGGCTTGTCCGACTTGTTGGATCCGCTGGCAGGCGGAATCGATTTCCTGTTCGCTGACGAGGGGGCCAAACGACATTCGAATTGCTCCGTGGGATTGCCACGATTCGACACCCATCGCATCCAGCACGTAGGAGTTGACGGCGCCCGATCCACAGGCCGATCCGGAACTGACGCGGATGCCGGCAGCATCGAACAGGTCCATCAATTCCTTGCTGGGGAATCCTTTGACAGAAAAGTTGATCGTGCAGGCGACTGAATTTTCGAAGGGTGAGTTAAACACAATCGTTGGGAATGCGCTTCGCAGCGTGTCGACGAGCCGCTGTCGGTAGCCCGACAATACGCCTTCATCGGCGAAGGTTCGCGTCGGAGAATCGGCAAGCATTCCTAACACTGCCCCGATGGCTGCCACGCCGGGGAGGTTTTCGGTGCCTCCGCGAGCTCCTTGTTCCTGTCCCCCGCCGGCCAGCAGCGGCACGAGTTTTGCAGATTCGCGAGCGTAAAGTAAACCGATGCCTTTGGTGGCGAAAATTTTGTGGCCACTGGCAGCTGCGTAGTCGATCGAAATTTGCGAAAGGTCCAGTTCGACTTTTCCAATCGCTTGAACGCAATCGACCAGCCATTTGGCATCGGTATTGATACTGCGGATTGCTTCTTCGACGGCTTTTAGATTGCAGATGACTCCGGTTTCGTTGTTGACCGCCATCGTGCAAATAAGATCTGCGTGTTCGGCATGTTGATGCAGGAAGTTCAAATCCAGCATGCCGCTATGATCGACAGGGATCTCAAGCACGGTGGCGTTCACACCCAGCAGTTGGTTCCAATGTCGAATCGCTTGGGGGACGGCTTTGTGTTCGGTGGCGCCGTACAGCAAGAAACGTTCTCCGCTAATCTGGCCTGATTGTTGCAGTTCGCGGGCGTGGCAAAGCGTGGAAAACACACCCATCTGAATGGCTTCAGTGGCACCGCTGGTGAAAACGATTTGGCCTTTGTTAGCGCCGAGTATTTTTCGAGCGAGGGTGCGAGTCGATTCCAGAATATTCCTGGCTCGCAGTCCCGAAATGTGAGAACTGCTGGGGTTGCCATAGAGGTCTTCCATCACATCCCGTGCGGCTTGGGCGGCCAGCGGATGGACTTGCGTGGTCGCGTTGGCGTCAAGGTAAACTTCAGAAGTCTTTCGCACGTTAAGGTTCCACTAAAGGATGAATTTCATTGCTGGAATCATCAGTACAGCATAGCTCATTGAGTGTCGTTTGCATGGCGGTACTACGAACGTTTTAAAATTTCCCAATCCTTTTTTGGGCGCGGTGCGCGTGCCTGTAATGCAAAACCGGCGGCTAGCGACTTGCCGCTCATGTCTGCGGGGAAAGCGCGAACCTTGGTGGTGATATCGGCTCTCTCTTTTGTGTCAACGAATCAGTTCGCCGTTGATACAAGTGCCATGACGTGTCTAACTTCGGCACTCGTTTTGTTGCAATCAATGGAATGAACGACGCAGTTTATTTTTCGTCGCGCGTTTCTGACTCTTTATTAGTTTTCAGTTTCACTGTTTTAACCAATAAATTTTTATGAAAGAAAAATTGCCGGCGTTATCGCCAAGCCAATCTCTTAGTTTCGAAGCGATCAAGGCACAGATTGATGACTACGAAATTCTGACGCTTTGGACCCGAAGGGGATACGGTCGCACCACGATTCTAAAGCATCTCAAGAAAACGCTCGGCGCCAACATGATCGGCATGCGAGAGTTCGTGGACTTCCAACGAGACCAGCACCCCTACTCGCTGCAGGACAACTTCTACAAACTGGTTGAATCCAACCTCGAGCCCGGCAAGCCTCTGATTGTCGATAACTTTCATCTGATCTTGAGCGTCGGCCAAGACTGTTATTCCGATCCTCGAGGGAATCTTTACGATGTGATCAGCCAAGCCATTGTTACGCTTTGCAATGAGAAAAAATGCAAGTTGATTCTAGGCACCAATGGAAGTCCTCCGGTTCCCATTCGACGCAATTCGTATCTGCATGGGGTCGGGGAGTTAACGCCGGAAGACTACAAACATACCGTCGATTGCTTTGGCCTGAAAAAGAACTTCGATGTGGAAGAGGTCCATCGTTTCGCGCCCCGGTTGAATTTCTATCAACTCTCCGAAGCGGCCCAGCACTGCGTCGAGACGTCCCAAAAAAACACTCAAGCATTTATCGACTACCTGAGCGCCCGGCAGTTGGCCAGCAATGTTGAGCTGGCCGAAGTCAAGCAGGTTGGTCTAGCCGATTTGGTCGGTGTCGATGAGCTCGTCGCAAGCCTTGAAGCCAACGTCGCGTTTCCGCTTGAAAACGATGCCGCCTCTCAGAAATATCAACTTGAGCCCAAACGCGGCGTTTTGCTGCTGGGGCCTCCGGGGACCGGAAAAACAACCATCGGAAAAGCGCTCGCCCATCGTCTGCGAGGAAAGTTCTTTCTGATTGATGGTACATTCATTTCAGGCACCGAACATTTCTACCACAACATCGCTCAAATTTTTGAACAGGCAAAAGCAAACGCGCCTTCGGTGATCTTTATCGACGATAGTGACGTGATTTTTGAAAGCGGGCAGGAACACGGCCTCTATCGCTACCTGCTCACCATGCTCGATGGGCTGGAAAGCGAAAGTTCTGGACGCGTTTGCGTGATGCTGACCGCGATGGATATTCGGCATATCCCGCCCGCATTGATCCGGTCAGGCCGCGTCGAATTGTGGCTAGAAACGCAGCTTCCGGACCAACCCTCTCGAGCCATCTTGATCGAAAATCTGGTTTCGAATTTAGATCTGGCCTCGGTCGAATTCGACATCGACGAAATCGCGATGGCCTCGGAAGGCTGCACGCCAGCGGACCTAAAGCGTTTAATCAACGAAGCCAAAACTCAATACGCTTGGGACGAAAGTCGCGGGAAGGAGCTGCGGTCGTTGACGGACTACACGATCGAATCGATCAAGAGCCTTAAACAGCTCAAGCAAAAATACGAGGATTCGCGCAAACTCGCAGGGAGCGAGAATCGCCCCGTCTGGTTCGACGTTGCGACTCCGTAACGCACCGTTGCACGTACTTTAGATTGTCGCCACGAAGGAGATGTTTAGGCCTTTTGTGTCGGTCGCTGGCCTAAGTTTCGCGAGAAGACTATCCGGTGGCTTACGCCACCGGCAGCGG
>CAZDZX010000280.1:0-5594 GCA_964510005.1 uncultured Pirellulaceae bacterium
GCAGCGTGAGCATGTAGCTGGGCTGGCAACAGTTCAGAATCGAAGATTTCGCTAGACCGTGTTCCCAGCCGCAATTTTTCAGGCCCGCTTGCGCCGTCGTGTCGAAGCAACCAACCCAACCATCCCTAGCACAACCATCGCTGACGGTTCCGGAATGCTGGCGGCGGTGGCAGCCACATTAAAGCCGATTAAATCCAATGTCAAAATATCGGCGTCGGAAATCTCAACCACTTGCCCCGGAGTAAAAGTCGGCTCAAAGATTCCCAACGTAACGCCGGAGATTGAGTCGTCCTGAAAGTGCGAAGCCTGTTGACCGTCTCCACCAAACGCACCGGTGGACAACGCCAGATTCGTGATGGTGTCTGAAAAAGTCGACGCGGTTCCCGGATTCAGCACACGCGCGTTGTTGGTGAATTCGGCAGCACTGGTTGGAATGTTTGCCGTTTCGAACCGGAACAGGTCCAGTGGAGAGATATCAATATCGAAATCCAACCCTGGTTGCTCGAGTGGACTGAGCTGGCCTCCTTGGATATCGAAATCCACAGGATCGACTTGGGAAGCAAATCCCAAGACGTGGCCGATCTCATGAGCAAGAACAGTTTCAAAGTCGAACCCCACGGCGCCCGAAGTGGTCACCAGTCCATCTGAGTTGTCAAAATCGAAGTTGCTGTTGGAGTTGATCTCAATCACTCCGTCGACCAAACCGGGCGGAAAGACGATACCAAGGCTATTGTCTTCGTCGATCGCTCTCAAAGTGGCAGAGTTGACTTGAATGTTTCCAGACAGATTTCCTCCGGCTGGCAACACGGTATTGAGCTGTGAAAAAGTTGGCAGCAACGGCGTGATCGTGTCTCCATCTGCCACAGCATCAAGAACTAATTCTGTCCGCAAAGTATCAAACGGTATGGACGTGACGGTAGAGCTTGCCTCCGAGAGCGTCGAGCCTGCCAGCGGGGCAAAATTGACATTGATATTGACCGTGACGTTGTCAGTGAACAGCGCCTCCCAGCGACTTGCGGCACGCTCTACGGCGGCCAGCGCGGCCGCGTTGCTTTGCAAACTCGCTCCCGGATTGAGCACGATATCCAACTGAGCGTTGGCGGTGCTGGAAAGCAGAACAGTCAGGGCCAAATGGACAAGCAGGGCAAACAGCGACCGACATCGTTTCATGATTACTGTACTTCAAAGGTGAGAGAGTCAGGGGTGAGAGAGTCAGGGGTGCGGAGATTACAGATTCAACCCGAGGACAGCTAGGTCATTCGCGGTGCCATCTGATGGCACAAAGAAGCATTCAAACCAGGACATTCTAGTTTTTAGAACGCGTTCAATTTCAAACCCGTTTCGACCGATAATCCGCCAGCTTTACAAACATCCCATTGAGGACATCGCCGGGTTGGATCAGTCGCTGTCTACCGAGGGATTCGCCTGACATGTATCGGCCGAATGATGGGACATCATCACAAGAGAATGGCCTTGATTCGAGCCAATTGAAAACGATAACCCACCGCACGCTGGACACGTGTTCGTCACCGCTGATGAAGGCGCAACGCTTTCGCAACTGACGATAACTGCCCGCCGAAAATCAATTGCCGTTTAATTGCCGTTTTGCACGGGCACCAGACTGGGAGACCCACTGGCTCGCACGATCACCTCAAAGGTCTGACCGGCTTCGGGTTCGACGTAACTGGCTTGCCCATAGATCGCACGGATGCCAAGGTCCTTCTGGAGGTTCTTGTCGGTGCAGGCTTTTTCGAAATCAGACCAGATCTTTTTTTCAAACTCAGACTGATCCGTCTCTGCGTAGATCCCGGGCTTGCTGTAGTCATCCAAGGGAAAACCATCGACCGGTTTCATCTCGTCGCCAAAGACACTCTTGAACGCGACCAATGTTGCCGAACGAAGCGGATCAGCCTGCTCAATGTATTTGTCTTCGAACTTCGCGACCCATGTATCGACAAATAGCTTGCTTCCTTTGAGGACAAACTCTCGCGTCGACCCGATGACTTGGCCCGCATCATCCAGTTCGCTAAAGCTCACTTCCAGAATCTTTTGGCCGTCATCATCGATGTACTTTCTATCGACGGTCACGTGGGCGACACGTCGATCGACCTTCAACAGCTTCATCGCCGTCGAAAGCTTCTCATGATCAGAAGCCAACTCTTCGTGCTGAACAGCCAACTCTTTGAGCGCGGTCCCTTGTTCCTGATACTGAGCCGTGAGTTCGGCAAAGTCTTGTTTGATTTTCTTGGCTTCGATGCCCGGCAGAACGTAGTTCTTGTAACCCGTGTACCCTCCGACGCCAACGAACGCGGCGACAACCAACATGATCACAGTGCGGACAGCGCTGTTGACCGTCTGAACATTTTCCATCAAAGTCGGTTTTCGGTTTTGCGTTTCAGGCATCTTTTATTGTCGGCATGCAAAGAAGACGGAATCGAACTCTCTATTTATACACTTCCTATCGGAAACTCACGAAACGCTCACCCGCGAATCGCGTCCCGATCACGCTTTTTTAGGCTTTGTTCACCCATTGTTCACGCTTTGGACAACTTAGCTCACAGGCCCTTTCCGAGACGTGAAACTGTCTCAATAATGGGCGAAATCGCTTAAATTGCATCCAAATTTAATTTTTGGCACCTGATATGAACAGAAATATTTTCCTCTCGCTTTTGTCCATCGCTTTTTTCCTGCCCCCACCTCTGCTTTTTTCACAGGATAAAGCAGTTCTGGACATCTCGACTTTCAACAAAGACATCCGTCCCCAGGACGATCTGTTCCAGTACGTTAACGGAACGTGGTTGAAAGAAACTGAAATCCCCGGCGACAAAACCAACTACGGGGCCTTCACCGTATTGGCCGACCTCTCTGAGAAACGACTCAAGGACATCGTCAACGAACTTTCCGAAGGCGAGTTCAAAAAGGGCAGCGACGAACAGAAAGTCTCGGACTTCTATCGGGCGTTCATGGACGAAGAAAAAATCGAAGCCCTCGGCTGCACCCCCATCGAAGGCCTCCTGAAAAAAGTCGACGAAGCGGAAGACACAGAGAAACTGATCTACACCCAAGCCGAACTTTCCGTCAGCGGAATCATGTCGACGATCTCGGCTGGCGTTTCAATCGATGCCAAAGACTCGACGAAGTACATCACGTACCTCTATCAAAGCGGCTTGACGCTTCCCGACCGAGACTACTACCTGATCCCGGATAAGGAAGGTAACTCTGAAAGCATTGCCGCTTTCAAAGCCTACATCTGCGAAATGATGGAACTGGCCGGCCAAGAGTGCAGCTCGCAAACCGCCGACCGAATCATCGCTTTTGAAACGCGACTGGCCGATGCTCAGTGGGACAACACCACGCTCAGAGATGTCCACAAACGATACAACAAGTACTCCGTTGGTGAAGCCACCGACGACCAACCCGCTCTCCACCAAATGAACGAAGTGTTCGATTGGGAAGCTTGGTTTGAAGCCCAAGGATTTGATCCCGGCGAAAACGTTGTTGTGGCCACCCCGAGCTTTTTCGAAAAGCTGGACGAGATCCTCAAGCAAACTTCGCTGGACACACTCAAGGCTTGGACCAAGTTTCAAATTGTTGATTCCTATGCTCCCTTCCTCCCCAAGAAATTTGCTTCGGCTCACTTCAAACTTCATCGCCAGCAACTTGGTGGAGCCAAAGAACAACGTCCTCGCTGGAAACGAGCTCTCACAACGATGGCTCCCTCGAGAGGCTTTGGCGCGCTCGGGGAACTGGTCGGAAAGATCTACGTAAAACGGCACTTCAAACCCGAAGCCAAAGAAAAAATGGACGCCCTCGTTCAAAATCTGCTGACCGCATTTGGAGACAGCATCGATGGCCTCGAGTGGATGTCTGAAGACACCAAAGCCAAAGCCCGCGTCAAGCTTTCTAAAATCACCCCGAAGATCGGATACACCAAAGAGTGGCGAGACTATTCGGCGTTCGTCGTTGAACCCGACGAACTGATCGGAAACCTGAAACGCAGTGCGAAAGTCGAATTCGATCGGAACACCAACAAACTGGGCCAGCCGATCGACAAAGAAGAATGGGGCATGACGCCGCAAACAGTCAACGCTTACTACAATCCGACTCGCAACGAGATCGTGTTTCCGGCTGCGATCCTGCAGCCTCCGTTCTTTTCCGTCAACGCACCTGAGCCGCTTAACTATGGCGGCATTGGCGCTGTGATTGGTCACGAGATCTCTCACGCGTTTGACGATCAAGGAAGCCAATACGACGGAGACGGAAACCTCGAAAATTGGTGGTCCGATGAAGATCGGAAAGCGTTCGAGAAACTCACCAAACGCCTGATCTCTCAGTTCGACGGCTACGAAGCGCTGCCGAATCAATTCGTCAAAGGAAAATTCACTTTGGGCGAAAACATCGCAGACCTTTCGGGGCTGGAGATTTCATACAAAGCCATGACCAAGGCACTCAAGGACAAACCTCCCGTCGAATTCGCCGGCTGGAATCAGGACCAACTGTTTTTCGTAGGCTGGTCTCGAGTTTGGGCTCGCAAGTACCGTGACAAGGAAATGCTCCGAAGACTGAGCACCGACCCGCACTCGCCCTCCGAATTCCGAACCAATGGGCCAGTCTCCAATATCGGCGCTTTTTACAAAGCATTCGGCCTGAAAGACGGGGACGAACTGTTTAAACCCGAAGCCGAAAGGATCCGAATCTGGTAAATGGCAGATCGATCTTTCTGTTATGGACGCAATCGTATAAGTATTTCGAATACTTCACGCGACGGTGACAACCACGTGTCCTGCTAAGATTTTGGGATGCCAATACCGCCCACAACCCGCATTTGAGCCGGATTGTGGGTAGGTTTAATGGATGAAACCTTACATTCGCGCTAAACTTTACCGCGTGACGGGCAGCCGAGTGGTTGTCTGAAACACCCCTTTTTTCAGACGAAAGAGTTATCAATGAATGCAGTAAAACTACTTGGCAGCCTCCTAGGCAATGGTTCTTTATCTTCAGGCTTGGGTGGCCAACTTCTGGGCGGACTGCTTGGCGGCGGTGGCGGAGGCGGTGGTGGTCTTGGCGGCATGCTGGGCGGACTGCTTGGCGGTGGCGGTCAGCAACAGCAAGCCGGCGGAATGTCGGGGCTGCTCGGCGGACTGCTTGGCGGCGGTGGCGGCCAAGAAGCTGCTGGCGGCGGCGGAATTGGTGGCATGCTTAGCGGCATGCTGGGCGGTGGCGACGAAGCTGCAGCTGCACCTCCAGAACAACAGGCAGCTGCCAACGATCAGGCAACTGTCATGATCCGCGCGATGGTTAACGCAGCCAAATCAGACGGCCGCGTTGACGAATCTGAGCAGCAAAACATCATCAGCAAATTGGGCAGCGACATCTCTGAAGCTGAAATCGATTTCCTCAAGAAAGAATTTGCAGCCCCTTTGGACGTTGCTGGTTTCGCCAGTTCAGTTCCTCAAGGCCTTGAGCAGCAAGTTTACTTTCTGTCTCTGACTTCGATCGAACTGGATACTCAAAACGAAGCCCAGTACTTGGGTCAGTTGGCTCAAGCCATGAAGCTGGATCCTGCAGTTTGCAACCAGATTCACGATCAAGTT
>CAZDZX010000281.1:0-5585 GCA_964510005.1 uncultured Pirellulaceae bacterium
CTTTTTCTGGCGTTCCACCGCCGCGCTGCGACCCCAGCAGCCAATAGCACAGGACCGGTGTCAGCGTCAGCGAGATCAACAGCGAACTGAGAATGGAAACGATGTAGGCGATTCCCATCGGTGCAAACAGTCGCCCCGGTAGCCCGTCGAGGGCGAAGATCGGCAGGAAAACCAGAATCACGATCATCGTTCCAAAGACGACCGAATTTCGGATTTCGGTGCTGGCCTGAAACACAACCAGCAGCGGATGTTTTCGATTCTCTCTGCCGCGATTTTCTTTCAAGCGACGGAAAACGTTTTCCACGTCCACGATCGCATCGTCGACCAATTCGCCAATCGCGACCGCCAATCCCCCCAAAGTCATGGTGTTGATCGATAGATCGCACAACCAGAACACGATCAGCGTGGTGGCCACCGACAGCGGGATCGCCGTCAGGGTGATAAAGGTCGTGCGAAAGTTAAGCAGAAACAGAAATAGAATCACCACCACCAGCACCCCGCCATCACGGAGAGCCTCGATCACGTTTTCGACGGCGTGGTCAATGAATTCTTTTTGTTGGTAGAGCTTGGGCTCAAAGCGAACGTCGTCTCCCAGACGCCCGGCGAGGTCACGGACCATCGCTTCGACCGCGACGGTGACCTCGCGCGTGTCAGCTCCGGGCTGTTTGGTGACATTCATGATGATGCCGGGGCCACCCGCGAAGTTGCCCTCGTCGCGTTTGACGTAGACCGAACTGTCGCCCCGTTTGGTCTGGGGACCCTCGATGACGTTGGCAACCTGCCGAAGCGTCAGCGTTTGGCCATCCCGCTGCCCGACCACAATGTCGTTGATCTGTGCAACGGTTTGCACACGCCCCAATGCCCGCACCAGAAACTCGTTGGGGCCTTGGTCATCCAGATAGCCACCGGTGGAATTCTCATTGCTTTGCATCAACGCCTTTTTGACTTCGTGCAGGCTGACGCCATATTTCAGCAACTGGTTAGGGTCCACCAGAACCTGAAACTGCTTCCGCTCGCCTCCCATCACGAAAACTTGGGAGACACCTTCGATGGTCAGCAACTGCTGGCGAACGACCCAATCGGCGCTGCTTCGCATTTGCATCGGCGAAGTTCTACGGTGGACTTCGACCTGCGAATCGGAGTCGGGTTTGGGGATGATCGCAAACCAATCGTTTTCCAGCGATGGACCGACCAGCCATTTCTTGTCGGCGATTTCCTCGCGGATTTTTGTTTCATCCGAAAACGAAACGCCCTGCTGTCCGAATTCTCTCACCAGCCAATCGGGCAATCGATCGTCGGTTTGTATCGTGCCGATGGCATCGAAGAGCCATGTCTTCTCATTGGTTTCGCTCAAGATCCCCAGCATGATGACCTGACCCATGATCGACGACACGGGAGCCAGTTGCGGATTGACCTCTTCGGGCAGTTGTTCGCCGACTACGTCCAGTCGTTCGGCCACGATCTGTCGATCGTTATAGATGTCGGTGCCCCAATCGAATTCGACGTAGATCACCGACAGGCCAACACCGGACGAGGATCGCACATCGATCACCCCCGACGCGCCGTTGATCGAAGTTTCAATCGGGATGGTGACCAGCTGCTCGACTTCTTCGGGAGCCAAGCCATGGGCTTCGGTCAGAATCACCACGCGGGGACGATTCAGGTTTGGAAACACATCGATCGGCAAACGGGAAATTTGCCATGCTCCGACCAGCAATACGACAACCGCCGCCGCTGCCACCACCATCCGGTTGTGCAAGGCGAAACGAATGATGCCGTTTAGGAAACTGGAAAGCATGTTCGCGGGTTTCGGGGGTGATTAGATCTGCAATCGATTAGTGCGAATGACCGTGGTGGGGATCGATTCCACCTCCGGCAGCATTCTTGAGAGCCAGATGCAACTGCCAAGCTCCCTTGGTCGCGATGAAACTCCCAATCAGTTCCGCATCATTCTCTAGGACCACCGTGTGCTGGTCTTGGTAGAGGACTTGCACGTCGATGCGGTCGAAGTTATCGCCATTTTGCTCGAACACAAACGCGTTGGGTCCATCGATGGCCACCGCCTCCGCGGGCAGCACAATTCTGTTCTTCATCGCCGGTCCGTTGGGAACGTGAACTTCCATGCGGTAGCCGGGGCGGTACTTCCACGACACAAATCGTTTCTCAGAATTTGGGGTTGTCGTTTGCGGGTTCAGCAATTGGTTCGGAAGCAGCAGGTAGAACTTCAGAGCCCGCGATTTCATATCGACTTCGTCGGCGATGCTTTGCACGTCCAGCCAGATCGGTTCGCTGGCAGTCGCTGAAGCAGGAAAGACTTTGACTTGTTTTCCGCTTTGCGATGCCGCGATCAGTTTTTGAGCGTCATCCTCGAAGGCCTGTCCTTCCACGTACAACAGACCGTGATCCGAAAGCTCGCCCAGCATGTCGCCATGTTGAACGCTCTGTCCAATGCTGACATCGATCGATTTGACGTGAAACACGTGAGTCGTCTCGGGGGCATTGGGAGATTTTTCGTGGGGCGGCGTGGTGATTGTGATGGATTGGATGGCCAGTCGCGTTTGTTCAATTTCTTCGATCTGTGATTCGGTAAGGTCATGCAACAACAGACTTTGTCGCATCGCAGACAGTGTGGCTTCGGCGCGGTCGCCTTCGAATTCTTTGGCAAGGATCCGCTTGCCGGGAATGATGTCGCTTCCGATTTTCTGCAGCCGTTGCAGCTCTTTGAGGATGATGTCTTTTTCTTTTAACGCTTTGAGAAAGTCGCCTTGCGCTTTCACGATATCTTCGTGGGTTAAACGAAGCTCAAACAGCGGCGTTTCGGGGTCAACGATTTCGCGCTCCAAGGGGAAGATCTTGGTGACGATGCCGGTCAGCGGGGCGGTGATCTGAATCCGTGATCGGCCAGGACGCTCAACGATCGCGGCTGGAAAAGTGATCTCGCGGGAGAAATCGGAAGTCTTCACCTCGCCCGTTTCCAATCCCAGATTTTTCCAAGCCGCAGACGTCAGTTTCAAAGTGTCTTCGGATCCCGTCGCTGCTGCCGGAGCCATGTGTCCGCCGTGGGGGCCATGGGCGTGGCCATGTCCATGCCCGTGACCGTGTCCGCCATTGGATTCAGCGGCACCACGGTTCTGCAACCACGCCACGGCTTTTTCCGCCGTCGGCAACCATGAAGCCCGCGTGAACCAACCAGCGATCCCCAATGCCAACAGCACCACGACGGTGATCGTCGTGTGGCGTTTACTGGATTGGGGTGACGGGTTATTCATGTCAGCTGCGGAAATTTAAAAGGATCGCAATTGTAGGCCAATGGCTGAGAAAGGCTAATCGGGGGCTAAAATTCGAGGGGTAGAGCGTCGGGTGTGTGGCGTGAAAAGTGAGATAGTAAACCTTCGATTTCCAGTCGACGCAGCCACATCTGTTCCAGCTGGGCGAGGTAGTCGATTTTTGTTTGAGCGAAGAACTTCTGGGCGAGGAGGAGTTCCGAGAACGATGTTTCTCCTTCCTTGTATCCTCGAGTGACCAGTTTGAGGGCTTCGGTGGACTTTTTGATGATCTTTTGGTCGTAAGTTTCCGCCTGCAGCCTTGCGTCTTGGAACGCAGACCACGATTCGATCAACTGGTCTCGCAGTTCCTGCGCTTTTTGATCGACGGAATGTTCGGCCGATTCGATGGCACTGGCGGCTTGGCGGATGGCGCCTTCGTTGCGGTCCCGCGATGGAAACGGAATGCCGACTTGGAAACCACCGACAACTTCGTCGGTTGTGAAATCGTAAACGACACTGGTTTGCCAAGTGACGTCAGGGATGGGCGTCACGATTTGGCGGGCCAGATTGCGGCGGGATCGTTCCACATCGGCAAGGGCTGCGGACAGTTCCGGATGGCTGGCCAGCAGATTGTCAAAGGCCGTTTCGAAATCCACCATCGGGCGGAGGTCTTCGATGTCGCTGGCAAGCGAATCTAACGGCAGTTCGCTCTCGCCCAATAGCGATGCCAGTCGCCGCCTCGCTTTGAGGCCGTCGTTGATTGTCCGCTGCTGGAGCAAACGGGCGTTTTCCAGCTCCAGTTCGCTGCGCAGGACTTGGGCTTTGGCGATTTCTTGGGCGGTGAACAGCTCGTTGGAAGCGGCCGCCGATTTTTCAGCGATGTCCACGAGCTCGGTTGCCAGCTGGACTTTTTCGTTGGCGATCAGCAATCGGTAGTAGCGCTGTCGGAGTTCGATACGGATCCGCTGAACGATCGCAGCGTGTTCCGCGCGAGCGATTTCCAATTCGGCCTCAACAACGGCGGAGGACAGTTCCAGTTTGTTGCCGCGAACAACGCGTCGCCCAAAAAAGACACCGTACCGCCCTGCCCCGTCGTCGGCGTTGATGTCTTCGGAAGTGAGACCCACGCGAGGGTTGGGTTGAAGTGTCGTTTGGAGTTGCTTTCCTTCCAGTTCACCGATCTTGGACTGCGCTTTCAAAATTTCGGGATGGTTGGCCAACAGGAAGCAATCCATCGCCTCTAGGGTGACCGGACCGGTCGGTGCAAAGGTCGGTGACGATGACGTGCCGGGCGGTTCGACGGGCTCGACAATGTCGGGGATTCGCGAGACGGCGTGCGCACCCGATTCATCATCCTGAAAGGCGACTTGCGCGAATGATGGTTTCGCGGGTTTCGTTTGGGATTTCGCAGCGGCAACGACCAGCGCCGCGTCGGCTTTTTTAGCGAATGGGAGAGTCGGATCGGGACGACCTGTGGCGCACCCAGAAATGAGAACAGCGCAGCAGCAAACGCAAAACAAGATCCACGTTTTTAATTTGCGAGGTCCCATACGCGGGTTCCAAACGTTGGCCGGAAGGCAAAGTGCTTTTTAGGCTGTATTTCAGGGTCGCCCTGTAATGACAGGGTTGCCCTTGATGAACGTATCGAATCAAGCGGATGTATGGATGATGCACCGCGTTTCGGTGAGGGACGTCCGTGCTGGGGGCAGTGTGTCGGTCAGTTAAAGATTGACGATTGGCGAGGAGTTGCAGTCAGTTGAACTGGCACGCGAGGTGAGGGTTCTGCCAGGCGCGGCGGGGCGCCGTGACCAAGACAGGGAATCTCTTCGGCGACAGGCTTGAAAAACACTTCCAAAAAATGAAGGTGCTTGAAAAACGCAAACGAGGGCCGGTTGCGTGCCACCTCGCCGAGGTTCGTGAAAAACAGCTAGCGTAAAGATTGTCACGCTTTCAGCTGCCTGTCACATGTTGATAAGACTCTTAGCCAGTGTAGCAACTGAGTTGCTTGTTGCATTCAGGCGACTCAAGCCTAGGGATGCATTGGTAAAGTTCGGTGTCTCGCATAGAGGTTTCCTTCCCGGAGAATTCTACAACACCCACAATCTTCCGCGACGGACCTAATCTTCCTGCGCAGCTGTTCTTCCAACTTCATAGCCAATCCGTCTGCATTTATTCAGTTTCAACAATAACATTCCCCTGAGAGTGTTATTGCGTCCTGTGGCAGTAATAAAAGTCCCCACGGAACAAAATTGCTTGCCGCTGCAACCAAGGGCTTGTAAATTAGGACAAAATTAAGGCCGTGGCCTGAATAAAGTATTT
>CAZDZX010000282.1:0-5567 GCA_964510005.1 uncultured Pirellulaceae bacterium
AGACCATCCTTCGGATTCCAACACCTCCAACAGCTCCCCGATAAGCCGAGCACATGCTTCCGCTTTGCTGGGCAATTTTCGGTGGATTGAACGAAGCGGTGTACTCATTTTGGTGTGGGGAGAAAATCGTGCCTAACAGAGTTGCCTACAAAAACAAAGATGATCCGCTACTGCTGAAATGCTTGGATCGATTCAACTTGCTCCTGATCAATTTGGAACATCTCATCAAGGCTAGTGTAACTGAACAGTTCTCGGACCTCAGGACGCAGGTTACACAACCGCAGCTTGCCGCCTTTGGCCTGGACCTGCTTCTCTAGCACGATCAGCTTATTGATTGCCGCACTGGAAAAGAAACTGACGTTGTCAAAGTTGATCAACAAGCATTCATTGTCCTGATCTTCCACAAGATCAAGCAATTCCTGTCCCAATTGCTCGATCCGCGCAGGGTCCATCACTTTTTGGTCTCGAAATTTGATGACCGCCACTGAATCAACGTGGTCAAGCTCAAGACATTCCAGTTCGTCGCTCATTCCTGTTCCTGTCAATTTTACCGATTTGGACTCCGGATCTCACAACTCAATGATAGACGCTGGATATGGCACGTCAAAGTCTGCTCTTCGATAGAACGCGACTGAGGTGAAAACAAAAAAAACACCAGCCAAAACATCCGCGAATGATCGACCAGAACACATCCGCTTACGTTTCGAACCGGTGTTTTTGTATCGTTAGCTTGTTCGCTGACAGACACCCGGACTGTATTGGGGTTATCTCCTCCGAAGCGTCACTCCATACAGGAAAATGAAGGCTCCCAGAAACATCGCTGGCCAGCCCATCCATCCTGGCGGGTGAACAACACGATTGTTGAAACTGCCCCCAAAAGTCGTTGCTTGAGGCTGCCCAAACGTGTTTGGATTGTTAAAACTGACTTGGTTTCCAAAACGAGATGGGTTGTTGAAGCCGGCTTGGGAGAAAGGAGCTTGGTTCGGATTGACCGAAATGTCTTGGCCGGAAAAATTATCCGACAGAAAACGTGTGATTCTTGGGGACAGGACGTAGCTATCCACCACATTCAACTGGATCCCGAAAAAGATCAGGAGAAAGCCGAGGGTCATCATTACCGTTCGGTTCATAGAGATGATAGTGGAACAGTTGGTGGGAAAGGTACGGTGGCGATGATTGAGTTATCGATCACAGGTGCTGGCGACTTGAGAGATTCGACAGCATCTCAATATCTCACCCGAAAGTTCGCCAAACATTTGCAGCTCAACGAAACTGTGCCGGTCATTCCGATTGTTTCGTTTCCTGCACCGGCTATTTCACGTGGGAAAACACGTCGCATCGCGAGCCACCTGCAAAGACGCCGAAAAGTCGACATCGATCATCAAGTATCCACTGGACAGTCGCGTATCGATGAATCCGGCCCAAGTTTCGACGCATTCTTTTCGATTGCAAAGGGAAAGGAAGCGGGAAAGGCGACTATGCTCCCTTGCTACACAAGAACTTCAACGAACGACTTGCTTCACTTTTTCCTCAATTTTTTGGCGAGCTTTCTTTTGCAGTTCCAACGCTTCTTTTCGACACTTCGTTGGTGAGTCTCCCTGCAGGATTCTTGGCAACAATTGAACCGGAGCCAACTGACCTTTGCCATGAAATAGATCGACATCACTCATTTTTGATTTCCCAAACTACAAACCTTCAGCAAACAGACAGACGGTCGCCGAAGAGCAAAAGAATCGTCGCCTCACCGAATCCCAAAACGGATCCTTGGCTCATTTCGAACATCAGTTCATCAGACTTTCGCTCCGGCGTGGACAAGAAGGCCTCAGCGATCGATTCACCAATGGCGTTCAACTGAGCCTGCAAGTTGTCAGCGCACTCATGCAACCTCTGCTGAATCACGTCTTCGATCGTAGCGTAGATCAATTTCGAATTCAAACGTCCGACGACCTGCTCGGCCGCATTTCTTAACGAGTCAGTGGGTGGAAGCGTAGCAAGCTAGAGGCTCTGCGCTATCCCAACCAACCGGTTTTTTCTAGTTTGACGACGGAGTCCGCTTCGTCGGGATCAATCTGAAAGACCTTCTCCAAACTCATCAACGTAAACACCTTCATCACGTTTTCGTTGATGTTGCACAGGCGTAGTTTGACTTTTTCCGTTTTACATTTCTTGGAAAAATGAATCAGTTTGCCGATCATCGCAGAGGACATGAAACTGACATTCTGAAAATTCACGACCACTTTCTGGTGGTCCCCTTTGAGAAGCTCCAGCAATTCCTCGCCCAAACTGGTGATCCGAGCTTCGTCGATGATACTGACATCCTGAAAGTACACTACCAAAATGTCGTTGTCTTTTCGGGTCAGGAGGGTTGTCATCGGGTTGTTTCCACGTGGCAAGCGGTGAATGATATACTTAGATTGTAAGCGTCCTCCACGGGCCTGTCCATCAAGCAACCTCAGCCTCCCAATCTGTTATCCCGATCCAAACATGCGTATTCCCAGAGGAAGAGACCGACGGTTCAGAAATATCTCTCGCAGAGATGTCAACGACATCAGCCGTCTGTTCCATCTGTTTGTGAGCCTACAGATTCTATTTGGGTCCCGCCGTGGAGTTTCGTTTTTGCTGCCTTTATTGCTCATTGGCGCATTGGCGGTAGGTGGATGGTTTATCTTCAAGGGCGTTGCGGGGCCTCAAAGATCGCTGGAAAAGGCCCATGCGAACTGGGATTCGGGAGTCACAACCAAGCAGCAGGACGCCATCGTCAAATACAAGGAACTGCTTCAGAAAGACAACCCAATCGAGCCCGGCACCCGCTGGTTGCTGAGCGATCGCGATCTGCTATACAGACGAATCGTCGAATACGAATACCTCTACGAGAAAAACGAACGGTCGGCACGGGACTGGATTATTCGGGCATTCGATGAAGGATTGCGTGACCTGCGACTGCCCCCAGGCGAAGTGACTGATTTTTGGGATAAGACACTACAAGAACTCGGCGGCCGCAGCCCGAAACAAGACTCACGTCGCGGCGACAAAGCGTCAGAGAAAACTGGAAAGTTTGAAATTGATCCTCGTCTCGACGGCCTGATCCCAGGCACGTAGCCCGACGGCCTAACCCTAGGCACGAAGCCCAGCAGGGAGCTGCAGTACATTGCGAATTCTGATCTTTTCCCCCAAAACACCTGATAGCCGCGCGGGAAATTTCACCACTGCCAGCCGTTGGCAAAAACTGCTCCAGTCAGCCGGCCACCGTGTGCAGATCGGCTTTGACTCCACGTTAACGAATTTCGATGATGTCGACCTGTTGATCGGACTGCACGCGACTCGCAGCGCGAAAATGATTCTGCGATTCCGCAAGCGACACCCCAACCGAAGCGCCATGATCGCACTCACGGGCACCGATCTTTATCGCGACCTGACACGGCCCCGAAAACCCGCCACCGCCATCAAGGCCTTGGATCAATGTAGCCGCATCCTGATCCTGCAACCGTTGATGGCGAAGCGGCTGCCCAAAAAATGGCGCCGGAAATCCCAGCTGGTCATGATGGATGTCGCTGCCAAGGCAAAACCGAATCGGACATGGGTTCCGAACCGCGCTAACGTCTGTGTGATCGGCCATCTCAGATACGAGAAAGATCCTTTCCGCGCCGAGATGGCTGTTCGCTCGCTTCCGGACGAGTTTTCGATCCGTGTTTCCCACGCCGGTGCCTCCCTGATTCCAGCAGACCCCAAGGGAATCCGAATCAAGCAACGGCAACACCGCAACGAGAATTGGAAATGGTTGAACTCGATCCCCCAAAGTCAGGTTTTAAAACTGATGCAACGATCGGATCTGTTGGTCAACAGCTCTCGAATCGAAGGGGCTCCCAACGTGTTGTTCGAGGCGATGGCGGTGGGACTGCCGATGCTATTATCAAACATAGACGGTCACGTCGGTGTGATGGGACAGGGCTATCCCGGCTATTTCCCCGTCGGAGATACCCGCAAGCTACGTGAGTTACTGATCCAAACCGCCCACGACAAAAGCTATCGCCAGAAACTGGCGAACGCCACCAAGGCTCAAGCCAAAACTTATCGGGCCGGCCAAGAGAAAGCTGCACTTGCTGAAATCACTGAGCGACGGCCTTGAGTAGAGCCGCCGCTCCCAAGTGAAGCGATGGCTCCCCAACTAAACAGCCGCTCCCACGAACATGGCGAAGAAAATGCAGAAGAGTATGACGAGCTGAAGCAACACCAACACGATCGAGACCCAGCCCAGTACTTTCCCAGCGACCACCAATCCGCGTCCCGATGGATTCATCCGCCCTGAATCAATCAGAGGCAGGTCTCTGCTGGCCATGACGACGGGGGCAATGCCCAACAGCGGGCAGACCAGTAGCCCCAGAAGTCCCAGAATCAAAACCATTTCGCCGCGGTGCGGAGGAAGATTTGCATGGGGATTACGATAGGTTTGCGGAGGTGCCGATACATACGGATTGTGGCTTCCTGATGGGATGCTGCCACCATGAGATTGCGGAGTCGTGAAATCCGGCGACGTCGAAGGCCGCGGGCCAACCGGAGCCGCTGCAGAAGGCAGTGCTGGAGCAAGGTTGCCACCAGCAGCAGGAATCGGAAAGACTTCCTCGCATTTCGGGCACCGAGCCATCTTGCCGGCATGTTCGTCGTTGACACTCAGGGTGCTACTACATTTCGGACAGACAACTTCGATCGGCATCGTTTACTCCACCATCAATAATGACTCAGCTTTCAAACTCACCCGTCGACCATCGTCGCGCCGTGCCAGACGACAGGCTATCCTGAACAGATGTTCGCTGCAACGTTTTAAATATTGAAATCCGAATTGGAAAAACAGGTGGATGGAGCGTAAATCCGCGAGTTCCGCATGATCCGCCCGACCTGCCTCGTCCGAACAGCCTCTTCCGCACACATAGACACTCCCTTCCGCTGGACGATGGTGTAAAATAGGCGCTTTGAAACAACAGCCGCTTTTGAACCTTATCCATCGTCCATGCAAATCAGTTACTTCAAACGATATCGCATGCAAATCGATTTGAGCGAATCGATGCCGATCGGTGAGGGCGCTCTGCCGGCGGGATTTTCTTTTCTGCCATGGGAAGAAGACCTGCTTGAAGCCCACGCTCAAACAAAATACCAGAGCTTTCGTCACACCCTCGATTGCAATGTATTCCCGTGTCTTGGTGACGAACACGGCTGCGAACGTTTGATGAACGAAATCAGTAGTCGACGTGGCTTCGTCCCCGAAGCAACTTGGTTATTGAGGCACACCCTCGACGATGGCACTCATCAGGATTGTGGCACGGTACAGGGAATTCGTGAGCAAACCGATGTGGGCTGCATCCAGAACATTGGAGTCGTGTCTCAGTACCGCGGCCGCGGATTGGGTTCTGCGATTGTCTGGAAATGCGTGCAAGGCTTCGCCAGCGTGGGCGTTCGGTTTGTGAACCTTGAGGTCACCGCCAACAACACCCAAGCCCATCGACTGTACCAGAAGCTGGGATTCCGCTTATTGAAAGTCGTTTACAAATCTGTGGAAGTCCCGATGCTGTGAC
>CAZDZX010000283.1:0-5552 GCA_964510005.1 uncultured Pirellulaceae bacterium
CGATTTGATTCCCACCGGTAGTCCGGAAAGTTCTGCGATCCGTTCGACGAAGTCCAACATCTCATCGGCGTTGGAGAACATTCGGTGGGCATTGGGGCTGAGGCAGCTTTTGCCGACCGGGATTCCGCGGATGGCCGCAATTTCCGGCGTGACTTTTTCAGCGGGAAGGACGCCGCCACGGCCCGGTTTGGCTCCCTGGGATATTTTGACTTCGATGGCTTTAACGTTGTACTTGTCACAGTTTTCCACGAACCGTTTTTCATCGAATTTGCCATCACTGGCCCGCGCACCGTAGTAACCGGTGCCCAGCTGCCAAACCAAATTCGAACCATGATCGTGGTGGGGCGACACGCCGCCTTCGCCGGTATTTTGCAGGCAGCCCGAAATGGCGGCGCCGCGGCTCATCGCTTCAACGGCTCGTGAGCTCAACGATCCATAACTCATCGCCGAAATGTTGATGATCGAGTTGGGTGTGAAAGCGCCTTTTCGTCCGCGGGCTTGGCCAAGGACTTTTGCACAATTGATGGTGTAGTTGGGGTCGTAGCCTTCGTCATCGGGCTGAGGATCGAACAGGGGAAAGGTGTTCTGTTTGATGATCAGGTAGCCCCGCGAGCCACGAATATCGTTGTCGGTTCCGAAACCGAAGTAGTTGTTTGTTTTGTCGGCTGAATGGTAGACCCATTCGCGATCATCACGATTGAAGGGTCGCTCTTCGTTATTGTCGGCGACGATGTACTGACGCAGTTTCGGGCCCAATTCCGAAAGGACTTTTCGTCCGTGTCCCACGACGGGATAGTTGCGAAGAATCGGGTCCTTTTTTTGCACTAGGTCGTGGATCGCCACACCGACGATCAACAAAGCCAAAATTGAAAGCAGGATCGTGAGAGTAATCATAAGAGTTCCCTTGAGATGAGTCTCCATTGTAGGGAAATGGGACGGGGAAATCATCATGGCATCAACAGACCCATGGCGGTCGATATTCGCCGTCGAACTCAAAAGCCGAACCCGTCATGGGGTTTGGTATTGGCCGATGGAAGGAGCCGATTGATTGAGCCAGAGGATTCAGTGAAGGTGCTGAGGGGCAAGTGCGTTTTAGCGCAACACCCATTTGGCGACGCTGCCATCGGCACCGACGGCCCAACCGGATTTACCCGAGGGCGAAAAATCGACCGCGTGAAAACCTTTCTTGGAAACCCGAATCCACTTGTGCCCTAAGTCAGTAGAAGTGTCGGTCCCGTTGGGGCCGACAGCTACGACTTTGACCTCGCGGCCTTTTCGATACGAAGCCACGCAACTGCGAAAACCGCTGGGGGGCTGGCGGGGAGAAGGTGTTGACCAAGTTCTTCCGCCGTCTTCGGTGACCGCGTAATTGCTTTCGGTGTTCTTGGGGTCCTCGTAGTCGCCTCCAACAGCAATGCCTCGATCCGCGTCCGCGAACAGGACCGAAAAAATTCCACTGGATGCTGTGCGAGCGATTGGGACAGACCCGCCGAACTTCCATGTCCCGCCTTTGTTACGCGAGATCAAAATTCGAGAAGTGCTATGGCTTTCGCCCTCCGACGCGCTACCCAATCCGATATAGCACGTATCATCGCCAACGACGCACATGTTCGTGCCACTGGCTGCAAACCCGGCTTCACCGGTCTGAGCCAGAGGTCGTTTGCTATCGATCACAGAATTCCAAGTCGAACCACCGTCTTTGGTTTTGGCGATCCAGTATTTGCCATCAATAGGATCGCTCATCACGATTCCGTAACGGTCATCCCAAAACGCGATCGAATCAAAAAATGCTCCCCGTTTAGATCCGCAAATCTTCCACGTTCGCCCGCCGTTGGATGTCCGGTAGATCCGAGCCGGCGTTCCAGCACTGATTGCGACTGCTGTCCCGTCGTCAAAACCATGGATGTCTCGGAAATCTAGTTTCCCGTCGTCAATGGTGACCTGCCTCCATGTCTTTCCACCGTCTGACGATGTGACCACCGTTCCTTCGGTCCCCGACGCCCAAATGACTTTGTCGTTGACGACGTGCAGTCCCCGCAGGTTCGCTGTGGTTCCCGCGGTAACTGCTTTCCACGGCGAGGTAACCACGCGATTGGTGCTGGGATCAACCGGAATCGTTTCCTTTTCCTGAGCAAAAGCCCGCGTAGGAGAGGAAAACAGTGCCAGAACAACAACCAGCGCAGCCAGTGACGTGAAGTGGGTTCTATTCATGCTGACAGCATCGTTCGGTTCCACTTAGGGGAACATGTGCAAGACAAAAAGACTGATCCAACGGCCAATCGAACCGCAAACGAGCGACCTTTTGTGGGTTCACAAATTCACTCGCTGGCGATTTTCCAATTGGACATTTGTTAGCTTTTGGGAATGTGATCCGTCAAACGGCCCGGCGAGCCCATGGCGTTGTAGCCACAATCCACGTGCATGACCTCTCCCGTAATGCCGCTGGCCATACTGGAGAGTAGAAACGCACCTGATTCTCCGACTTCTTTGGCTGTGACATTGCGGCTCATCGGGGCGACGTGCTCGTACATCTTCAGCATTTTGCCCACGCCGGCACCGATTCCGGAAATCGTTTTCACGGGTCCGGCGCTAAGCGCGTTGACGCGAACACCAGCTGGGCCCAAGTCATATGACATGTACCGCATCGATGCTTCCAATGCGGCTTTGCAGATTCCCATGACGTTGTAGCCGGGAACAATTTTTTCACCGCCGAAATAGCTCATGCAAAGCACCGAGGCATCGTCATTGAGAATCGGGCGAGCTGCGTTGCAGACTGCGATCAGGCTGTAGGCACTGATATCCATCGCCATTTTGAAACCTTCGCGGCTGGTTTCGATGGTATCGCCTCCCAAATCATCGGGGTGTGCAAAGGCGACCGAGTGGAGCAGGAAGTCGATTTTTCCGAACTTCTCACCGGCTGTTTTCATGATTGCGGCGATTTGATCGTCGTCGCTTACATCTAACGGTTCCATGAAAGCGGGTTCATAGTTATCACCCAGTTTTGCGACGGCCTTTTTAACACGACCGCTATTTCGCTTTTTTTCGTCGTCGTCGCGATCCGGTAGATGAGAGAAACCACATTCACCGCCTTGATCGATGATGGTTTTGGCGATGGCCCACGCGATCGATTTGTCGTTCGCGACGCCAATGATCAGACCCTTTTTTCCTGCAAACATTCCCATAAAAGCTTTCCAAATCGATAGCATTGAAACGCCATACTATAGCGATTTGGTACGGAACTTGAACATGTGCTGGAGGGTCAATGCCGGATGTTGATCCACAGTTATCGGTCAAAAACGATTATTTTGAGTTTTTTGCAAATTGGTTGTCACAAAAACGCCTGAATTGGGTCCTAAAGGGTAGCCGGACTGTTTCTGATGGGCGAATTCTCGCTGATCAACGCCATCCGGTTAGGTTCTCGCTTCATGTCATCCAAAGAGTTTTTCCCGTGGTTTTTTGGGAGGGCTAAACTTCGAATAGAGAGTTCGCTCACAAACCTTGCTGTTTTGAACTGTTGGCACCTGTCTTCGTTACTAACTATATTTAAGTCGTCGTCTACCTCCATTCCTCCCCACCCAAGGTGCGATGAAACTCTCAAACACTCACCGGCTTGATCCAAAAAACCAAGCTGGAAATTCGTCTGCAAAGCTCTTAGCGGATTTGATCTATCTGTCGACCAACCACAATTCAAGTTCTGCATTTCTGCATGAGCTTTGCAAGGTCATTCAATCGCGAGGCAAATCGGAATTGACGGCTGTGGTGCAAGGCGTCAAAGGCCAATGGCGCGTGTTGGCCTCCTGCAACGACGAAGTGGCTGCCGACGAATTGCCCTTGGATTTGCTTTCTGAAGTTCTTGATGTCGAACAGTGTGTTCGCAGTGATCCGTGGGTCGCGGCGCCGCTACACATTCCATGCGAAAGCGGACAGTTGTTGCTTCAAAAAGGCATCGCCAACAGCGATGCCGAATTCGACGCCCTCGCCGGGTGCATTGGCGTGGCCCTGCAAGCCTATCGAGTTCGATCGGGCGCAAGTAAACGAGTCCAACAACTGGAAACGCTGTTGGAGATGACCGCAGGCTGGAACCAATCGCGTGAAACTGATGAGCTGTTGACCCAGATTGCGGAAGCATCAACACGTTTGTTGAACGCGGAACGAGCCACTATTTTTCTAGTCGATGCGAACAATACCGAACTGATTGGCAAACCGGCTCTTGGTGTTGAAGACGGCGTGCTGCGGATTCCGATCAAAACCGGGGTCGTGGGCAACGTTGTCGAATCGGGCCAACCCGCACGAGTGGATGAAGACATCAGTAGCGAGCAGAGTCAGATCGACCGTTCGGTGGACCAGCAATTGGGTTTCCAAACCCGCACTATTTTGTGCGTGCCACTGAAAAACGCCAAAGGCAAAACGATCGGTGCGTTTGAATTGATCAACCGCAACGAAGGCAACTTTACCGACCAAGACGAAGCGGCACTAACTGAATTGGCGGCCCATGCTGCCATTGCGATCGACACCACACAGCACGTCGAGCACCTTGAAACTGTTCGTCGTACCGTTGCCAGTCAGGCTGCGGATCATGTGCAGTTGATTGGTAATTCGGAGGGGATTCAGAAGCTTAAGAAAACCATCGAGCGGGCTGCCGATACGGATCTGGCGATCATGATCACCGGGGAAAACGGGACCGGAAAAGAAGTTGTGGCTCAACTGATTCACTACTTAAGCCCACTTCGCGATGAAGTTCTTGTCGCGGTCAACTGCGCCGCGATTGCTGAAACGTTGCTCGAAAGTGAACTCTTCGGTCACGAAAAAGGCGCCTTTACCGATGCCCATCAAGCTCGCGAGGGCAAGTTTGAACTGGCCAACGGCGGCACACTGTTCCTCGATGAAATCGGGGATATGAGTCTGGGCGGTCAAGCTAAATTGCTGCGAGTCCTAGAAGAAAAAATCGTGGTCCGCGTTGGCGGCAGCGTTCCCATCCCTACATCAGCCCGCGTTGTCGCGGCGACAAATCAAGATCTGTCGGCGTTGGTCAGCGCAAAGAAGTTCCGTGAAGATCTGTTTTTCCGTTTGAACGTGGTGATGATTGAAATCCCACCGCTTCGCGAACGTGGCGACGACGTGATTTTGCTGGCCGAGCATTTCCTGTCGCAGTTCTGTGGGAGGGCTCGTCGAGACACGCCCGTGATTTCAGATTTGGCTCGCAAACGCTTGCTCAGTCATCGCTGGCCGGGGAACGTACGAGAGCTGCGAAACATGATGGAGCGACTGGCCTATCTGACTGATGGCGATCTGATTCGACCCGCGGATTTGGCTTTCATCACGGCGCCTGAAAAAGGTGACTCTGAAGCAAACATCCTGATGGATCTTCCCCTGTCGGAAGCGACTCGCGAATTTCAGTTGGGATACATCCAGAGTCATATCGATCAGTGTGGCGGTAACATGACCGAAGCGGCTGAACGGATGGGACTGCACCGCAGCAATCTGTACCGCAAGATGAAACAGCTAGAGATGCAGTTGGATTAGGTTACTGTCCTTCGCCGGAATACTGACCC
>CAZDZX010000284.1:0-3915 GCA_964510005.1 uncultured Pirellulaceae bacterium
CGAGCAAGGCTTGACGGTTACGGCCAGCGAAACTCTCTCAACCCAAACGGGATTGGATCAAACCCCGTTGGGGTTTCGCCAACTTGTCAGGACGGGGTCCCCAGGGTTCAAGAACCCTAGGCTATTGATCTAACCTCGTTGAGGTTATGCGCGAAAAAGAAGCGGTGTCCCAGCTCCCTTCATAGGAAACCTGCGATACCGATTCTTCGTCGGGCAAACCATTTGGCCATGCTCGCTAAAAGCGTGAAATGATTCGACCCACTCGTATCAGTCGACTGGCATTGAAGCCGTTGCCGTTTCCAAACTGCGGGCCCCCGCGAAAGCCTTGTGGGCTACCGAATTGATTCGTTCGCTGAGCTCCGCTGCGGGCGAACTGGCCAATCCGAAGTGCAGGACTGGCCCGCACGATTTGGGATCTAGCAATGTTGGTTGCGAGGCCACCCCGCCGAAGGAGCTGAGCGTTTGATTCGGATTCCGTCGCAATCAAGCAGGCGGCGAAAACAACGAGCATGAATATTCCAGATCTAAATTTCATCTTAGTGACTCCTTGGTGATCTTTTAGTTTCTTAGTGGGGTCCGTGGACACAATGTCCTTCAAACGATTTTAGCGCATCGCGGCGTTCGATCAACTGAGCTGCCATGTTGATCACGATTCACGCGCACAGCGTGAGGTTCCGGCAATTCGACACGGTAAAACGTGCGTCGTGGATGCCATCCATTGCAGGCGTGGAGTTTTTCAGACTTCTGCGGGGATATTGTCGGCCACAGATAAAACCCAGATGAACTGTGCGACGAACGTCGTCTTTATCTGTGTCCATCTGTGCTACATCCGTGGCTTGATCAGCTTGCCTTGAGTCTGTCCAAGGCGTCGCCTTACGCAACGGCACGTGAACATGGCAACCGATTGAATTACTGGAATGCCTGAACCAACAGGGGGCGCGACGAGCATGACCATGCGCCCACAACGCGGTGCTGAGCGTCCCGTCCTAGCCACTCTTCATCGTCGATCATGCGGGGTTTTTTCGACACGTTCGCGTTTCTGCCGCAGCGTCAATTTGGGAAGTCAAGGCAACCTGCACTGGCTGCGTTGATTGCATGCGCTTTGGTTGAAATCACCTATTTGAGTAATTGAGGTTCCTTTGATTTGCAGAAATCCGTATAGATCTATATCTCTGGCAAACCCGCCAGAACCCGCCCGACTCCAAACGGTTACTTTCAGTGAAAACCCAATCCGCTGTCAACACAAAGCTGTCTCGTCGCCTGCATACCAAGGCGCAGCCAGCGGTGTGTCAAATCGCGGGTTTTGGTGCGGCATTGCCCGAAATGGAAGTCTCCAATCATCAGTTCGAAGCCATCCTCGACACCTCCGATGAGTGGATCACTCAGCGAACCGGGATCTCGAACCGACGCTTCTGTGGTCCCCAAGAATCTTCAGCCACGCTAGCAATCGAAGCCAGTAAAAAAGCCATCTCGATGGCGCGGATTCCCACCGACCGAATTGACTTGATCATCTGTGCTACGGTCTCCCCTCAATCAGTGACTCCCCCCAACGCGACACGAATCCAAGCCGCGTTGAGTTGCCCTCCCATTCCAGCGTTTGATATCTCTGCGGCTTGCAGTGGATTTTTGTTCGCACTGTCGACTGCCGAAACATTTCTCAACAGCGGTCGCTGCAAAACGGCCCTTGTCGTGGGCGCCGAAGCGCTCAGCCGACGGATGAACTTCGCCGATCGCAACTCCTGCATTTTGTTCGGTGATGCTGCCGGTGCCGTTGTCCTCAACGCACCCTCCGAATTCGATTCCACATCCACCGATACACTTGACGCCCTTGGCGTGAGTGCTCCAACGGGCCCACGAATGCTTAGCTGCGACGTTCAAAGCATGCCCGATTTGGACGAATTGATTCGAGTCCCCTCCAACACCGTTGACTCGGAAAACTCGCTGGCCAGCGATCCTGAATTTCTGGAAACTGGAAAGTTCGATCACCTTGGCATCGATGGACGCGAAGTTTTTCGCTTCGCGATCGAAACCATGTGCCAGTGTATTCGCGACACTGCCACCAAAAACAAAATCGCGGTTTCAGAGATCGATTTAATCGTGCCGCATCAAGTCAACACGCGAGTTTTTGATGCCGTGGCAGAGCGGCTGAAAATCGATCGCGATAAAATCTTCAGCAACCTCGCCAATTACGGAAACACTTCGGCTGCCTCGGTTCCCGTGGCCCTCGAAGAAGTCGCCAGAACCGGTGCCGCGAAACCCGGCGATCTGGTTTGTGTGGTCGCCTTTGGTGGCGGACTGAGTTGCGGTTCCGCAATGCTGCACTGGTAGACCACGACATCGAAGTCTCGGGCCGATTCTCATTGGCCAATCGCGATGACGGCCGGTAACCGGCCCCACGATCAATCTTGCTTAAACGGTCGAAGCGTCGGCCGCCAAAGTGGAACCTGCTGGCGATAGTTCTCGTAGGCAGCACCAAATCTTTCCACCAAATCCGCTTCTTCGACCGGACGTGCCACGAAGTGCCACACGAATCCTCCGGCGATCGCATAGGCCAACACCATCACACTGCCCATGCTCCAACCGACAGCCAGCCCTTGGACGATACCGGCCAGCGCCATTGGATTCCGCACCAATCGATAAGGGCCAGCCAATACCAGTTCCGCAGCAGTGGCGGTTGGCAGCGGAGTGCCACTTCCGCGACTGGACATCGCCCATCCGCTGGACAGACCCAACAGCGATGCAGATAGAAACAAAATCACCGCACCGGTCCACTGCCCCGGATGTTCAAAAACCGGAATCCCCAATCCTTGTTGTAACTCCAAAATTCCCATCGGCAGGATCCACAGAAAGACGCTCCAGAAAATCACGATCTGAATGCACGTCCAAAGGATGGCGTGGTGTCGCTTCATGCGTGTTTGGCGAATGAGCTCCGCCGATTGGGCCTCGGTCCCGATCATGGTCGCCATCACCAAACAAAGCCCCGCCATACAGACCATGCAACTGGTCGCGAACCAAGCTTCACCGGTCGTCAAACTGGCGGCCAAACAATAGAGCGTTGGATACCAAGCAGCGATTCCGATCGACCAAACCGCAACCGGCGCCCAGCGCATCGATTTCCACGTCGCACCCGCAGCAACGCAACTTCCTAAAATCAACAACAGAAAATCTGGCAAGCCGAATGCATAAAAGGCTGCCGTATCCCAAACCGACGGATGAAACCAGCCGACAGTCTCCTCGAAGCAAACTAACATTCCCCACCACAGCGCCACAGCGAGGGCTTGCAGCAGAAAATAGCCGGTAATGATTTTGGATGCGATCGGTCGTTGGCTCATGGTGGATCAGGCGTTGTTTTCACTCATTTGAACTATCGTTGAATAAAGATCCCGTATCGCCAGATGAAATGGATGGTTGCGATCACCACTCCATTCCAACCGATAAAGAATGCGGTGACAAACCAGAGCGGATACTTTTTGGGACCCAACATCGCATCGGCCAAAAAGAAAACGCAAGCGATCACTGAAAAAACACCCGCCAATGCACTTTGGAAAAACACAAACGCGATCACGGCTTCAGCCGCCAACAGTCCGGCCAGCAGGAACTTTCCGGGAGTGATCCCAATGGCAACCGCAGTTGTGTTTCGGCCACCCTCCCTGTCTTCATCGATGTCCATGATCTGGCCAAACAGATGGCTGTGCATGGCGAACAAGGCAGAATAGATCATCGCCGGTGTGTTCAATTGACTGACATGGCACAACCAACTGGCCATCACGAAAACCAGCAAGTAGCCAATTTGGTTCAACAGATCCAGCCAAGGAATTCGCTTGAATCCGAAGGTGTTGTAACAGGCGTTGGCTGCGACGAATGCGGCGAACCAGATCAGCATCTGCCAGCCAGCGATCACAACAAAAGCGATCA
>CAZDZX010000284.1:4015-5479 GCA_964510005.1 uncultured Pirellulaceae bacterium
AGCGATCACAACAAAAGCGATCATAAAGGGAGCTTGAGTGGCGGCGATAATCCACGGCAGCCGTTTTCGGGTTGCTTGATCGGGACGGGCCCCAAACAGCCACGAGTCCTTTCGCTCATTGACCGAGTCGGTATCGACATCGCCCAAGTCGTTCCAGCCGAATGCCAGCAGGCCCATCGGAAAGCAAACGTAGACGGCTCCCAACCAGAACGCGACCGACCCGAACATATCCTGCTGGGCGAAGGGCAGCACGTAGAACCAGATATGCGTTGGCCAAAACCCGGGGCGCGACACTTTGATGATTTCGAAAAGCTGTCGCAATGCCCAATTCCGCTGCTAGAAAAGGCCCCATTAGAACCGGCCTTTTCGACTTTGGCGACGGTTTAACCCGGATATCCGTCAATCGGACGATAGAATCAGATTTTCGATTTTAGCGGTCGAAAATTTCAGGGACTTCACTGACGAACATTACAGGACGTGCCGTGGCTGAACGAAGCAAATACCAGCAGAACATCATCCGGAATTACTACGAGAACCGCGAGAACATCGCCTTGCAGCGCGTCCAAGAATTGGTGACGGAGCTATATCTGGCTGAAGGTAAAAAGCGAAAGACTCAGTGGGACCGACTGGAGACGCATCTATTGAAACTGGAGGTCAAACAGAAAACGATTGATCAACTGCGAAAGAAAGATGATCCGATGCTGGTCGCGAAACTGGCCGAACGCTTGGGCAAAGAGTTGGACGATTAAGTTCCGCGGGACAATCGCGAGGCCGGTTCCCACCGGTCAGGATTGTCGATCGGCCGGTGGGAACCGGCCCTACTTTTTCATTTGAGCAATCGCTTGATTTAGAAAGTGCTTCACCAGCCGTCCCTTGATCGTTTCGTGCTCCAGCAATTGATCCGCCACCGATCGGATGGCTTTCTCGTGTACATCGTCGCTTAAGATGTGTTCTGTTTTGTCCAGCAAGCGGCGGTGAAGTTTTTCGAACTGTCGCTCCGTGTTGGCTCGCGTGGAGATCAAGCGTTCGATGGCTCGCAGGTCCGATGCCGCGCCGCGAGGACAATAGGCGCCTGTGAATTGGGCTTCGGCAACCATGCCGGCAAACAGGATCAAGACTTCATCTTCCAACCAATCCTGCGTGGACTTCGAGCGACCCTGCTCCATCTTCACCGCGCCCAAGCGAACGCCACCGGTTTGCAATTTCGCGGAGACAATGGTTGCTTTGTGAATTGCGCGGCCCAGCGACACCGCCATCACCGCGTGGCCAGCTTCATGGTAGGCCGTCGCGATCCGTGATTTCGACGGAGTGTCGGCGCTGTCTGGTTGGTCGTCATTGGAACTCATGCCAACAGTATACGCAGAGTTCGAGTGTGTGCTGGGAGGTCGCTGTTTCCAACTCAACCTACTGTTGCCCCTTCGGGGCAAATGTTTGAAAAGGAGACTCTGTTCCTAGGGTTGAAAC
>CAZDZX010000285.1:0-5440 GCA_964510005.1 uncultured Pirellulaceae bacterium
GTTTTGGAATGTGCACGTCTTTCACAACGCGTTTGAGGGCGTGTCGAGGAAAATTCAATTTGGGCGAACCCTGTTGGAGCAACACCAGAAAAGGCTTCGCCGCGAAAACAAAGGCGAACAATTGGCAGCGGCCCTAACGGAGACGGAAACGCGACTGAAACAGCAGTACAAGTCAATTGACGAACGAGCTGCCGAGCTTCGCTTGAAACGATTCGAAGCGGCTCACAAAGCGCTAACCGATCCGGCCAGCAGTAATGACTTCGAGTTGATGCTAACTTCATCAATGGTGCTGGAACAGGATGGCAGCGTGCTAGATTCGTTTCTGAAAAACAACCCTTCCATCTCGCGGGAATCGTTGCAAGCCCCTGAACTAGCTGCCAGAATCAAATCGATGATGGCCAGTGGTCAAGCCGCCGCTGGAGATGTTGCAGAAAAAGCGAATCTGTTTCGCAACGGTCTGCACTACTGGGTGCGGGGGCGTTACGGTTCTGGCCCCGCAGTCAACGGATTGGTCAAATCCCCGGGATCCACCGGTTCTTTGGAGGCGATGGAGACGCTTTATATGCCGCGGGTTAGAAACAAACCCATCCGTGGTTTTAGCTTGGACAACTCCAGCGACACTGCCATTGCCAAGACCTACACGGCTGGCGGTGACAGCAAAAGCGACAGTTCTGAAAGCGACAGCAGCGGTAGCGACTTCTTAGAGGACAGCACCGAAAGCGAAAGTGCCCAAAACGACAGCATCGAAAGCACTCCCGGCGTTGATCGTCGTCACTACTACACGTGGGCAGCAGAGTACCGGCCCGCTAGGGTTTTACCCGGGTCAAGGTCAACGACCTCATCGAGGAAATTTGGCCCGGCCGTGGAGTCCATTGAATCAAGGTTCTTGTGATTCGGGACCGCGACTGTGACCGTGAAGTCACGAAAGACAACAACAACGACAACGACCATTGAAACTAGCCCTGTACTGCAGTTCGCCGAAGCCGATGACACGTTCCCTTATCGGCTGGTGGGTTCCTATGAGTACGGAACTTCGCTTACCGACTTAGGCAAGCTGGTTGATTCATCTACCACTGAGCAAATTGCGGTTTATGACAAATTGATTGAGCTGAACCCAGAGTACTCGTTCTTCAGCGACAGCGATCTCAAAGCTTCGCTCGCTTGGATGATGGCGTTAGCCCGAGTTGAGTTGGGAGCGACGATGTCAATGTACGGCAACACCGACGATCCGTTTGGAGCGACCGTCAGAATTGGTGGTGCAGAATTTGGCGCAACGGAATATTTGCAAATTCTGGTTAATGATTTGGCGATCCACTTGAAAGCCGCTCAGCTGGACCCGAACTACCGAAAATCGCTCAGCTTTAAAGAGAAAGTCGATGCAAGTTCCCTTGCTCATTTGCGGAGGACTCAATTGATCAACGATTTGCTCAACAAAGTCATCAGCTCTGGCGATAGCGATCTTATTTCACAGGCCACTCCCTACGCGGAAACGGCTCAGAAATATGTGGACCAAATGGTTGGAAAGATTACCGCAGCGACGACTCGACAGCCCCGATCTGGCTCGCAAGAGTATGATTCAGGAGTGAATTCTCGGCTGACGGGGGTGCGTTTCAATAATCGCACCCATCTTAGGAATTGCCAAATCCGTCTTGAGCAGATCTACGGACCGCCCTCGGATCTTGGATCTCCGCTCCAGTAACGAGACTTAAACGAACCGGCGACTGTTATCTCGGTGTTTTGTGAGAATTTGAAACGAAAGGCGATCCCTCGGATCGCCTTTTTTCGTTGCCTGAGAGCAACCAGTCGACCTCAAGTGAAGACTTTGTCGGCGATGTGCTGTGGCTCGAAAAGCCCAAAGAGGATTCGTTAAAATAGCGAGGCGCTGGTGCTTTATAACGGATTGGTGCAACTGCAAATGGAGCCTTTCAGGCAAAGCGGATCGCTATTGGAGATGCGGTTTTACGATTGGGGCCTAGGCTGCCGTTAACGGGCTGAAAAGCAGGGCATTTCTTTGTTCATTGAGGTGCACTGGAACCGGTTCGAATTCGTTCCAGTCAGCAAATGGCAAGGTGTCCGATTCAATCGGGCATCATTTTTGAATACTGGTTCGAATTCCGTGTCGTTCATAGTCTAACTGGGGGAAGTGCCCTCAGGTGATTGAGAGTGATTGTCAAACTCACTTACTAGCGATGGTGTCGTCTTGGTCGGCGCCCGCAACGCCAGCCAAACGCTCGGCGTCGCCTTGCACCAACAAGGGGACAAGGATCAGGCCGAACAGGAAAACAGGCGTTAACAAAACAGAAATCGCGACGTGCGCCAACGCGTAGCCAACGCCATGCAACGTTCTGACAATCCGAAACATGTAAAACCACGACAACATGGAAGCGACTGAAAACACAACCAGCGAAGCGATCAATGCGTAATTCACCACCCAAAAACGAATCGGCAATAACAGATTGAAAACGCAGAGAACTGCAGAAAGCAACGCCCACTTCCTCGCGCCAAAGAGGCTCTCTAGCTGAGATTGTTCAGGGAGCTTCTGCGGGATTTCCATTGAATTACTCAAAGATGAAACTCGGGTTTAAACTAAGGGATATGCGTTTCAAATGAATCGGTCTTCAAGTTCATCCAGTTGCTGGGAATACTCACTCAACCATTCGTGTTGTGTCTGAGCGTCGTCTGCGATCTTTTTGTTGACCAGCATTCGAGTTTTATCAAAATATTCCCGAGGCGTGGTGTCTAAAATTTCGAAGAGCTTGAAGGCCGCATCTGGATCGTGACTGTTTGCGAACTCTTGCAACAGAGACATTCGTTTATCCAGAACCTGTAAATCCCATTTGTTCTGGCTTTCGGTTTCAGGGGGAAGCGCTTCGTTCAGCGACCTTTCAATTTGCTCCATCCGTTTTGAGTAACCAAAGTGGAACACCACAGCGAAAAACACGGCAATGACAACGCTTAAAACCGCCAATCCAACCAAGCCATGGCTGAGAGAGCTCAAAGCACCACTGATGCCTCCCAAGAGAACTCCGATCGGAAGCATCAAATCGCTTTCAGCCTGGTCTTTTTTCTTTCGTAATTTTTCGACCGTTTCGTCTGTCACCGTTGCTCCTTTTCCTCCAGTCTAACAAGACCTATGCCATTGAATCCACTGGGAATTCAAAATGCTCGACAGAGTTTGAGGAGTCAATCGCAGCAGCTTGCGACAACGTGATTTCAAATTTTTCGCGGTCATTCAGGAACCGGATGTGTCGAACGTGGCTGCCTGTGTCGGATCGGTAAGCGTAATGTTGAGTCGCGTCGATCGTAGAGGTGACGAGTTTGCCAAACACAGAAGCCGCCCCCCCGTGGTATCCCCGCGAGTTTCACTGATCGATATGTGCAGTATCCACCCTCCCTCTTCTTCGCTCTTAGTCCCTCATTCAGCAAGAAATTTGTTAGCTAATCGGTTAGGGAAATCAAGCTGCCAAACTCCAGAGCCCATGTCATCTTTTTTGCGTTTTGATTGAGAATTTGCTGCCCCCACCCTAGCGGTGTAAACTTGTCACGAGCAAGCGGAATGCGAACTAAGCGTCTACATTCTGGACAGCGATTGATCGGAAGTTTATACGTGGCATTCGCGGATCGAGCGATCAATAGCGCCTCTGCCGCAATTCCTGCCAAACTTTGTGAGCGGCAAGCTTGTTAGTCTGCCGCCAGCGATTCGCTTTCCAGAATTTTTCGGTACACAGAGCGAGTCAGGCAAATCCATCCGATAGCGACGGCAAAGGTGACTGCCATGGGGATCAGCAAGTAGGGACTCATTTCAGAAGATGGGTGGTTTACAGCCGAAATCAAATTTGACGAAAGCATCAGTGTAGAGCTCACCAAATAGCCAACGGTAAGCACAGAACTTGGGTACACAAAAAGCTGCATCACCGTTCGTTGCCAGCTGCCAGTGATTCCGTGGGTCGCCATGAACTTAAGGCATTTGAACCACATCAGAACTCCAAACAGATTTGCCATCCCAAAAATAAACGAGAATTGCCCTTCTGTTGCCCACTGTCGAATGTTGGAAACTAGCGACGCTGCTATCGCAAGTATCGCAACGAGTATCATCCCATCTGCAATCGTGTAAGAAACAGGCCGCCATTTGCGGCCCTTCGTGTCTAGCCCTCGAAGCACAGCTTGGGGGCCCCACAGCGGCACGAAGAGAGCCAGAGATGCGTACGGCCCCATCGTTAGCGATATCTCAATCATGCTATAAATGTCGATCGCATTACCTCTTCAATTCTAAATACGTTCTCAAAGGCGGGGATTTTCTAAAATATTTCTATCGGCTTTGTAAGAATCCTAGCTCCACTAACTCCCACCTAATAGTTAAATAGGTCAATCAAGAACATTATCGGTGTGTTATGAAGTCATTTTCTGTTGTGGCAAGTCTTGGTTTAGCTGCCATTCTGATCGGCGGTTGCTCAGTGCCCTCCGCTTCTCTCCAAGAATCGGGATCGGCCGTGAGTGAGGGGCAGTTAACGTCGGCGTCCGGGGTTGCGATTGATTCGTCGAAGCACAGAGTCGCGACTTTTCGGATGTGGTGATACGACGTTGGTGCAGCCGCAGTTCGTGGCACCGCTGGCGTTGTCGACACCACACGTTTGTTGCGAGGCAGTCCGTTTGGAGAGTGGGTGAATGTATATTACGATCCGGCCAAAACCGACGAAGCCACACTGCTGCAGCTGATCAAAAATCGCAACTGTAGCGCCGCACAGCATATTACCGATTCTCAGGGCTACGCGTTGAATCCTATCATCGCCCCTGGCGATCCGGTGCAGTTGCGGGTCGAGAGTTCCCAGCCGTTAGAACTGGCCGCCGACAGCCAGCTTCCACCTGGATGGCAGCTTGCCGGGCAGACTTCAGCGGAAGACGGCATCCAAATCGTGACCTTGGCCACACCCGGTAACACCCGACAGGGCAACGTCGACCTTGCGTTGCAGTTTTCAGACGGGACTCAGATCGAGACCGAGATTGCGGTCGTCGGACAAGTCGGTAGCCATTGATGTTCGTAGCACCACGTTCAGGCGTGTTTGTAGTAATGTCTTTAGGCGGAATGCGGGGTGATGTGTCTGCAAGTTTGATTCCGGCTGAACGGGAGCAGCGTAACACTGCGGTGAGGCATGCTCATGCTTCGCGTGAGCATGGCACCCGGCACCCGGCGTAACTAACACTCGTAGGAATGCGGTGAACGACGAGCGTGACCAAGGCACACGGCACCGCGTATTTGCCTTGTCGAATTTCCGGGACTCTCATCGCAGTTCGAGGGCTAACTGCCGGACCGTTGGTCCTACATGATTTCGGGGTCTCCTATTCCCAGCCCTTCATTTAGGCTGGGCTAGGAAAATTGCCGGGGCGTTGCCCCTGTATGTAGCCGAGGCGTCACCTGCGTATGTTGCCAAGGCGTCACCTG
>CAZDZX010000286.1:0-5436 GCA_964510005.1 uncultured Pirellulaceae bacterium
GTTTCGCCATTAGAATTCAGTTGCTTATGCGATGTTTGAGACGCGCTTGATCACAGGCTGGAAGCCCTAGAAACCTATGCCACCTTTGGACACCAACGTGCTTCAATAGACGTCTCGGCTGTAGCGGCCTTTGTCTTTGAGCCCTTTGATGTAGGCCTTGGCTTCGTCGGCTGACATCTTGCCGTGCGTTTCCACGATTTTGTGAAGCGCCGCGTCAACGTCCTTCGCCATCCGGCTGGCGTCGCCGCAGACAAAGAAGTAACCGCCTCGCTCCAACCATGCGAAAAGCTCTTCGCCATTCTCAAGCATCCGGTCTTGAACGTAAATCTTGTGCTCTTGGTCGCGGCTGAAGGCGGTGTCCAAACGCTGGAGCTGGCCTCCGCTCTTCCATGAGGTCAGCTGCTCACGATACAAGAAATCGGTTTCCGATTTCTGATCTCCAAAAAACAGCCAGTTGTCACCCTTGGCCCCGCGCGATTGACGCTCTTGTAGGAAGGCGACAAAGGGCGCAATGCCCGTGCCAGGTCCGACCATGATCATCGGATCATTGTCGTTGGCCGGGACAGTGAAACCGTGCGACTTTTGGACGAAGACCTTTAGATCGCTACCCGCATCGACTCGCTCTGCCAGAAACGTCGACGCCACGCCCTTGCGCAAGCGACTGTTCTTTTCGTAGGTGACTTTTCCGACGGTCAGATGGACCGCATCGCTGTGCGCTTTTTGAGAGCTGGCGATCGAATAGAGCCGAGGGTTCAGTTCGGTTAAAGTGGAAATCAGTGCGTCGGGATCGACCTTGTGGTCTGAAAATAGCTGTAAAAAGTCCAGCACATCCAACTCGTCCAGCTGGTCGTCGTCGGCTTTCAATTTTTGCAATCGTTCTTTTTCTAAACCGTCGCTAACGATCGTATCAAAAAGCTCGCATAGTTCTTCGTTGGCCATGGACAGATCGCGAGTGGCCAGTGTCGTGGCGGCGGCCGCGCGAGCCGATTCATCACCAAGGCAGTGTTCGAGAATCTGCGTGACCAGCGTCTGGCAGTTTTCAGGGAAGACGCCCAGCGCGTCGCCGACTTCGTAAGACAATCCGGTTCCCGACAAATCAATTTCGACGTGGCGAACGTCTTTGTTGGATCCCTCGCCGCACAGCTTTGCTGATTCGATTAATTTGGCGGTGACGGGGTTCTTGCGTGACGTCCCCGGAGCAGCGGAGGAAGGAGCGGCTGTCGCCGGCGCGGCGGACACCGAGTCTCCCCCAATTTTGACGAGCTTTTTAACCGCTTTGGCGGTTTCCTTTCCACCAGGTGAACAGAGAGTCAGGTTGGTTTCTTCTCCACTGGCGATGGCTTCGGCGTAACTTTGGCAGAGATAGCCACAGGAACCGCAGTCCAGTTGTGCCATGGCGGCCATGAGTTTTCGCTCGTAGGGTCGATCTTCGGCAAGGGCGAGACGTTCGTCGATGGCCAGAGCGTCGTCGTGCCAAGGGAAATCTTCTTCGATTTCGGGTTCGGCGGTTTCCAATTGGGCGACCGAAGCGGAACCACTGCGGGCCATCATTTCTTCGATGCCCGTCATGCCGGCGAAGAAGCCATTCAGCCATGCACGTTGGGCTTCGTCGAAGGGCGCCGATTCGGGGATCAACGAAATGGCTGCGACAAGCTTTTTGGTTTCCATTGGTTTGTTCATTGTCGTTGTCCTTTAAGTCGTATCGTTCGTGTCGCTGTATTGACGTGTCTGTTTAAGCGTTGCAAAAAGTGATCAGTTCCTGGTCGTTATGTCGGGCGGCAAAATCGACGAAGGATTCCTCTTTCCCATTCCGTTTTTCCAAATAGGCGTCCAGCATGCGATGCACCAGTGGGGGAATCTCTTCGAACGCCACTCCTGCAAACAGCATGCGCCCCATTCGCCCCCGTGATCCGTAACCGCCACCGACGACGACTTGATACCCTTCCACCATGTCGTCGCCGACTTCGACGTTGGTTCCCATCAATCCGATGTCGCCGATGTAGTGCTGGGCACAGGAGTGATGGCAGCCCGTCAAGTGAATGTTTAGGGGCTGATCCAAATCCACATTTTTCTCAAGATAGTCGGCCAAGATCATGGCCTGGCCCTTGGTGTCCGCGGCGGCAAACTTGCAACCGCGACTGCCCGTACAGGCCACCAGTCCGGCTCGGAAACTGGTTGCGTTCCAGTGCAAACCGAGCCCTTCGATTTTTGCTTTAACCGCGTCAATATCTTTGTCATCAATGTCTGGAATCAGTAGATTTTGCCAGACCGTCAGTCGAATCACGCCACTGCCGAATTGGTCCGCGATTTCGGCGATGCCGCGAGCTTGGTCGGCTTGAATTCGACCGACCGGAAGGACGAGGCCCACGTAAGATTTTCCCGATTGTTTTTGGGGATGGAAACCCACATGGGCGAACCGATTTTCCGGGTCCGGGAAATCGAGTTTGTCGTCACTGATCCGGGGGAGCGTGCTGCCGAATTCGGTTTCGACTTCGGACATGAATTTGTCGAATCCCCATTCGTCCAGCAAATATTTCAACCGGGCTTTCTTGCGATCGGTGCGGTTGCCGTTTTTGATGAAGACTTTTAGGATCGCACCGGCGATGTCGGAACAATCTTCGGGGGGAACGATCACACTGGTCGGCCGGGCCAGATCAAGGTGGCCGGTGATGCCGCCGAGTCGAACTTGGAAATAGATTCCGGCTGGGATTTCGGCGCTGGCCAGTTCGTCGGTGATCTCAACCGCGAAAAAGCCGATGTCATTGGTGTCCGAAAGTGGGCTGATTGAGCCGCGACCATCGAAGGAGATATTAAATTTGCGAGGCAATCCGTACAGTTCGCGGTGGTTGATCAAATACCAGTGAAGTTCCTGAGCAAGGGGGAGGGTCTCGATGACTTCTGTAGGATCGATGCCGCTAAGCGGGCTGCTGGTGACGTTGCGAACGTTGTCTCCGCCGGAACCCTGATTGACGATGCCAAGGTTTCTCAGGCCGACCAAAACGTTCTGTGCATTTTCAGGTTTGATTTCGCGAAACTGAAGATTGTTGCGAGTCGTCACATCGACATAACCGCCGGCAAGCTTTTCCGACATCTCGGCTAAGCCGTGGACTTGGACGGATGTCAGATGTCCGCCTGGAATCCTCATGCGGCACATGTAAGAGTCCTGGGCTGGGGCGACATAGAATAGTCCCATCGATTTTGTCAGAAAGACATCGGTGCCTTTGGGGAATTCGGAGGCTCGACTGCGGCTAGCGATGTCGCCCCACAGATCCATGGGGTGTTTGTCCTGCTTGGCTTTCTCTTCGTTGCAAATCTTGCCGCCGGCGGCTTCGGTGGCTGCGATCGCGTTGTGAATCATGGCGTCGGGACCAACGACCGATGATCCCGCGGGTCCGACTTCGACGACGGATCCGGTGTTTCTGGCGCTGTCGGAAATCACGGGAAGGCCGCGAACGGTTCGCGCGACATCAGCCCCCATAGCGTAGCCTTGGAGATACTTCTCCTGCTCGTCAGTGAAACCCTTTTTGGTGTCTTCTTTTTTTTCTTCTTCGGACATGGTGGTTGGCCAAATTTGAATGAGAGATAAAGTCTATTTTTCGTCAGCTTCGATGTTCACGGCGCAGTTCTTGTAACCGGGCTGTTTGGAGTAGGGATCGTAGTGACCCAGCGTCAGTCGATTGACGTCTTCGTAATGCATCGGCATAAACGCTTGGCCTTTCTGGATGGTGGGCGTGATCAAAGCGCGGGCGGATATCCGGCCTCGCTGTGAACTGACGATTAATTTTTGGTGGGGGCGAAAGCCACATCGCTTGGCGTCGGCAGGATTGATCTCGACGTAGGCTTCGGCAGGATAGAGCCGTCGCAAAACTGGTGATTTTCCGGTGCGTGTCTGCGTGTGCCATTGAGATGCCGTGCCACGACCGGTTAGCAAAATCCAAGGAAACGATTCGTTGGGTGCTTCGGGCATCAATGACGGTTCGGCGAACAGCATCTTGGCTTTGCCATCGGGATGGTAAAACCGACCGTCTTCGAACAGCCTGCGCTGATTCGATTCAGGAAGCTGATCGGCGGGGAATGGCCATTGGATGCCACCGCGGTCATCGAGCATCTGGTAGTCGCGGATCCCGGTAATGTCGCAGGGTTGACCTGCACTTAACTCCGCCAGAATTTTAAAGACGGCTTCGGGGTCGGTCCATTTTTGGAACATCTCTGCACAGCCCCAGTATTCTGCGATCAGGCGGAAGATGGAGAAATCAGAAAGTGTTTGTCCGGGGGCGCGAGCGACTTTTTTGATCACGCCGACGCGGCGTTCACTGTTGATGAACGTTCCGTCTTTTTCGCCCCAACCACCAGCGGGAAGATATAGATCGGCCAGGACCGCGGTTTCGGTGGTCGGATACATGTCTTGCACGACAAGGAAATCCAATCGATCGAGGATTTCTCGACAGAGATTTTGGTTGATCCACGAGTGAGCGGTGTTGGTGGCTAGAATCCACAAACCACGGATGCGTCCTTTGAGGATGCCTTCGATGATTTGATCGTAACTGTCGCTGGCTTCATGGGGAATTTTGTCGACGTCGATTTCAAGCTTGTCGGCGATCTTGTGACGATGTTCGGGATTTTCGAAAGAGTGGCCACCCAGCAAACCGGTCGTGTTACTGAACAGACGTGACCCCATCGCATTGCACTGGCCGGTGATCGAATTGGCTCCTGTGCCTGGCCGTCCGATGTTGCCAGTCATCAAAGCGAGATTGATGATCGATTGGGCCGCACGGACTCCTTCGTAGCTCTGGTTGATGCCCATCGTCCACCAAAACGAAACGCGCTTCCCTTTGTGGATCTGATAGGCCAGATAGTGCAATCGTTCGACGGTGATCCCGCTGATCGCGGAAACGCGTTCGGGGGTAAAGGATTCGACGTGAGCGGCAAAGTCATCGAAACCAGAGACGCTTTTTTCGATAAAGTCGCGATCGATCCAGCCTTCTTGGATCAGGATGTGTGCGATCCCGTAAAAAAATGCCAGATCGGATTTCGGTTCAATGGCGTAGTGAAGATCGGCGGCGACTGCGGTTTCCGTTGTTCGCGGATCGACCACGATGACTTGTGGATTGTTTTTGTTGCGGAGAACACGCTGCCACATGATCGGGTGAGCGATGCAAAGATTCGAGCCGACCAGCACGATGGTGTCGGACTGCTCAAAATCATCGTAGGTATAGGGCGGTGCATCAAATCCAAAACTCTGTTTGTAAGCGACAACTGCGGTTGCCATGCACTGCCGGGTGTTTCCGTCGCCGTGTTTCATGCCCATGCCGAATTTGGCAAGCGCCCCCAGAAAGGCCAGTTCCTCGGTAGGCATCTGGCCCGTTCCCAGAAAGGCAACGGATTCTTTTCCGTGTCGGTATTGAATCGATTTGATGCGTTCGCAAAATTCGATCA
>CAZDZX010000287.1:0-5359 GCA_964510005.1 uncultured Pirellulaceae bacterium
GGGCTATTGGTCTTACGCCGTTGGCGTAAAGCGTTGCTCGCAAACGACGCGTCTAATTCAAACACACCATCACGCTGAAACTTTCAGCAACGACACCAACTGGCTAACTTCTGCGTCAAGCCTGGCTCGCTGCTCGGGTTTCAAATCACTGCCGCCAAATCGAATCCTGTTAAAGGCTTGGGTCACGACCCGCAGCCCTTGGGAAATTTTGTCTGCGTCGGGATGCGACGCCAGATGAACCGAGATCTCATCCGCGAACTCCAAATGCGTTTGCTGAGGAGAACGCTGATACCCGTGCTTTTTCAGGGCATCGACAAGGCGTTTGTAAAACAAAGTCTCTGGGCTATCACCAATAATCCAGTCGCGCAGATCCGACGAAACCAAGCCAACCGCGTGAGCCAACATTCGCCGAATGGGGCCCAACGTTGCCGCCGGCTTCTTTCCACCTTTCCTAAAACGAGCCCGCCACAATTGCCGCCCGATGCCCACCAACACCAAAAGGATTACGCTACCGATCAGAAAAGGCCGACTCGATCGCCATGCATTTGGCTTTCTCATCTGTTCAATGGATTCGGGCAGGTTCTCTAGTTCGAATTTCTCGATCAACAAAGCCAGCGAACTGGTCAGTGTCGCCGGCCCTTCTTTTTTCTCCGACTCCATCCCCAAAACGTAGTCCTGCCAAACGGAGCGGGCAAGGTCGATGGCGTCTTCGGTTCCAATACTGCCAGCTTCCGCGGGCTGTGGCGGCGTTGGGTCTGCCGTCAACCAAACACCGGTCAACTCACACGGCACTGTCGATTTCATTTTTTCGGTACAGTCTTCGGGCCGCAGGTAGACCTCCACCCATGCGTGAGCATGTCGGCCACGCAAATAGTAGGATTTGCTCAGCTCGTTGTAGTCTCCGCCATGAAAACCAACGACCATCCTCGCCGGAACATTTTGGCTCCGCAGCATCAAAGTCATCGCTGCGGCGAACACCTCGCAGTGCCCCTTTCTAAAGTTCGCGGCAAAATCTTCGATGGGATCAATGCCATCGCGCCGCTGGATATCCGAATAATCAAGCGTGTATTGATAGCGAATGGGGTTGAGAAAATGATCTTCGAAGGCACGGACTAGCTCCAGTCTGCCACCACCACTTTGGCGCACTCGGTCAGCGATCCGGTCGGCCATCTCGACCAGCTTTGGATAACGCTGTCTTTCAAGGTGTGTCAGCCACGCGAACTGGGCCGACCACTCTTCCATGGACGTCAACGCAAGCCGCCCGCTATTGGGAAGATAAGGCCAGTAACCCAGCGGCGAATTTCTCTCATCGACAATCGTTGACAACTGATAACCGAAAGGCGCAAACTCGATCTGCTGGTTTTGACGGCAACGGGTCAGGGCTGAGATTTCGTGGCAAAATTGAACCGTCCGCGGTGTCCCTTCTGACATGTATGACGGACTCACGGTATGAACAACCGGATCGGAATTCGGTTCCACCTCGAACTCCACCTGAACGACCCGCTCCTTGGAGCTAGATTTGATCACGGGAAGGTTCTGATAATGCTCGGAAAAAATTCGCTCGTGAGGGGCCTCAAAAGTCGTTCGGTCATTCTTAATCACCAAACTCGAAAGTGCCAAAGCCCGAAAATAAGGAGGCGATGAAAACTGGACTTGGTTTCCCATTTGATTCCGAAACGAGGCACGCATGAGCCGTTGCTCGGAATTTTCAATTTTCCCGGTTTCGTAAGGATCAACGGATTTGGACATCGCCGTCGCTGACACCTTATACGAAATGGGACTGTACCAAGGCTGAATTTGCCGCGGCGCGGTCAGAAACAAGATCACCGTGAAAACGGTCGCCACTAACAACAAGGCAGGCAGTACCACCAGCTGTCTCCAAGAAAACTTCTCCATGTGTTCCGGGAAATCAAAAGTAGCAATCGGTTGCCGGGCGTCGGTTTGACGATTGCTTTGCTGCCTGTTCAGAGACACCGCCACAAACGTATTGGATTTTTCGATCAACTGACGGTTGGCCAACGAGTTCTGAAGAAACAGAGCCATGCCACCGAAAACAAAAAACACCGCGAACAGCAGGCTGCCTTCGAAGCCGATACTAAAAATCGTGGTGACGACGATCTGCAACAGACAGAGCACCATGATTTGCCAAGTCAGCCGAACCGTGACCTTTTGGAACAGCAACACCGCCTGCAGGTACACCAACAAATTCCCAACGGCGATCAATTTCTCGGCACTGTTGACGCTAAAGAAATTTTGCATGGTCAGCAACAGGACCACCACGGAAACAATGTTGGCGATCCACCCATCCATTGAAAACCATTTCTTCCACTCGGTCACGATCAGCGAAAGGATCACGATCACCGCCGTAAATGGAATCAGATGCAGATGCTCAATACTGATGGCCAACATCGATGTCGACGTGATCACCAACACCATCAGACAGCATAAAAGCATGTTCCTGCGATTCATACTTCCCCCTGCAGCTGCGGCCGAGGTTCTTCCATGGAAAACAGTCGGTTGAAGGAAGGTGAGTTCACTTCCAGCCAAATCACTGCGTTCCGCGCCGCCATCTCCGCCGGACTAATTTCAGCTTCCGACTCCGGATGCACCAGCCATTCGGGTTTGGGCCGCGAACTGACGCAATACAGCGGAGTGCCCGCGCTGACTTTTGCTGCCAATTTGGCGATCGTCGAATCGATCGCTGGATCCGCAACCGGAGTCGCGACCGCGAGGCACTGCATGGCCTCGACATAGGTCTGCCGAGTGTACGCTCCGAAAATCAACTGCTGTTCGGTCGCCGCAATCCCGATTGCTATTTGCTCTTGAGACTCTTTCGATAATCGTGAAATCGCCGTCGCGGCAAAACTCAAAATCGTTTCGCAGCGTCGCCGGGTTGATTCGTCCGCCTCGTGAAGAATCCAGAACCAGAGCAAAGTCTCTGTTGTTGGGCTGATCAAACTGTTTGACCAGCGGGTACCCAAGTTTTGCCATCGAGCGCCAGTGAACGTGTTTTCGACTATCGCCAGAACGCCATTTTCTGAGCGCGTAAAAATGATCGTCCTGCACGCCAACGCGCCGCGTCCGGGCTTCGTCGCCGGCAACAAAGGAGTCAATTTTCTGCTCCCACGCCGGACGCAAGTATCCCAACTGGGGTGCCACGAAAACGGAATCTTCTTCATGAACCGGCGTTCGACAGCTGATCAATCCAAACGGCCACGACACCGAAATCACCGCATGGGAAAACGTGTGCTGGCCTCGGGCTGGAAAATGACAACGATACGAAGCCCAAACCACGTCATTGGCGGGCACTGGCACAAAGCAGGCGTGGGCCGCCGTTCGCGGCCAGACCGACCGAAAGAAAACAGACGAAACCAATTTCAGGACCAACGATTGAACACGCTGGAAAACGCTTGGCTTGACTACCGCCCCTGCGGCATCCGCGATCAAATCGTGAACCATGACATTGTAGGCTGTCAACTTTTTGCTGTTATTTTCACAGCTCCAATTAATATTGGCGGTCTGTCCAGCGTGAACAAAATCGGGCAACAGACGCTTCCCCTTCAGCTTTCCCCGCAGCGTCGCGCAGACACGCCAGTTAAAAAGAATCGGGACGACCAGCATCCCGGTTGTCACGATCAGCAAATTAACATTTCTCAGAATCGCTCCGGCAGCGATAAAGCAGAGGATGACCAAATAGGCCCATCCCTCTGGAGTCAGTTTGCAAACACTGTGCTTTAGCCGGGGTGCTCTCATGCCAACACTCACTATCTCGGCAGCGCGTGGCGACCAAGAATTTCCAAAATGGTGGCTTCCGCTTGCTCGCGATGGACCCCCAACACGTTATCGCGAAGCTGGATACGGTGGGCCAGAACATGAACGGAGAGCTTTTTCGCGTCGTCGGGAATTGCGTAATCTCTCTGATCCAAAAACGCCAACGCCTGCACGCCTCGGTACCACGCGAGGGCGCCCCGCGTGGAAACTCCAACACTGATGTCCGGCGATTCGCGAGTCGCGTTGACAACATCCATCATGTATTTGACCAGCGATTCTTCGACACGAATATTTCGGACTCGCTCACGAATTTGCGTAATGCTGGCGGAGTCACAAACTGCCTCCAAAGTTTCAACCGGTTCGCCCGCGTGATGATCGGTCAGAATCCGGGATTCGAACTCCCGGTCGGGATAGCCCATCGACAGTCGCATTTGAAAACGATCCATCTGGCTTTCGGGAAGCGCATACGTTCCTTCGAATTCAAACGGATTCTGAGTCGCGATCACCATAAATGGAGCAGGCAGTTCGTAGGTCGTTCCATCGACACTGACTTGATTGTCGCTCATCGCTTCCAGCAGAGCCGACTGGGTGCGGGGTGGCGCACGATTGATCTCGTCAGCCAACACGAAGTTATTGAAGATCGCTCCAAAATTGAATACGAACGAGGATTGCTGCGTGTTGTAGACACTGCTTCCCAGAATATCCCCGGGCAGTAAGTCGGGCGTGAATTGGATGCGTGAGAAACTGCCATCGATACTTTTGGAGATGGCTTTGGCCAGCAGGGTTTTGCCGACACCGGGAACGTCTTCTAACAGCACATGCTCGCCCGAAATCAGCGCAACGAGGCACAGTGAGGCAATGTCACGTTTTCCCAGCACGACCGAATCGACGTTTGTTAATATCCGGTCCGCAATCTGATACAGAGATTCGATACCGGGAGAGTCTCCCATTTTTTGGTCCACCGCTTACGATCTCCTCCGACTGTTCACCCATCGCATTCTAAGCGTTGGACGGGCAAGTTGCCATCGTGTGGAGGCCGATTGACGCGTATCGCCGGATGGATCCGCGATCTGCTATTGACCCTCGGCTCGCTTTAGACCGCTCACCATAGACGCCTCGCTAGATATCGGCGGCCAACAAGAACTTTTCAGGCAGTAGGAACCAAGCGGTTTGGCTGTGTATGAAAACGGACCGTTAGGCAAAGCAGACAGCTTGGCTTGCACAGAAATTCCGTAATCAAGCCAAAGCAAATGAGCCGACATCCCGGCGCAGAAGCTTAGCGATTAGCCAACGTTCCACGGAGCGGAAAAGACGCTGCCAAATTTGGCCAACTCATAGATCATCAGCATGGAAGCCAACGTGATCAAAATAAAGGCGACCAGCAGCAACATGTCGAACAGCTCGATGTTAAACAAGCCACGTTTTTTTGGCTGTTCAACAGCAGTCTGACTCATTCCGGCGTCGACGGTCTGTTCGACCTCTACGGCGGCATCGTCGATGGGATCTAGGAAGTCAGGTACGTCAGACATGTCGGCTTACAAAAAGGCTATCAGGACAGTGGCGGGTTATCGATAGGTTTCCAATTCCA
>CAZDZX010000288.1:0-5349 GCA_964510005.1 uncultured Pirellulaceae bacterium
AACAACCTGTGTTCCTAGTTGGCGTTATTCGTTCAAGAGCGAACGCCTCAATTACTCAAGCGTGATCAGAGAAAACGGTTATGAAACGATTGGTCTACCTGTTTGTTGTTACTTTTTCTTTGACGATGATCGCGGAAGCGTCTGCCCAGCAGTGGTCGCAGTGGCGTGGCAAAGACATGAACGGTGTGGCTGCGGCAGGCCATGACTACCCGCAAGAGCTTTCCGAAAAGACGATGCATTTTAAAACGCCGCTGCCTGGGATCGGTAGTTCAACGCCCATCGTGCGAGGTGACATCTTTCTGACCGCAGGTGTCAAAGCCGACGGAGAAAAGGTGGGCCAAGATACGGTGCTCTGTTATTCCAAAGAAGATGGAACTGAAAAGTGGCGTGTGCCGCTGGGCGAGGAACGCGGCGGTAAGCATCCCAATGGAAGTGGAAGCTGTCCCTCGTTGTGTGCCAACGATTCGCATGTGTTTGCCTATTTTAAAAGCGGAACGCTGGCGGCTTTAAATCAAAAAGACGGCGAAGTCGCTTGGAAAGTTAACCTGCAAGAAAAGTACGGTGCCGATTCTCTGTGGTGGGATTTAGGGACCTCTCCCGTCTATGCCAACGGCAAAGTAATCGTGGCGGTGATGCATGAAGCGAATTCCTACTTGGTAGCGTTCAACGAGGGCGACGGCTCGGAAGCGTGGAAGGTTGACCGCAATTACAAATGTCAAAAAGAGTCGGCTCAGTCTTACACGACGCCGATCGTGATGGGGCCGGAAGACAATCCAACGCTTGTCGTCTGGGGCGCCGATCATCTGACGGCTCATTCAGTCGCCGACGGAAGTACGTTGTGGGAGTGCGGCGGATTCAACCCGAACGATAAAGGCCTGTGGCGAGTCATTGCCACGCCTGCGATCACCAATGGTATTGCTTGTGTGCCCTACGGTCGCGCGAAACACGTGGCCGGTGTCAAAATCGGTGGCGAAGGTGATGTAACAAAAACCAATCGTCTCTGGGAGCACAGTGGATTCGGATCGGATGTGCCGGTTCCGGTCGCCTATGATGGAACGTTTTACTTGCTGGGTGACAAAGGCGATTTCCGCGCCATCAATGCCGAATCGGGCGAGGTGTTGTGGAAGGAGAATTTGCCTCGAGGCCGAGGAAAGTTTTATTCGTCGCCGGTTTATGTAGGCAAACCTGAGTTGAAAGAAAGCCGAATGTATTTGTTGCGCGAAACCGGCGAGACTTATGTGGCCCAGGCCAATGCCGAGAAGTTTAAGCTTGTCCACGAAGGCAATTTGAAAGAGCGGTTGGCCGCTTCGCCCGTGCTGATAGACGGCGTGGTCCTGATTCGCGGCGCCAAGCATCTGTATGGGTTTCGCTAGTTCGTAGGGCCGGTTCCCACCGGCCGATCGCGACGATGGCCGGTGGGAACCGGCCCTACTGGCCTCGCATTTTGTGAGCGGCAAGGCGCTAGCCCGCTAGCCGCCGTTTGCGGATGTTTGAGCTTAGGGCACTTCTACCGGCGGCTATCGCCTCGCCGCTCATTGGCGGATCGGTTGAACGTAATCACCAACTGTTCTGAACACGAAACACACGAAAACGCGCGCTGGCAATTCGTTTGATTCGTGTAATTCGTGGTTGAAAAACCGATCACACCCCTACGCGATCGTCCCGTAAATAATCCGATTCATTGGCGTAATCTCTTTGGGGATCGATCCCCAACGGATTCGATAACCAGCATTTTCCAACCGATAGGTGCGGTCGATATCAAAGGCGGTTTCCAGTCCAAGCTCCGTCTGCAACGACAGCGGAGCCTTGCAGGCCGAACGGGGATAGCAGCAGGGCAGCAGCGCGATCGGTCCGCCAGATTTTATCGCAACATCGATGCATAAATCCGACAGCACACCGCAAGCGTGAGCGCTAACGATTCCTACTCCGGGCTCAATCCAAGAATCCTCGGTGCTGATTTTCGTGGCCCGATTGTCAATCTTGTCTGCGACCCATGGAGCAATGGACTCTGCGACGGAAATCAGCTTCTGGCGGCTGTCGGGTTCGTTTTGATCGATCAAAATCACTTGCTGTACTTCTCGCTCGAACATCGCGAACAGGATTCCGATCAAGCCATGGCCACAACAGAGATCGGCAACCGTTTGGGCTCGTGTTGATTTTCGCACGCGTGCGAAAAATTCAAACGATTCGAGGACCTCCTTGATCGGCAGCAATCGTTCCGCAGCAATGGCTCGCAGGAATTTGTCCTGAAGCTTGTCCGAACCAAAATGCTCTGCCGCGATTTGCGCGTGAAACTTTTGCCGAGAGCTCATCCACTCGGTTCGCTCAAGGTCGTTCAGTTGCGGCAGAAATTTGAATCGACTGCTGGCAGGTTGGTTCACGAGGGATTCCGCTAAGGAAGGGGGTTGAGTTGACGATCTTTCATCACGCTGCGAATCAGCCGCAGACGCTTGGCAGAGCTGGGCGTCAAGCGATCCCGTTTCCGCCACCACGCTTCCTCGTCCTGTAATCGATCATCAAATTTCGGGTCGGGTTGGGTTAAAGCGAAGGGCCCAAACAGGAACGCGGCTTCTCGATCCAAATTTGCATAGGCTGGATCGTCCACGTCATTTGACTGAACAAATGACATAATGGTGAAGCTGCGTTTTCCGGCAGTGCGAAGATCGTCGACAAGGTGAAAGTTATTCTCCAGTGCCCATTTTCGGAGAATTTCGGATTTATGAAAGACCTGCAGAACCACGCGCGGCGGAACTCGATCGGGATGAGCCATTAAGATATCCTGCATGTGTTCGGCCCCCATGCCACAGATGCTCAGGCTACAGGCATCGCCGGGTTGGATCGGATCAAGGCCATCACCGAATCGAACTTCTGCGGGCAAGCCTCGCAGTGCTCGCACGGAATTGTTATATGGGGTCTGTTTGTCCTCGACCGCGATACCGTATTTGATGTGGCCCTGCCTAAGTAAGGTAACCAACAAGCCTCCATGGTCGGAGCCGATATCGATATGAGTTGTCGATCGAATGAGTTTGGCAACCGCGGCCAGTCGATTGTCGAGTTTCACGGCCACAGTGGGAGTTCTTTCAGTTTGGCGATGGGAGCGAATTTCAGCTGTCGTGCCCCGGCGAGTGATTTGGGGAATATTCAAGTATATCCGATATGTCGCATGCAGGCCTGTTTCAACTGAGGCTCTGGTGTGACACTTACTTCAGCCCTGAAGGCCTGAATGGGCGACAGCATGTCACATGGACGGGAACGCGTGAGCTCATGGGGTGCCCCTTCGAAAATAGTCTCTATGTGGCATAATAATTACACTTGCAATCCTTTTGCATTTGCGTAGTATCTTGCTCTTCGGAATTTCCAATACGAGAACCATGATGATTGCAGAATCAAAAAAACTCCCCGTGACCGTGCTGAGCGGTTTTTTAGGGGCTGGCAAGACAACGCTGCTGAACCACATTTTGTCGAATCGCGAGGGGCTTAAAGTTGCCGTGATCGTCAACGACATGAGTGAAGTCAACATTGACGCTGCACTGGTTCGCGATGGCAACGCCCAGCTTTCTAGAACCGAGGAGCAGCTCGTTGAGATGTCCAACGGGTGTATCTGCTGTACGCTTCGCGAAGATCTGTTGATCGAAGTCAAACGGCTGGCCGAAGAAAATCGCTTCGACTATCTGCTGATTGAGTCGACGGGAATTAGCGAGCCAATGCCCGTTGCGGAGACCTTTACCTTCGAAGATGAGGAAGGGGAAAGCCTGTCCCACGTTTCAGAACTCGACACGATGGTGACGGTTGTCGACGCGGCGAATTTTCTGAAGGACTTTGGGTCGTGGGACGATTTGCGGGACCGAAACATGGCCCTTGGCGAGGAAGATGAACGCAATATTGTCGATTTGCTGGTGGATCAGGTTGAGTTTGCCAACGTGATCATCGTCAACAAAACGGATTTGGTATCGCCGGCGCAGATTGGCATGATCAAGAAAATCATTAGCCAGTTGAATAGCACCGCGACGGTTCTGGAATCCACCAAAAGCAGCGTGCCGCTTGATAAGATCCTTGGTACGGGTCGCTTCAAATTTGATGAAGCACAAGAGATGTCGTCTGATTGGCTGGCGATTCCTCGCGGTGAAGAGGAAACTGAAACCGAAGAATACGGGATCGCCAATTTTGTGTTTCGCAGTGATCGCCCGTTCCATCCCCAGCGACTTTGGGATGCGATTGGTGACGACATGGAGACAGGACTTTTTCAGAACGTGTTGCGAAGCAAAGGCATCGCATGGATCGCTTCACGTAACGATTGGGCTTATAACTGGTCGCAAGCCGGTTGCTCCGTGATGCTTGAGCCCGCAGGATTCTGGTGGGCTTCGGCGCCCCAAGATTCTTGGCCGGAAGACGAGGAAACCATTGCCGAGATCGAGGCAAGAATGGTCCATGATCAGTACGGGGACCGCCAGCAGGAATTGGTTTTCATCGGGCAGAATCTCGACCAAGCCCACGTGACACGTGTGCTTAAAGAGTGTCAATTGACGGACGATGAATATGAGTTGGGCCCGGGCTCGTGGGAGCATTTTCAGGATCCGATGCCTCCCATTGAGATGGAAGATGATTATCCTGAAAGCGAATTTCAAGCGGAATCGTAGAGAGCATGCCCGTTGGCGGCGATGGCTAGGCTTCAGCCTGTGATCCGGATATAGAGCACAGGCTGGAGGCCTAAGCCGCGGCTTGGCTGTTTGTCTTTAGTGGTGGGAAGTCGCATGGTATGGAAGAAAGGAGAGCGAATTCCAACCCATTTGATTGTCGGGTTTCTGGGTTCCGGAAAGACAACGGCAATCACAAAGCTGATTGATCAAAGAGCCGCGGGTGAGAGCTGGTCGATTCTGATCAATGAGTTTGGCAAAGTCTCCATCGACCACGCATTGCTGGACTCCGAACAGGAGGGCATCGCAGTTGAAGAACTGGGCGGCGGTTGTGCCTGCTGCACGTTGGCGTTGGCGTTCAAGCCGTTATTGGCTCAGTTTATTCGCCGTACCAAACCCGATCGCTTAATTCTGGAACCTTCTGGCTTGAGCCATCCTGCCAAAGTGGTCGACATTCTCCGTAGCGAAGAGTTTGCTGGCTCGATTGATCTTCGCAACATCATTTGCTTGATTGACCCCAAGGATTTCGACGATCCGCAATGGCAAGCGTCTGAGGTGTTTCAGGATCAAGTCCAACTGGCGGATGTCGTCGCGTTGAGCTGGACGGACAAGCGAGATCGGGAGCAGATTGAACGCTGTCGTGAATGGGTTGAGTCCTTTGACCCGCCCAAGCAGTTGATCTTTGAAACCTGTTTTGGCGAGATCGATCTGGAGT
>CAZDZX010000289.1:0-5328 GCA_964510005.1 uncultured Pirellulaceae bacterium
AGATGACCCCATGCGACACTACTGCCGAAGCTCGCTGGGGCACAATGTGGCCACGGTAGATAGCACGAATCAAGCGAACATCTGGTCAAAATTTCGCATGGGAACTCGGCCGAGGATTTTTGATCGATCGGTGGGTTGCCAGCAGGGATGGAAATGGGCTCGGGCCTCCCACGATGCCTATTCACAGGCGGGGCGTCTGACAAGATTTGTGGCTTGCCAAGAGTCCAGCTTTGTCTGTTTCGACGCGGTAGCGGATCAGAAAAGCCCAGCTCTTGTCGGCTACCTCCACTTTCACCCACAGGTGACCGTTGGAAAAGTCGTCCCTACAGCGGAGGGGCGACACAAGATTCGTCTTCAACGCGGCTCAACAGAGCGAGGCCTAACGGTTGTAGCCGACGAAATAGCAATTCTTCAGGGCTGGTACTGTCCTCGATTTGGAGAACGGCAACGATCCGTTGTGCTGCGGTATAGGACGGTTGTGCCGGTATTGCAATCAAAATCTATAGGCTGGATACTGCACGAATTGGCAGATCTCCCAAAAATCGAATTTCTTGGTTCTGAATCTCGGATTACCATGGGGGCTCACCCCCAATTAAAAATCAATTTTGAGATATCGGACTAAGTGAATTAATGATCGATGAGAGCTTGAAAATTTGTGTTGTTGGCCTCGGCTACATCGGTTTGCCCACTGCTGCTGTGTTAGGTTCGCGTGGCTACAAAATCCACGGCGTCGAAATAAATCCTCTCGCTGTTGAAACGATCAATTCGGGCAAGGCGCACATCGTTGAACCTGACCTTGATATTCTCGTTCGCGCAGCGGTGACAACCGGGAATCTTAAGGCTTATACGGAACCGGCAGAGTCAGATATCTTTATGATCTGTGTGCCGACTCCACTAACCAAAGAAAACAAACCCGAGTTAAATTACGTTCGCTCAGCAACCAAGTCGATTGCTCCGTTTCTCAAAAAGGGCGATTTGGTTATCCTCGAATCGACCTCGCCACCGGGAACCACCGAAATGATCGAAGAGATTGTTTTGGCAGAGACCGAATTTCAAAAAGGAGATGTCCATTTTGCTCACGCTCCTGAACGGGTTTTGCCAGGAAAGATCCTTCGCGAAGTTGTCGAGAACGATCGCATTATTGGTGGAATTGACGATGCATCTACTGAAAAAGCAGCCAAGTTCTACAGCAGTTTTGTAACTGGCGAGCTTTTGAAAACGCATTGCCGGACGGCCGAAACGGCAAAGCTGGTCGAGAACGCGTTTCGCGATACAAACATTGCTTTTGCCAACGAGCTTTCACTGTTCTGTGATCGGTTGGATCTTGATGTTTGGGAACTGATCCGTCTGGCCAATCACCACCCTCGCGTCAACATCCTAAACCCCGGCCCTGGTGTGGGCGGCCACTGCATCGCTGTCGATCCGTGGTTTCTGGTCGACTGTGAGCCGGACGTGACCCGTTTGATTCGGACTTCGCGAGAAGTCAACGAGGCCAAACCACATTGGGTTGTCGATCGGGTGGCGGCCACGGCCGAAAAGTTCAAAAGTCCAACCATTGCCTGTCTTGGACTGGCCTACAAACCGGATATTGATGATTTGCGAGAGTCGCCCGCCGTTGAAATTGTCGAAGCACTCCAGCAGCGGAAACTTGGTGAACTGAAAATTGTCGAACCCAACCTAGAGTCGCACGAAAAGTTTGATTTGGTTTCGCTGGATCAGGCAGTCAGTGCCGCCGACATTGTCTTGATTCTAGTAGGACACAAATCATTTCTCACATTGCCACCGACAAAGCTCGCCGAAAAGATCATTATCGACACCTGCGGTGTCATGAAGAACGTTTAATCAATTTGCTCCAATTCCTCTCTCACTCCATCCGGAACTATGAAAAAAGTCGCGATCTTTATGGGCACCCGCCCCGAAGGCATTAAAATGGCGCCCGTGGTCAAAGCTGTCGAAGCGACGGACGGACTTGAGCCATTGGTGATCTCAACTGGCCAGCACAAGGAAATGCTACAGCAAGTTGTGGATCTGTTTGAAATTAACGTCGACCATGACTTGGAGGTCATGCAACCGAATCAGACTTTGCCGTCGCTGACTGCCAGACTGATCACGCGGATCGATGCGATTCTTGAAGAGACAAAGCCAGATTTTGCACTGGTTCAAGGCGATACCACCACCGTGTTTACGGCTGCGCTGTGCTGCTTCTATCGAGGCATTCCTGTGGGGCATGTCGAAGCAGGACTACGGACCGGGAATATGCGATCGCCCTTTCCCGAAGAAGCCAATCGAAAACTGGCCTGCCCGCTGGTCAGTCTTCATTTTCCGCCCACCGAAAACAGTCAAAAAAATCTGCTCAAAGAATTGGTCGAATCGTCGACGATCACGGTCACCGGTAACACCGTTATTGATGCTCTGCACCTAGAGATCACGCGACAAAAAATAGCCGGGAACCAAGAGCCGCTCAAAGAAAAATTGATCGGACTGATCGGAGAGGATTTTACCAGTCGGCCCTATGTGCTGGTCACGGGACACCGACGAGAGAACTTTGGCGGTGGATTCGAAGAAATCTGTGGCGCCTTGTCATCACTTGCCGAATCTCACCCGGATTATCTGTTTGTATATCCGGTCCATCTGAACCCCAAGGTGCAAAAGCCGGTTTATGAAACGCTTGGTAAATTTGACAACATCAAGTTGATCCCGCCACAGCCCTACTCGGAGTTCGTGATGCTGATGAATTTCAGTCGCATCGTCTTAACGGATTCTGGAGGTGTTCAGGAAGAGGCTCCATCGCTGGGCAAGCCGGTCCTCGTTATGCGCGATACGACCGAACGGCCTGAAGGAGTGGACGCCGGAACCGTTCGACTTGTTGGAGCTGATGCAGAAAAAATCATTGCCAGTGTTAACGAATTGATCACCGATGAGTCGGCATATCAATCCATGGCTCAGGCAAAAAATCCCTACGGTGACGGGAAAGCCGCCCAGAGGATCGCCCAATGCGTTTTGGAATTTCTTCCGTAGGAATCTACCAAAGCAGGCTTAAAACGTTGGTTGACGTTGTTTTGCTGCCGTTAGTCCACCCACGGTTCAAGCTTGTCTGTTGGATTGTCAAGCTGAGTTTAAATCGCTTCCAGCAGGCCTTCGTCCATTTCGACTGAGACGCCTTGGCTCAGATACTGAATCGTGATCGAGAATCGAGTCTTACCTTCTCGGCGGATCACCGTTCCCTCAAATCCGGCGAAGTGACCGGATTTGACTCGGACCGAATTTCCGGGTGACAACATGCCTTCGGGAGTCATCGGAACACCCGACGCGATGATCGAATGAATTCTCTTGAGGTCTTGGACCAGTTGGCCGCTGTCTTCGATCTTTTCGCAGCGGTTGATGCAGTTGGTCGTCAAAGCTGAAATCCGCGACTGGTCGTTTCCAAACATAAACACGTAGTTTGGAAACAACGGAATCCAAGACGTTCGCAAGCGGCCATTGGGTGAACGAAATCGCTTGGGGATGACCGGGCCATAGTGAGCCACTTTCAACTCACGCAGTTTTCGCATCAGACCTTTTTCACGCCTGGAAAGAGTGTAAACGCACCACCAGAAGTGGTCCGGTTGTGACAATAAATCCTCCTTTTCCAAAAGATCATTTGGGAACAGGTCACTTTCTTGTTTGAGGATAGGCATAGTGGCAGACGCCAAGTGGAAGGTGGTGGATTGTTTTGAAAATCGAAAGCGAAAAACCAAACCCCAATTACAGTGGGATTTGAGCGGCTTATCGATTGATTGAAAGCCGCTTTCGGGTTTCAAAACAAAAAATGGCCAATGATTAAACGATTGTCGAGACTTCTTTTCCTCTGTGCCGGGTTCTTGTTGGCCTTTTCCGGAAGCTTGTCGGCTCAGACCATTATCGCTGACTTCACCGATGCAACCAATGACCGGTTTACCAATTCATCGTCTTTTATTGGTGCGGATTATGATTTTAGCGGTGTCGCGACGGGCAATCGCTGGGCCACGCTGATCAGTGACAACGTAATTATCGGGGCGTCTCATAACCGCCCCGTCATCGGCAACGGTCTCACATTTTACGAAGACAATGACCCGTCGAAGGCCCCCATCGTGCGCGACACTACCTTCGGTCATCGAATCGCCGGCACGGATATTTATCTTGCTGTGCTCGACGAACCGGTGACGCCGAATATTACAAGCTACAATTTTACGACCGAAGTGCTTTCTGCGCCCGCCTTTGATGCGGCAACCAACTCCAGTTTCTCGGCGGCCGGATCTCTGCAGGATGAAATAGTTTTCACCGTGGGAATTTCGCCCACCGAACGTGACGATCCCAGCCAAAACCAAGCCGTTGGCAGAAACCGAATCGCCGGGTATGTCGAGGACCTGCCATTTCAGGGCACATTAAATAATGACTCGCTGTTGCTGATTCAAGACCAACCCAACAGGGTAAATTTTGTGGAACACGAGTCTCGATTTCAGGGTGGCGATTCAGGGGCTCCACTGTTTATCGAGCGAGACGGCGAGCTGGTGCTTTTGGGCGTCAACAGTTTTACGGCCGGCGGAGTTTTCTCAGGTGTTTCGTTCATCGGTAACCATGCCGATGAGATCAATGATTTTATTTTGGACAACGCGGTCGCCCCCAGTTTCTCTCAAGCGAGTACACTCTCTAGTGTAAGTACGGTTCCAGAGCCGTCTGTTTTTGGTTTGGGTCTACTGGCCATGGCCGTCCTAGGTTTTAAACGTCGTAAATGATCTGAGATGCAATGACTTCCCAACAGCACAGCAAATGTTTAATCGTTGTCATGGGAGTCAGCGGATGCGGAAAAAGCACGATCGGTTGCCAGTTAGCAGATGCGCTGGCGATTCCGTTTCGCGATGCTGACGATTTTCATTCCCAGGCCAACGTCCAAAAGATGGCCAACGGCATTCCGCTTGACGATCAGGATCGCGAACCGTGGCTGAGATCGATTGTTGATTTTGCAGCCGCCGAAGTAAAAAACGGGAAATCGATTGTCGTCGCCTGTTCAGCGCTGAAAAAGAAATACCGCGATCAACTGCGACAGACCCCCTGCCCTGTTTGGTTTGTGCACCTCACCGCGTCCTTTGAATTGATCCACCAGCGGCTGGCCGCCAGAAAAGATCACTTCATGACCGCCTCGCTATTGGAAAGCCAGTTCGAAGCCCTCGAATCCCCCGCCGGCGAAGCACGCACACTGGAAGTCTCCGTCGATCAGCCGGTCGCAGCCGTCGTTGACGAAGCACTGCGACGATTCAATCTGGCCAACGACGCCGAAAGCGAATGATGGAGAATTCGGATACAATGGAT
>CAZDZX010000290.1:0-5305 GCA_964510005.1 uncultured Pirellulaceae bacterium
GGCCCATCCGTTTTCCTAGCCCAGCCTGAAGGGCTGGGTACAGGATATGATTGACAGCACAGGGCCAACGGCCCGGCAGTTTATTTGAGCAGTTGGCGATTCGAGTTGTCGTGAAGAACGTGCCATGTGCTGTGCGCAAACATAGGCGTTACTACAGAACAGAACACCCCAGCCTCAAATTCAACTGGCGCGATGAACCATCATTTCCGCAATCGTTCGCAGCGCTGTATTTGATTCCGAAGCCGGTTGCGAATCCATAAACGCCACGGCTCGCTGAGCATAACTACGGGCCATCTGCCGTGAATACTCAATCGATGAATGACTGCGGAGTTCATTGACGACCGCTTCAACGTTGACCGTCTCTTCGCGAAGCAATCCCAGCAGGCGGTTTCGTTGACCGTCATCCGACACAGACAAAGCACGAATCACGGGCAGCGTTGGCTTTCGATTCTGCAAATCCGTTCCCAATGTCTTACCGACTTTGGCAGGGTCGCCAATCAGATCAAGAACATCGTCAATGATTTGAAAGGCAATGCCTAGGTTCCGTCCGTATTGCGTCCATTGGTCAACGCTTTCGTTATCGGCTCCGGAGATTTTGACTCCCATGCCACAAGCAACCGCACAGAGCTCGCCTGTTTTCTGAGAAACGATCGTCAGGTAATCCGACTCCGTCAAATCAAAGTTCGATTCCGATGCTCCTTGAGAGATCTCACCCTCGCAGACAAGGTTGCTGGCTTGGGCCAACATTCGCAGCGCCCCGGCGCTGTCTGTTTTGCTGGCCAACCAGAACGAGTGCGTAAACAGATAGTCACCCAGCAGGACGCCAGATCGAGTCCCGAATTTTTCGTGAGCGGTTTCTTGGTGGCGACGGGTTTTGGCTCCATCGAGAACATCATCGTGGATCAGGGTCGCCAAGTGGATCATCTCCAGAGCCGCAGCACCGAAGATGTGTTTGGGGTTTACGTCGCCAACTGATTTCGCGGCCAGCAACAGCAACGCGGGTCGGAGTCGCTTTCCGCCCAAGCTACGGCTGTGGTTCAACAGAGTCTCAACGGCAGCAGAGTCACTACTCAGCTCGTTTTGAATGGTTGATTCGACTTGGGCCAGTTCCTTGGCCACGGGGAAGTAGACCAATCCCATCGCTCCACTGGGCGAGGGGGCGTCTGTTCGTTCTGGCAACGAGTTCGCGAACGCGATGTCTTTTGCTTCGCTTCCGTCGTCAGGGATGGTTCGTCCGATTACGTTGGACACTGACTTTTTCCTTATCCAGTTTCGTTGCGGGCTGTCGGCGCTCTTTCGAAGTCACCCGATTTGCCACCCGTTTTCTTTTCAAGCCGAATTTGTTGAACGACCATTTCACGATCGACGCTTTTGCACATGTCGTAAACCGTCAACGCTGACACCGAAGCCGAAGTCAACGCTTCCATTTCCACGCCAGTGCGATCCAGTGCGGTCACGGTTGCAACAATGTCCAAGGTTGTCGAATCTGAAAAGTCAAATTCAACGTTCACGGAATCGACATGGATGCTGTGACACATCGGAATCAAATTGGGTGTCTGTTTCACCGCCATGATTCCAGCGATTCTCGCGACCTCAATAACGTCGCCTTTGGAGAGCTCTCTGTTTCGGATCAGCTCCGCAGTCCGCGAGCCCATTTTGATTGTCGCCGACGCCACAGCGGTTCGTTGGGTTGCCGGTTTGGCACCCACATCAACCATCCGCGCCCGTCCTTGTTCATCAAAATGAGTCAACGACTCCGAATCGGACATCGAACACTCTCCATCTGCAAAACCGGTTAACAACAGTAAGAATAACGAATGCATTAACTCGACAGTAGCCGAATCAAGAATCTGATCAAAGAATCCCGTTAACACAGGAACAATTCACTTTTTCCGGTCCAAGTTCTGCGACATTTTGGCTCAAACTAGCACCACTTCGTAAAGCCACTTACCGGACTGCCACGATGTAGCAGATCCAACTGGAGTGGCTGGGGTACTCTTCCATCCGCGCCCATTCGCCAGTGTCTTCTCCGTCTTCGTCTTCGACATCGAAGTAAACGTAGCTGTGACTGAAGCCGGCTTCTTCGAGCATCTCGCGGACTTCGGGAATCGTCCAGAAACGCCACTCGTAAGTAAACGCATGTTTGAGCTTACTGCCGTCGTTAAATTTGAACGAGATATGAAAGCGGCAATCGGAGGTTACCGGATTGAAGCGGGCTTGCTCCCAAAAGTAGCGAAACCCATTTTTGCCTTTTTTGATTCTTCGTTTGTCGACGTGCCCTTCTTCCAGGCAGGCTGGGCCACCCATCATGTCCATGACCAAAATGGATTGGTCGGCCATGTTGGCGCGAGCGACTTCGAAATACTCGATCACTTCTTCGCGGGTCTTGAAGATCCAGAACGAAAAATTCTGCGCCGCCAAAACATCAGCCCGCGGTCGGTTGCGTTTACGGACGTCCTGCTGAATCACCTTGACCCGTTTCTGTTGGGAGGATGTCAATTTCGACAGGTTGTTTTCCTCACCCCACTGAATCGGTTCGGGATCCAGATCCACGCCCAAGGCCGTTCGTTCGCGACCCAGTTTTGCCCACTCGCAGCACACCGCAAACGTGCCGCAAAAATCCTCACGGAGGGTTTTCGGTTTGCGGCCGAACTCGTCGCGAAACGCCACGTCAAAGAACTCGACTTCGTGTTCGGGAGACTGAACGGATTTTTGGTAGCAAAGGTACTTGTCCGCCTTGGCTGCCTTGGATTTCTTTTTGGGTTTGCCCACGCTTTGCGTCCGGGAAAAATCAGGGTGCTTACTCTCAGGAAGGCTGTATCTTAGACCGCCCCTCAGAGGGTTCAAGCCAGGATCCCAATCAGCTGTCCAGAAGTCAGGGACTCGAACGGTCGGACCGGTCGAACTTAGCGCATAAAAATGGCCCGCTGAAGTTTGCAAAACAAACAACAACGGGCCTCAATGCGCTGAACTATCTTCACAAGGAATAATTAGTTCTGTGCAGTGGGTGGCCAGTCGGCTACCCGCCGATAGCCTCAAGCGGTACCACCCACTCGGCTAATACAGAAACTTATCACTTAGTCACCTCCTTTTTTTGAATTTTCTTGTCCAAAGCCGATGCCGTAGAATGGCTCTTTTCAAGTCTTCAGTCCAATACGATGCGTACCGTATTACTACAGAACAAGTATGCTCAAGCTCCATGATTACGCAATCGGAATTACGCTGGCACGCAAGCAAACCGCTCTGCCAGAGAGAACTGCGTTACTAAAGAATGGTTCGCAGAAAAGAAATCGAGTTGATCATTTTTTCAGTAGTAGCAGGGAAATCGCGACTTTTTAGTCGATGATTTTGTTTAAGCCCTGCAGTTGTTCTAGCAGTTTCTGATTAACTTCCGCGGCAGACTGTCCAAATGCATAGGTGGTCACGACCGGCGCATAAGGCCGAATGAACCCACCCTTGGGAGGCACGTCGGCAATCGAAGATTCAGTGACCGAGACTTCGTGCTCCATGGGCCATGCAGCTAAAATCGCTTCGGGGAATTCGATATTGCACTCAAATCGATTGAATAAAACGGCTTTGCCGCGAACGCCGTTTTCGTAAGCGAGCTTCAGTGACGACGGTTTCTGTTGAAATCCAAAACCGTTCAGATGCCGCGCCATTAGGTCCGGTCCGATGATGTCCATGGAAGCCGGCATGCGTGGATTGATATCCACTGGCCAGATTCCGGCTTCGTTGCGAACGAAGTCGACGCCGAACAGGCCGCTCAACCCAAACGCTTCCACCAGACCGTCGCCAAAACGCTGCGCACGCAAGGCATCGGATTCGCTCAGTTCCAAACCACCCACCGATCCGCACCACGTCAGCCAATGGCAATTGCACTCTAGTCGCTGCACCCATTGCTGGGACGCGCCCAGCAGTTCCGATTTGGCTCCGCTGCCACAATAGACAACGGAAATTGAATCGCCTTCGATCCACCGTTGGGCCAAGTAGTTTGGGTCGCTGATTTTTGGAGGAGTGCTCTTTTTGGCAGATCCCGATCGATAGGGTTTTTTGACAACAACGATCTCATCGGCAGGGAAATCCTCGGTGGGCGCAAAGGGATACCGGTCCATGTCGCAGTTCGACAGCACGGCGTTAATCGCGGGAGCCTTTGTCATTCGCTCCAATGCGTCGGGATCGGTGAAAAGTCGATCGGTCCATTGGCTGATTTCTGCGGCGATCGATTGAGCGCCCTCCAGTCCGCCGGTAAACAGAACGCCCCGCGAGGCACGGATATCGTTTTCGAAGTTCCGGATGTCTTCGAATCGCTCCAGTTGATGCGCGTGCCCCTGACACAGTGCGATCGTGTCGCGATCGTGATAGAGGTCCAGTGAAACGCAGGGGATCTCCAGTCGAGCCAATGCGGCGGCGGCTTGTCGAGTGCTGGCACCGACAATGAACACTCTGTTGTTTTCTTGGGGCTGATTTGGCATCGATGTCGAGGGAAAGGTCGGGCTGGTTGTTGGCGACATGCCGGTTTGGTAGTTTACCGTTTTTCCCATAATTAGAATCCTGACTGGAGTCTCGAATGTCAATGTTTATCGGTGAAGCCCTTACCGGCGAAGGCAACGAAGTCGCTCACATTGACCTGATGCTGGGCAGCAAGACCGGTCCTGTGGGAATTGCGTTTGCGAATGCACTGGCGAATCAATCCGAAGGCCATACCAATCTGCTGGCCGTGCTGGCTCCCAACGTGGCGGTTAAACCTTCGACCGTGATGGTGACCAAAGTCACGATCAAGGGAATGCGACAGGCCGTGCAAATGTTTGGCCCGGCCCAAGCTGCGGTTGCCAAAGCCGTTGCCGACTGCGTGGCCGATGGCGTCATTCCCAAAGATCAGTGTGAAGAGTTGGTCTGCGTCTGCGGCGTGTTTATTCATCCTGAAGCGTCGGATGATAAAAAGATCTACGAGTACAATTACGAAGCGACCAAAATGGCGATCCAGAATGCCATGAAGTCATCACCGTCCGCCGACGAAATGATCGACGCCAAAGAAGATGCGGCGCATCCGTTTCGCGGATTCTAGGTTTAAGCGGATTTGCTTTGGGTGCCATACTCATTCGCGCGCTGGGTGCCATACTCATCCACGCGCAGGGTGCCGTGCTCATTCACGCGCAGGGTGCCATGCTCATTCACGCGCAGGGTGCCATGCTCACGCACAGCGTGAGCATGTTTCGCTGAACTCACTCTCACGCTTGCAAGTTGTTTGTTATTTTTGAAGTTAGACTGATACAAACATGGCCACGACAAGCGTGGACCATGGCAC
>CAZDZX010000291.1:0-5299 GCA_964510005.1 uncultured Pirellulaceae bacterium
CACAAACCGCTTCGTTCCATAAACATCAGCGACATGGGACCGGCCACGTAGCCGTCTGCTTTTGAGGTGGGGAACCCCGTAATGACAGGCTCGATCTTCCCGTCAAAATACCTGACCACGCGCTGGGCACCACTTTCGGCAACGTAGACCACGTCGGTTTCAGGCTGGACCGCCACGGCAAACGGATTGCTCAGTCCTTCAGCGAGGACTTCGATTTTGGCTTCTTGGGCAGCCGCGCTCAGTGGCATGGCGATGCACAAGCAAGCGAAATATAAAAGCCAGTTGGTTTTTGCTGCTGTCTGCATGATCACAGTAGAGACCCAAGGTATTTTCCTGTCAACGAATCGCGACACTCCGCGATCTGCTCGGGGGTGCCCGTGGCGACGACCTGTCCGCCGGCTTCACCGCCTTCGGGGCCCAGATCAATCAACCAGTCCGCAGCTTTGAGCATATCCAAATGATGTTCAATCACGATCACCGAATGCCCCCGATCAACCAACCCCTGCAACACATCCAACAAGTTTCGAATGTCCTGCACGTGCAGGCCTCGGGTCGGTTCATCCAGTAAGTACAGGGTATGCGACAGCTCGCTTCGTGCAAGTTCTTTGGCCAGTTTAATACGTTGGGATTCGCCGCCTGACAATGTCGATGCCGGTTGCCCTAGCCGCAAATATCCCAGTCCTACCGAATCTAACACGTCCAGCGTCCGCATCATTTTGGCGAAACTGGCAAATCGCTCTCGAGCTTGATCCACGGTCAGTTCCAACACGTCGGCGATCGACAACCCCGCAAACGTCGCTTGTAAGGTTTGTGGATTGAAACGCGAGCCTGCACACGATTTGCACTTCATCCACGCATCGGGCATGAAATCCAGTTTTACTTTTTCGAAACCGTGTCCAAAACAAGTTCCACAGCGCCCGGCTTTGGCGTTGAAGCTAAAGCGCCCAATGCCGAATCCCCGCTGTTTCGCAATTCGGGTTTTGGCAAAGACTTTGCGAATCTCATCAAACAGGCCCGTAAAAGTCGCCGGGCAGCTTTTCGCGTTTCGTCCGATCGGTTTCTGGTCGACGACGATCAATTTTTCGATCGACTCCGTGCCGATCAGTTTCTGGAAAGGCTCGGGACGCCGCCCCATGAAGCCCAGTTGGTCGCTGATCGCGGGTGCCAACGTGCGATTCACCAACGTGCTTTTCCCAGACCCGCTGACGCCAGAGACGCCCACCAAGCGATTCAGTGGAAAGCTGACGTTCACGTTTTTGAGATTGAATCCAGTCGCCCCGACGATTTCCAGACGAGCACAATTGTCGTCGACAGGCCTGCGCTGGGTCGGAGTCGCGATAGAGACTTTGTTCGCCAACGCCATGCCCGTCGGGCTTTCAGGGACGGTTGCAATCTCTGCGGGGGCACCCTGAGCCACGATTCGGCCTCCCTGCGATCCGGATCCGGGCCCGATGTCGATCACGTGGTCGGCCAACTGAATCAATTGGATGTCGTGTTCAACAACCACAATCGAATTTCCGTTATCGACCAACCCGCGGATGGTTTGATGCAGTCGCTCCGAATCGCGGGCATGCAATCCGACCGAGGGTTCATCCAACACAAAACAGGCCCCAGTCAGACCAGAACCCAATGACGCACACATGCGGACTCGCTGAAGTTCGCCTCCGCTGAGCGAATTTGCCCCCCGAGAAAGCGTCAAATACGATACGCCGATTCCCATCAGACAATCCAATCGTTTGGTAATCTGCTGGATGATTCGTGTGGCCGCTTCGGTTTTCACATCGTCGCCATCGAAATTCGACGCGGTGTTTTTGAACCAGTCGGTAACCTGCTGCAGATTCATCAACAGTAGCTCATTCAGACTGGCGCCCATCACTCGAACCGAGTTCGCTTGCTCGTTCAGCCTCGAACCGTCGCAGGATTCGCAAGCCAACTCCCGCTCGAATGAGCTGAGCGCTTCAAACCACGCGTCGTCTTCGGTGGTCGATAGGTCGCGCTGCAGCAAAGCGAACAGACCCGGAGTTTTCTTTTCATGATGGTCAAGGAATTTTCGCCATCGCTCAGGTTCGAGATTGGATAACGGCTGGTCGGCGTCAAATTCCAATTCGGCAAGGATAGAGGTGAGTTCCTTGATCTTGGATTTTTGTTCGCGGTCTGACAGATCGCGCCACGGAACGATCGCGCCTTCAGACAGCGAGCGACTGCGGTCGACTAAGCGGGTTTCATCGAAACGCAACTGTAACCCGAGTCCTTCACAGTCCAAGCAAGCCCCTTCCGCGGAATTAAAACTGAACAGCCGCGGACTGACTTCCGAAAACTCAATGTCGCAACCGGGACAGGCGTAGCGGGTGCTGTGTCGGGCCTGATGCCACTGCGATGGATCCGACTTAATCGCCGGATCGGCTTCCATGGCTTGGGGATCAATGTGGCTCACGATCACACCGCCTTCGCCGATCTCCGTGGCGGCATCGATCGCCTTGAGTACCCTTTCTCGAATGTCTTCTCTAACAATGATCCGATCAACGATGGCCAGCACCGATTCGGGCTCAAGCTCTCCAGGAGGGAGTTGATCGATGTCGTAAACGGCAGTGTCCAGTTGGACCCTTAACAATCCGCTGCGTCGAACTGTTTTTATTTTCACGGACAGCGATTCGTCTCCCGACAAGGGAGCCGCGATCATGACGCGGGAGCCTTCAGGCAGGGCTTCGATCGAGTCTGCGATCTCTGCGGCGGTGTTTTGAGTGATCGGCTGACCGCAGCTGTAGCAGTGCACGACTCCGACTCGGGCGAAAAGCAGCCGCAAAAAGTCATGTATTTCGGTCAGCGTTCCGACTGTGCTACGCGGGCTCCCCCCGGAGTTCTGCTGAGCACAGCAGACCGTTGGCGGTAGGCCTGCCACCAGATCAACGTCGGCCATGGGGAGCTGGTCGACCCGTTGCCGCCCGTAAATTGACTGGCATTCGAGGAATTGACGTTGGCCTTCAGCGTATAGCGTATCGATCGCCAGAGAGCTTTTCCCCGATCCGCTGGGGCCTGTGATGGCAACAAGTTTGCCACAAGGGATATCGACATCGATATTCTGGAGGCAGTGGGTTCTTGCTCCACGTACGCTGATTTGGCGGGACTCTCTATCGATGACGTTTCCTTTTCTCGTGGAACTTGCTTTCCAGTGTGTCGATTCTCACTGATAAAATAATCGGGCCTACAGTCAGGATTCTTCGCCTGAAACGTTATTTCGCAACCGGACACCAAGGCGAAATTGGCGGAATTCCATTGCGGAAGCGATGCTGCCACTGTTGCCAATTAAGGGAGCCTTAACTGCAGGAAGGTTGACAAGCGGAGGTTGATTGAATTTGCTTATGTAAGCCGGAAGGTTTCTCTAAAGGTTTCCATAGACCTCGGGAATTGTCGAGCGAAAGCCACTTGCCGTTTCTTGTTTTATTTTTCTTGACATTGGGGATGGGTCGTCAATAATGCTGGCGAACACGGTTTGAAACCGCCCGTTCGTGGGAAGGATTCCATTTCAATTTCCCCGAGCATAAATGCATGGACTGCATCCAAATTATTCTTTGAAGCTCGGATCCTTAAGACCCTAAAACCCACAGGTATTACGTTTATGTCCTCACGTAAACAAATTAACAACGTATTCGAAGCAATCCTTGAGTATGGACACGATGAAGATTTCGTTCCACACGAAGGTGATACGTTCATTCCTACCGATGCACCTGCTGGAAGTCCAGAAAAGATTGAAGCACTTCGCAAGCGAGTTCTTTCCGGAATGCCACTGTGGCACATGGAAGATCGTTGCGACTACACTGGTTTGACAGGTGCGATTCGCCCACGCGAGTAGTGCACAATCACGCTGTAGAGCCTGCACGATGCAGGCTTTTTTTATGCGCTTGCCGCAGCTCACCCATGTGTCGAATTCGAAAAAGTCCCGCTATTTCGACTTAAAAGCCAAGATGACGATTCGATTCGCGAATTGTCATACAATGGGTCATCGCCTCGTTTCCATCCATCACACGTTGCCTGCCAAATGTCTGCTCGCCAGAAAATAGCCATCTACTTGCTTGTCATCATGGGGTTGCTGCCCTTTGCCCTGCAGTCGCAGGTCCATTCGGCTTCGCCACAATCGTTCTCCGAACAAGCGATCTCTGAACACTTTCAATTGGATCAGTTGAATCAGTCCGACACCGACAAGGCCGCTGAATTGGCCAACGCGATCTCGGCTTCCCCGTCGGCACTGGAGTGGCTGGGGCCGCTGGCTCCGATCGCGATTTCTCCTTTCTTTGGGATCGCCTGCCTCTGCGGGCTGAGCCAGTACGGTGACTCGCTGCCCTTTGATCTTCCGTTCAACGAGTTCATCAGCAACAACCCTGTTTTGCAAAACCCGGGCGTGTTGTGGATCTTCGTGGGACTGACGGTACTGACTTCACTGCCACGACTGACGAAGGTATCCAAACCATTGGCTCAAGCCATCGACCAAATCGAAGCTTGGGCAGGCATCATCACGATCTTGGTCATTCGATTCGGGCCCTCGTTGTTTCCGGAGAACGGTGGCGGATCGGTGGACCCCGCCGTGGCCGAAGCCATCGTTCCCGGGGCCACGATTGCTGGCTTCACTCTGCCGTTGGATATCCTGATGGGAATCGCCGCCATCATCAACATCTTCGTCATCAACACAATCAAGTTCTTGTTTGAGGTGATGGTTTGGTTGATCCCGTTTCCATCGGTCGACGCGATGCTCGAAGCAGCCAACAAAGCAACCTGTGCTGGGCTGATCGCGATCTATGCCTTTAGCCCTTTGCTGGCGACCGTGCTGAACCTACTGATTTTTGCGGCTTGCTTGGTCGCCTATCGCTGGGCGCATCGACGCGTGGTCTACATGCGGGCCGTTGTGTTCGATCCGATCTGGGGTCTCATTCGACCGGGATACGGCAAAGCCAAAGCCGGTGAGTTGGCGATCTTTAGCAACGCACCATTTGCTTCGTTTCCGACCCGCACCAAACTCAACCTGAAAAAAGAGGAAGCCGGCTGGTCGCTCGTGCAGCACAAATGGTTCCGGCGTCCAGCAAAGATCACGCTGTCGGAAGCTGATTGCAATCTGAAGATCGAAAAGGGCCTGTTCGTCAACAAGCTGATCATCGATGGTCCAGACGGTGGCGGCAAGTTCCACTTCACGCGCAGATTCAGTGGCGATCTCGATACGCTCGCCGGCCTGCTGGGAGCCAACTTCGCTGCGACTCAGAAACCTGCTGAACCCACAACAGTTTCGGGGATGAGCATCTAAGTCGTTTCG
>CAZDZX010000292.1:0-5228 GCA_964510005.1 uncultured Pirellulaceae bacterium
CATTGGGCTAGCGCCAAAACGGCTAACGATGGCAGCATCACAAGCGATGCAAGTCAGGCACAGCCTGACCTACTCTTTGCGCCTTTGCGTTATTTTTTGCATGGTGCCGGCCCGGTAGCGCGGTAGGTCAGGCTGTGCCTGACGTGAGCTTTTTTGCATAGTGCCAGCGACTCCAGCACCCCAGTTGATGCGCACCTCACCGGCTCGGTCCGATCACCCATTGTATTGGCCTCAACAAAATGGCGAAGCTTGACGATTATCGGGGCTTTTCGGTCTGACTTTAGGCTCCCCTGAGAATCAGCCGAACTAGACTTACAAGAAGGACAACGTTACCCATCGCCCTTGGACACAGCCGATTCTTTACCGCTGGCATCCAGAACCATGAGCTTGCCAACTGATTCCAACTCGAGCGACGGAGATTCGGATTCCAAATACGAGTTCGTGTCCCCGGTACCGCTGCCGACGCTTTCTCCAAAAAAGAAAAAGCAACTGGCAGCCGCATCCCCAAAGCGCTCTTCAAAACGCCCCTCCCCTACCCCCGAATCCGCGCCAACAAAATCCACGACAAATGGCGGAGCATCGTTTGTCGGCGTTGAGGCAGAATCTTCGCCCCAACTTTCAGTTTCCCAAAAAGTGAAACGGCGACGGGGCGAGCTGTCCTCGTTGCTGACCAGCGTCGTGCTGCACACGCTGCTGTTCATTGGACTGGCACTGTGGTTCGTTCCCAACCTCCAAACCGAAGACTCCATTGGTGTGGTCGCCACAATTTTGGCACCCGATCCGATCGATCCACCAGAGCTCGTTCCCGCCATCGAAGTTTCACCGGTTAAAATTGAAACCTTGGACGTGGAAGTGTCGCCGATCGAAGACAATTTCGACGCCACCAACGACAACGTCGAAGAACTGGCTGCCGAAAAGATCCCAACGCCGATCGATTCAGTACGCCGCGAAGAATCCCTCGACGTCCTTCCCACCAACGACGCACCCTCACCCAACCGCGCGTTTGCGCCCGGTGGTGGACCGGAGGGACGCGATGCTGAATCCCGCGCCAAACTCGCCTCAAAATATGGTGGCTCGCCCGGAAGCGAGACCGCAGTGGAAGATGGACTTCGCTGGATTGTCCATCACCAAGCCAGTGACGGCAGCTGGGGGTTTTTTCACCATCACAGCGAATGCAATGGCAGGTGTAGAAACGAGGGGCTCAAAGAAGCTCCCACCGCAGCCACGGGTTTGGCGCTGATGTCTTTGCTGGGCGCTGGCTACACACATCAGAATGGCCCCTATCAAAGCCAAGTCAAAAGTGGGCTGGATTATCTGGACCAGAAAATCAAATACCTCAGTTACGGCGGCAGTCTTACCAGCGGCAGGCAACCCATGTACGGCCACGCCATCGCCACCGCAGCCATGGCCGAAGCCCTTGCGATGACTGGCGACGAAACCTATCGAAAAGCCGTCACCGAAGCCCGTCGCTACATCATCAGTTCTCAACATCCACGTGGCGGCTGGCGATACACGCCGCAGTCTCCCGGCGACATGTCCGTCACCGGCTGGGTCGTGATGGCGCTCAAAGCCTGCGAAAATGCCGGGATCGGAACGGAGCCCGAGCAGCTGGACAAGACGCGGCGTTTTATCGAAACGCTAGCATTCAATGACGGGACTGAGTTCGGATACCGACTAGTCGGGACCAGCGGAAAAATCGAACCAGCCAGCAAAACCCGTCGCCCTTCCTGCACCGCGATCGGTCACCTGACGCGTCTGTATCTGCGTTCCACGCCAGACCTGAAAACGCTGGATTCAGGTTGTGACTTGCTGGCCACTGCGGGTCCTTCAAACACAGATGTCTACTTTGATTACTATGCAAGTTTGGTGTTGCACCACGCAAAATCCGAGCACTGGGAAACGTGGAACAAGAGCCTACGGGACACTCTCGTGCGGACACAGCAAAAAGAAGGCCACGAGCACGGGAGCTGGTACTTTGAAGACCGGCACGGCCAAGTCGGCGGCAGGCTGTACACAACCGCCATGGCAGTGATGACGCTGGAGGTCTATTACCGGTTTTTACCGCTGTATGAAACAGAAGTCGAAACGGCACCCGTGGGCACCGATTCAAAGTAGATTTTCCGGATTTCACCGCTCCAGCGGCCACCGGGGAGATCGTAACCGAATTCTAGGCAACCTCCCGAAAGAAGGCAAAAATTCCCCTCCGGCTAGCGATTCGAGACATCCACAAATTGTTTGCCTTGGAGATGTCCACTGCGATACTTGCACTCCAACGTTGTTCCGCAACTTTGTTCAGATAGAAAAAAAGGCGATAAAATGCTTCGTTATGTCAGTCCCATCATCCCCGTCCTCGACCTGATGATTGGGCAGGTTGTATGGGCTAAAGGTGGAGATCGAGGGGCTTATGTGCCTGTCCACAGCCAGTTGACCCAGTCCTCGAACCCGGTTGAAGTCGCCAAATCGATTTTCAATCAAACCGGCTGCGACTGTCTTTACTTGGCCAACATCGATAGTTTTGCGGGAGCGACTCCGATTTCGGCGGTCTACCGCGAACTGACCGAAGCCGGATTCTCGTTGTGGATCGATGCCGACTGGATCAGCTCGTTGCATAGCGATGATCGAGTCGATCAGATTTTGGACCTTTGCCAAAGCCCTGACATTCAACTGGTGTTCTCCACAGAGACGCTTTCTTCGTGGGACGAGTTCTCCATCATCGAAGGTTTAGTCAACAGTGGCCTTCGTCCGATTTTCAGTCTCGATTTGCGGGACGGGAAAGTCATTGCCAAATCCGAAGAACTGGCAACCACCTCTCCGCTGGAAATGGTCTCCCGCGCTTGGGCCGCTGGAGTGCGAGACATGATTGTGCTGGACCTGCGCAGTGTGGGCACCAGCAGTGGCGCGACGACCGAAGAGTTGATCCGCGAAATTGTCCAAGAGCTCCCCGATGTTCGGATCGTATCCGGTGGCGGCGTTCGCGATGGCGACGACGCTCAGAAGCTTTTAACAGCCGGCTGTCAAAATGTGTTGGTGGCAACCGCGATCCACGAGTGTCGCTTCACTCCCGATGACGTTGCGAACTTGGTTCCTTACAAACCTTGTGCGGCGACCTCATTCGCATTCCGTGGCGGAACGCCGCTCGAAAAAAGCACCGGGACTGGCGCCAACATTGTTTGAGCGTCAGCACGAAAAAGTGGACGGGACGCTCCGCGGCCCGAAAACTCTTGTTGGCCGCGGAGCGTCCCGCCGACCCCAAATCATTCGTATTTCAAAGCACGTGGTCAGCCCGAATGGAACAAAAGTAGGCGCAATGATTGGTGGATACTACATCGACAATCGTGAGTCGTTCGATTTTGAAATCTCCGAAGCCGTTGCAGAATCAATTGAGGCTCCGGCAACCCAGTTAAGCTCACGATTGATGTCGATAGTGCACCGGGACAAGGCATGGCTGACGACTTCGTTCTAGATGCTGTGGAAATTCGATTTCAAAATACAGCAGCAGTCTGAAAGAACTGAACCAGAATCAAAACAACCGCTTTCCATCTTGGGTTACTTCTCGTTTTGCTTCGTCGACCATATACATGGTTCGGCATTTTGGGCAGTACAAGTACCAAGCGTAATAGTATGATTGATTCGGTTTGGTTGTTTTCTTTTTTGGGCTACGCTTGATCACGGGAGTCTGGCATTTCCGACATGGCTGCCCTTCCGCCGTGATCTTGACCTTCTTCATGAGCAGTGTTTTTGCGTTGTTGTCTGATTCAACGTTCTTGTTTGGTTTAGGGTCAGGCAGATAGCCCACATCATCAGGTAGGTCATTGAGTTTTAGTGCCCCTTCTGCGAGTTGATCGCAACGCTCATTGTCGTGAATACCAGCATGTCCTTTGACCCAATCGAACTCAACTTCATGTTTGTCGTAGGCCGCGAGCAGTCTTTCCCAAAGATCTGGGTTCTTGCATCTTTTGGAATTCAGGGATGAATTCATCCGCCAATCATTTTCGCGCCAACGAAAAACGGAACCCTTGTTTACCGCATCAACAATGTATTTTGAGTCGCTGAACACTTTGACTTGGCAAGCTTCCTTTAAGGCTTCCAGTCCAACGATCACAGCCATCAGCTCCATTCGATTGTTGGTGGTGAGCTTAAATCCACCAGATAGTTCCTTGCAGTAGCCGCCGAACCTAAGAACTACGCCATATCCACCTCGTCCCGGATTAGGAACAGCACCTCCGTCAGTAAAGATCGTGACTTGCTTCATGCTACTGATCTACCGACTAAGTTTCGGTTCATGTTCTGCCTCAGTCGGAACTGGAGTTTGTGACCTGATAAGTTAATCTCATTGATAACCTCAAGGAGATTCTATGAGCCCCGGTCCACGTCGGCAATTCACAGGCCAGCAGAAAGTCGAAATCGTCAAGCGTCACTTGGTCGATGGTGTCGCTGTTTCAACGCTTTGCGAAGAATACAAAATCCAGCCAACCCAGTTCTACACATGGCAAAAGCAGCTCTTTGAGAACGGCGAGGAGGACGCTGAAAAGGTGTCAGGGATCAGGGGCCTTTTTTGGGAACTAGGCATCTTGATTCGCCCGCGTTGAAGTTGGGTTTTGCACCTTTGGATTTGTCAAAGGTCGGGTTGGTGGAACGGTAGGCTAAATAAAAGGACTAATTGGCTTTTTTGGCTTTGTCTTGTTTCCCGGTATCGTTTTCTTGTTTCTCGGCATCGTTTACCAGACGCTTTAGTGACTTCGCCATCTCTGGAATGTGCGGCTGAATTCCGAACCAGAAGTCAGCAGTCTTGCAAAAGGTAATCAGTTTTTGGCTCCTGACCCTTTATTCCTGCTTCGTAGTGTATGTAAGGTTTGATCAAAGCCGAGCCTTCTTTGTAACGCCGGCAATACTCCTGCCACTGAGGACTGTTTTCTAAATCGATATCCTCCATGATGACTTTCATGTCGCAACCTGACAGAGTCATCGATACAGTTTCTTCATTCTTGCCAGGAAGTCTCCGCATCACGGCGCCGCCTTGCTCCATTGAGATGACCTTGGATCCAAAATTGATTAGCGAGTTCACTTTTTCGATTCCGAAGCTTGATATTCCTTCTTCTGGATCGATCCTGATACCTACCGAAATCTCCATCAATTCGCCTCTTCATTCAGTTCGCACCATCAACAATTTATTGCGACGACTACCGTCGCGTCTTGGGTCAGACTAACTAATTGTAATACTGCTTACA
>CAZDZX010000293.1:0-5220 GCA_964510005.1 uncultured Pirellulaceae bacterium
GAGTTGGCAAACCGCAGACCGATCAAATCCCGCGGTATGGCAATCTTTCAAAGCGCTGCCGCGGCGTTGGCGAGGACTTCAGTTACTCCGAATATGGTGAGCGTTAGCAGTGTTCTGTTTTCGCTGATCGCAGGAGTGTGCATGGCCGCGACGGCCTGCGTGGAAGGTTCTACAATCCGAGGCATCCTATGGCTGGTCGCGGCGCTGATGGTTCAGACGCGGTTGATCGCCAATCTGTTAGACGGCATGGTGGCCATGGAAGGCGGTAAGGCGACCGCCGAAGGTGAGCTCTATAACGAAGTTCCCGATCGGATTTCGGACGCGTTGATTTTCATTGGAGCCGGCTACAGCGTGATCGGGATCGGAGTGTTGGGATGGGCTGCGGCGTTGGTCGCCATGTTTGTCGCCTACGTCCGAGCGATCGGTGCGAGTGTTTCTGCCGGTCAGGTTTTTGTTGGACCGATGGCGAAGCCCCATCGGATGGCGCTGATGACGCTCAGCGGTCTGGCGTTAGCCGCGATTGAATTTGCCGGCAGCGGAGGCCAGATTTCGGGTTGGATTCTCAATGGATCGTTGGTGATCGTGATTGGATTGGGAGTTGTGACTGCGGTTCGGCGCCTGTGGATTATCGCCGGCACGATGAAGCGCAACGCAGAGTGAGCAGGGTCATGCTGGGAGAAGTTCAGATTTTCAATCATCTTTCTCATGAGATATTGATCGCATTTGCGGTCTTGTTTGGAATCCTTGTCGGTTGTTCGGCGCTGTTGCGAGTTCGTGGCGTTTCGGGCGAGCTTGCGGCGCGGGTGCGAACGTGGTGGTTGATCATTGGGGCATTGGCCGTCGTGATTGGTATTTCCAAATGGGCGACCATTCTGTTTCTGGCAGCCGTTTGTTTTCTGGCGCTGCGTGAGTTTTTTCAGCTGGTGCCCATTCGTGACAGCGATCGGCCGGTTTTGATTTGGATCTGGTTGTCGATCCCGATTCAGTTCCTGTGGGTTTGGACGGGGTGGGTGGGGATGTTTATCGTGTTCATACCCGTCTACATGTTCGTGCTGGTTCCCACTCAAGTTGTTTTGGGTGGCAAAACCGAAGGCTTCTTGAAAGCGGTCGGAACGATTCAGTGGGGATTGATGATGACGCTGTTTTCACTGTCACATGCGGCGATGTTGTTGACGCTGCCATTGGGAGAGCAACCGCATGTGGCTCCGGCATGGCCGACTGATTCATCGGAGCAATGCGCCGGTATTGGTTTGTTGGTGCTGTTGCTGTTGCTGACCCAGTTGAATGATGTGGCTCAATACTGCTGGGGAAAATCGCTGGGCAAACAGAAAGTGCTTCCCACGGTGAGCCCAGGAAAGACGACGGTTGGATTGATCGGCGGTGTGGCAACGACAACGGTCGTGGCAGCGGTGGTGGGGCCTTGGTTGAGCCTGCTGGATTTTCCCCGCGCGATTCTGATCGGGTTGGTCGTGGGCCTGGCAGGTTTCGCTGGAGACGTTTGCGTTTCGGCGATCAAGCGGGACCTTGGTGTGAAAGATACAGGCGCCGCGCTGCCGGGTCACGGAGGCTTTCTGGACCGACTGGACAGTCTGACGTTTACGGCGCCTCTGTTCTTTCACATCGTCTATTTCTTCTATGGCTAAGTTTCCAAGCCTGTTGAATCATACAAACCGAATGTTTGCTGAAGATTCCGAAAAATTGGCCGCGCGGGGGTGCTGGCAGGAGGTTGGGGAGTATTAGATGCCCTCACTGGGGCATAGGGACGGCATATTCACACTGTGAGAAATTCTGCCATAAAAGGCTCGTTTCTTAAGGAAAAAACGGTCGATAAGTCGCTAGGCGCGACATTGACCCCGTAGTAGGTATGACTATTATCGCCGCTCAGGACCCTTTGTCCTGGGCATGTATCGACCTTCCTTTGACGTACTCCGAATGCTCAATTTCTTTCGCCAGCGGTCTGGTTCATTCAAAAGCGATATCCTTTCCGGGCTTACCGTAGCTTTGGCGCTGGTCCCCGAGGCGATTGCTTTCGCCTTTGTTGCGGGCGTGTCACCGGTGATCGGTTTGTACTCGGCGTTCTTTATCGGATTGCTGACAGCGATCTTTGGCGGACGCCCCGGAATGATCTCGGGAGCGACCGGCGCGATGGCGGTCGTGATCGGTGGAGCGGCTTCCTTGGTCGCGATCCACGGCGTCGAATATCTGTTCCCAACGGTTATCCTTTGTGGCCTGCTACAGATTGTGATCGGGATTGCTCGATTGGGAAAACTGATCCGCATGGTTCCGCATTCGGTCATGCTGGGCTTTGTCAATGGACTGGCCATCGTGATTGGATTGGCACAGTTGGGAAGTTTCAAAACATTAGCGGCTGACGGTTCGCTGACCTTCCTCCAAGGTGCTCCGCTGTTCTGGATGCTGGGATTGGTCGCGTTGACGATGGCGATCATCTGGCTACTGCCTAAATTTACCCAAGCCGTTCCTTCTTCGCTGGCGGCGATTCTCACAGTGACCCTGATTTCGGTTGCTGTGAATAGTAGTTTTCATACCGAGGGCCAAGGCAACACGCTGGCCACCGTTGGCGACATGTTGACGACTAATTTGAAATCAGAAGAAATCCTTGATCTCAAGGGCGTGGATGCTCATGGTCACAGCGTGGCTGCGGCAGCGGATTCGTCTTCATGGAGTGAGTTGTCTGAAGTTGACCAGCAAGCGGCGATTACCGCGGTGATCAATTCGGAAACAGAAGCCGGTATCGCCGGTGGACTGCCCACGCTTTATTTTCTTGATCCTGAAATGCAGGTTCCGCTGAACCTCGAAACGCTGTGGATCATCCTGCCGTTTGCCATCGTGCTCTGCGGCGTGGGTCTAATCGAATCATTGATGACGATGACCTTGATCGACGAGATTACCGAAACACGTGGTCAGGGCAATCGCGAGTGCATCGGCCAAGGTTTGGCGAATGTGGTTTGCGGAATGTTCGGAGGAATGGGCGGTTGTGCGATGATCGGGCAATCACTGATCAATGTAAATTCCGGCGGACGTGGCAGACTGTCGGGCATCACGGCTGCGGTTTGTCTATTGGCGTTTGTGTTGTTTTTGGCTCCGTGGATCCAACAGATCCCCATGGCGGCGCTGGTTGGTGTGATGTTCATGGTCGTCATCGGAACCTTTGAGTGGGCTTCGTTGAAGATGTTCCGCCGGATGCCGATTACGGACATGCTGGTGATGGTCTTCGTTGCAGGATACACCGTGTTCATGCACGATCTGGCATCGGCGGTTATTCTGGGCGTTGTGATTTCCTCGCTCGTTTTCGCTTGGAACCACGCGACTCATATCGGGGCCGATGTAAAGCACAACGAGTCTGGCAGCAAGGTCTACCAAGTTCATGGTCCGCTGTTTTTTGCTTCCGCTTCTTCGTTTAAAGATCTGTTTCAGGTTGCCGAAGATCCCGATGATGTTGTGATCGATTTTTACTACAGCCGCGTTTACGACCAATCGGGCCTAGAGGCGATCAATACGCTGGCTGAAAAGTACGAAGCGGGTGGAAAGCGATTGCAGCTGACGCACTTGAGTCCCGAGTGTCGCGGGTTGCTGGACAAGGCCGGCGATTTCGTCGAGATCGATGTCTCGGAGGAGCCCCATTATCACATCGCGACCGATCGTCTTGCGTAACGATCCACTGTGGTGGTCAGTGGCGTCTTTTCTCCGGTCCCAACGTCACGGTGTTCTGTAGCCGGTGTGTGCCTAGTTGGCTTCTCTAGCCAGCCTGTTTTATCTTTTCGCGAACGAGTAAGTGAATCAGAGCGTGGGCTTGTCGTATTCCATGTGCGGATGAAGAAGAAACCCATCGCCAGCCAGTAGCGTCAAAAGCACAGGCTGCTACCGATGTGACGCATACGCGTTTCGAGGGGTGGGGGTTGTTTGCGCGGGATATTAAGAAAGTCTACGTGGTAGATTTCTGATTCTGCGCCGATTCACTTTTTTGCCACCATTGATCTGCTTCGGCCAACAGCGGATCAATGGTTTTTTCTTGAATTTTATGAGGTGGATTCCATGTGATCCACTCGTAGCTTTCATGCTCTGTCGGCACGATCTCGACGTCTTCGACCAGTTCCGCCATGTAGATGATCAGCGTCTTACGCTTTTTGGTCTTTTTACCACTGACGACGTAGCGATCTTTGTATTTAAATCCTTCGTCGATGCGCAAATGTTCCAGCTGGATGCCGGTTTCTTCATCAAGTTCGCGTAAGGCGCATTGAAGGTTTGTTTCTCCTTCGTCAACATGTCCCTTGGGCAGATCCCAGCGATGCGGGTGGCGCATCAGCAGGACAGATCGAACGGGCTGGTTTCGATAGATTAGAAACCCGCAAGATTTGACCTTTTCCACAGTTGCAATCCTTTATTTTTGAAGTGGTCGAATGAAGATTTATACACGCACAGGCGACAAAGGGGCAACCGGTTTGATCGGCGGTGCGAGAGTTTCTAAAAGTAATCCCACAATCCTCGCTTGCGGCGATGTTGACGAAACGAACTGCCATCTTGGTTGTGCTGTGGGTCTTGCCTCAGGAGAGACCCAATTGGAGGGGCTTCGTTCACGATTGGTTCAAATCCAGAGCGATCTTTTCGATTTGGGAAGCCATGTCGCATCTAGCTGCAACGAGAATAGCGAGAATGTTTCGATTCCAGTTACCGACGAGCATATTGCCGCTCTGGAAAGTTGGATTGATCTTTTCCAAGGACAGTTGGAGCCGCTGAAGACGTTTGTCCTTCCCGGAGGATCACAACTCGCGGCGCAATTGCATCTCGCTCGGGCGGTGTGTCGCCGAGCAGAGCGTTCGCTTGTCTCATTGATTGAAAGCGAGCCGGTTGCGGATTTGTCCCAAGATTTGATCTATCTGAATCGGCTGGGAGATTTGCTATTCGTGATGGCGAGGAGCGCCAATCAGTTGGTGGGCCAGCAGGAAACGCCTTGGCTGGGCAAGAGCGGCTAATTGGCTCTTGTTAGTTAGTTAGAGTTAGATATCCCAGAGGCGACGTAAGCTGTTGACGCTCACGCCGCTCTTTTTGATCCGGGATTGCTTAGGGTTAGCGGCGAGGGCGAAGAAAAGTCAATCCAAAGGAAATGTTGTTCGACTGAAGATCAGCCTGCCGCAACCGGCGGATCGCGCCTTGCCGCTGATTGATTCAGGCGCCATTTAGCAGAAAAAGCGCAAGCATTTC
>CAZDZX010000294.1:0-5217 GCA_964510005.1 uncultured Pirellulaceae bacterium
ATTCATGTTCATAGCGCCGATCTGTGCGGTGGACCGAAACCAATTGGATAAAGCAATCAAGGTCCTGATCTATTTTGGATTTTTCGTCCTTGTCGGTCTGTCGCTATGTCCGATTATCAACCGAGGAATCGTATTGGACGACGGGGGTGCGCACGGCCAGCGTATCGATGCGAACCCGTTGGCGGTAGCAGGATTTGCCGGCTACGTGATCTTGGCGGCCGTGTTCAAGGTCTACGGGATGAAGAAAAAACAAGGACGCGTATTTCTGGCCCACGTTGCAATCATTATCTTGGGCCTGTTGGTGATGGCTCGGAGTGGATCGCGAGGCCAGGTTGTGGCCTGTATTATTTCGTTGGTTGTCTGGTTGCCAGTAACGGCTCGTGTTGCTGCCAAGCGATCATCGATTTTGGCGATGGTTGCGGTGTTATTGGTCGCCATCGGTCTGTACTACTTCGTCAGCAATGGTGCGGATGCTGCTCGTTGGCAATCACATCAACTGCAAGACCACGCTGTCGGTCGTCTTGATAGTGCGTTCAGGTTGTTGCAAATATGGCGTGATGCTGGCCCTGTCTATTGGGTTGTCGGTTTGGGAACTTCGGCCGCATGGGATACCATTGGCGGGTATCCTCACATCGTGCCCCTCGAAGTCATTGCTGAAGAAGGCCTGCTGGGATTCGTGTTTTTCTCTGCCTTCTGTCTCACCGTTGTTTCCGGAAGCTACAGCGTTATTCGGCGCGATGGCCTCGATGCGGCGTCTCGTGTGAACCTTGGATTGGTGGTGGCGATGTTTACATTCCAGTTTGCTCTCTCCTTTAAGCAAGGAAGTTTGGTCGGAAGCCAACCTCTTTTCTGCTTCGGATTGACGGCGGCTTGGTATGTGTCCCGTTTGAAAAGAGAGGAGCGAAATAATTACAACAAGCGGATGCTGCCGTTGATGCAAGATCCCTACTACTCAGGTGCGGTGGTTCATCGCTAAACTCCTTTTGAATTTTTCCAGTTGATGAACGACCAATCGGCTAAACAGCTCAGGGTAGCAATCTGCCAGCCTGCCCTGCCAAAATACCGGATCCCTCTGTTTCGACAGTTGGGCCAATCGTATCGAGTGAAGGTCTTTTTCGGGGCAGAGAAAGACTTGTCCAACGAAGGAACAGCTGATTTTGAGAATTGCCCTGTCAAGGAATGGAAAGTCAAGCTTCCCAATCTTGGGTACCTGTCTTGGAGTTGGAGTCAGATCGGAGTTTGTGGTGATTCCTCATGGGATGTGATCGTGCTTTCATGGAACACCCGATGTTTCTCTCTGATCCCTTCTCTGATTAGGGCTCGATGGAATCGAGTTCCGACCATCCTCTGGGGACATGGATATTCCAAAAGCAGTGGACCGGTGCGACGGTGGTTTCGAAATCGGGTCGCCCGACTGGGCACAGCGGTCATGTTTTATGATCCCGTCACTAAGACCGAATTCCAACAAACCATGGGTTGGGGAAACTGCTTTGTGGCTCCCAACGCCATCGATTCGACACCCATCCAAGAGCAAATCAATCAATGGCAGGACGCTCGCTTGGAGAGCTTTCAAGAGGAGCAAGGCATTCAAGAACGTGATGTGGTGCTGTTTGTGTCTCGGTTTGATCCCGACAATCAGTTGGAGCTGCTGATTCGTTCTCTGCCAGAAATTCGCAGGAAGCGGTCCAATGTTTTGGCGGTGCTTATCGGAGGAGGCCCGGATGAAGACAGGCTTCGATCGCTCGTCAAAGCGCTGGGCTGTGAAGAAAATGTTCGATTCACCGGTCCGATCTATGAAGAGGAAAACCTGGCGCCGTGGTTTTTGAGCTCCCGTTTGTTTTGCTATCCTGCAAACATTGGGTTGTCGCTGATGCATGCCTTTAACTACGGTCTACCCGTTGTCCTGGGGGACGATTTGAGTCGTTGCAACCCGGAGATATATGCCTTCGACGAGGGGCAAAATGGAGCCACGTTCACGGCCGGGAAGCCGACGTCGTTGGGCGAAAAGATCGTGGACTTACTCGAGGATCAGGAATCGCTCAGCCGTCTTGCGGCAGGTGCGAAGAAGACGGCAACCACGGTGACGACCCTTGAAGCCTTTGTGGAAGGGTATCAGGAAGCCATTGAATTCGCGGCACAGCATGCCCCTACCTAACCTTGATCGTACGATGGCAAGAACTTGAAAATTCTACATGTAATTGACAGCTTGGAGCAGTCGATGGGTGGCCCTCCACAGGTCTGTTCGTGCTTGTTGGCGGAGCAGTCTCAGAAGCACGAGTGTTGGCTGGCGTCGTATCGCGCGAACGAGGACGAGGTTCCGCTATCCGAGGGTGTGCAGCGAGTCCCAGTGGCGGGTTACGGCATTGATGAAAAAATGTTAGGCCGTGTCTCCAAAAGAGCGTTCACGGACTTGAATGTGCCATTCGATGTCATTCATCTACACAACGTTTGGGAACCGATTCTGCTGGCGGCTGCCAAGTTCGCAAACCAATCTAAGATACCCTACGTGATCACTCCCCATGGCATGCTGGACCCGTGGTCGTTGGCTCAAAAAACAGCCAAGAAAAAAGTGGCGATTGCGTTAGGCCGGCGTCAGTTACTAGAACGTGCAAAATTCATTCACGTGCTCACTCCCGAAGAGAAAGATAACGTACGCAAGGAAGGATTCAAAAATCATTGTGAAGTGATTCCCAACGGCGTCGATCTGGAAAAAGTAGACCGAGCACTAAATCCATTGCCGTTCAAAAACGAATTCCCAAAGTTGACTGAAAAGCCCTTCATTCTTTTCCTAGGAAGGCTGCACTACGTGAAGGGGTTGGACATCCTTGCCAATGCGATGCCTGATTTTTTTGCCAAATTCCCGGAGTGGCGATTGGTCGTTGCGGGTCCTGATGGTGGCGCTCAACGTGATTTCGAAGACGCGATATCCAAGTCCGGTTGTTCAGAAAAAGTGCACGTGATCGGTCCCATCTACGGAGACAAAAAATTCAGCCTGCTGGCCAACTGCGAGATTTTCTGTCAGCCTAGCCGGCAGGAGGGATTTAGCGTTTCCATCCTTGAAGCTCTGTCGGCGGCAAAGCCGGTCGCGATCACGACCCATTGCCGTTTCGAGGAAGTCACGCAGCGATCATGCGGAACGGTTGATGAATTGGACTCGGCCGCAATCGCTCAATCTCTCTGTAAACTGGCAGGATCGAGGGATCGAAAGCAATGGGGCCTCAATGGAAGAAAGCTCGTCGAAGAAAAATACACCTGGAGCCTTGTCAGCGAGCAACTTCTGGCTCGGTATGTATGATCGGAAACGGTAGGCGTCGAACACAAGCAGCCGATTGACAGAATCAGAGTTTCCAACGCAAACTGTGGTAATCGGGCCTGCGGTGGAGCTCTATCGCGTTGCCAAATTGAAATTGGAGCCACGACTGTTATTTCGTACAGCGACCCCTGCTTCGCCTGCCACGATTGCCGCAAAAGCAACATGCCTATTGATTTCCAAACCGATCACGGTTGGGGAATCGACATGGGCGCCTAGGCGTTTGCGGGTCCGGGCGTTACCATTGGAGATAGCTGTGTCGTGGCGCCTGTGCAGTGATGGTCAAGGATGTCGAAGATCGCTGTGTCGTGGCGAGGAATCCTGCCACCGTCTTGAAACGTAACCTGCAAATTAGGTAGCGGCGCGAAATTGAACGTACAGAAAAAAATGCCGACCGTTTCGGTGATCACAGCCGTTTATAATTGCCAACGGACCATTGGCGGTGCGATTGAATCGGTCTTAGAACAAGACTACGATCAGGTGGAGTACATCGTTATTGATGGGATGTCGACCGATGGTACCGCTGATGTCGTTTCTGAATACGGCGATCGGATTTCCAAAGTCATTCGAGAGCCCGATGAGGGAATTTACGATGCTCTCAATAAGGGCATCAACAGTGCCAGTGGCGACGTGATCGGTTTCTTGCATGCCGATGATTTGTTAGCGAGCCCCAAAGTTCTATCTCGCGTGGCCAGTACATTTATCGAACACGATTCCGATGCTGTTTTTGGAGAGCTCCTCTACGTCAGTGAGGATGATGTCGATAAAGTGATCCGCTATTGGAAGGAAAAACCCTTCAATCGAAAACGGTTTCATTTTGGTTGGATGCCTCCCCACCCGACCTGCTATATTCGCAAGTCATGTTACGAGCGGTTTGGGCAATTTCGAACAGACATGTCGATCGCGGCGGACTACGAACTGTTGCTTCGTCTCATGCTAAAAGAACAGATATCGGTTCGGTATCTTGATGAAGTCATTGTTAGAATGAGGGTTGGAGGCAAGAGCAATCAATCGTTGTCCAATCGTCGCCTGGCTAACCGAGAAGATGCCTTGGCGTGGGAACTGAATGGACTGAAAAAGCCACCTTTTTTGCGAGTGATGAAGCCGCTGAGGAAAGTCAGTCAATATTTTGTTAAACCCTAGGTTTTGGCACCCAAGACAGACGTGACGAAGTAGGCTAGGGGCGGATTTGAGAGTGGCTAAGTTGGTAATCCCAACAGTGTAAATATGATTGAGAATGAAAGACCTTTTTTTGTTGCTTCACACCGCCGGTCGGGGACTCACCTGACGCTGGATAGTCTAGTCGTGAATTTCGACTATTTCCAAGAAGGTTTTGAAAACTTTGATGTCGATGTATCTTCGAAACAAAGTCGTCTCTACAAGACTCACTTGGATGGTGCCGAAGCGACAACGATGCTCAGCAAAAATGCAAAGGTTGTCTATGTCGTTCGTGATGGAAGGGACGTCATGGTTTCTTTGTACAACTACTCGAAATCCCTCGACGCAAACATCAAACAGATGAACTTTTCGGATTTTCTACGAAGCCCGAATTCTTACAGTCATAGCCCCGAAACCGATGGGCTCAATCGTCTCGAGTACTGGAACTATCATGTCCAGTCGTGGTTGTCTCAAGAACAGTTCCCCACGAAATTTGTAAGTTTCGACGGCTGGAAACATGCTTTTGAGAACACGGTGTCCGAACTGGCCACGTACCTAGAGCTGCCTCCCAAAGAAAAGCCGCAATCGATGGTCATGACTTCCGGCCAAGGGCTGGCTAAAAAAATCATGCGGAGAATCGGTCTCTCGAAAACGACTGCGATCCAGTTCCGTGGCGGTCGCTCTGAACAGTGGAAAGAAGTTTTTGACGAACCGTCTCTAGATTACTTTCGCGAAACGTCGGCAGACAC
>CAZDZX010000295.1:0-1712 GCA_964510005.1 uncultured Pirellulaceae bacterium
GGACGACATTCTATGCGACCCAAATATCGCTGCAAAATTCGACGACATTGCAGCTCGATTCTCTCCCGGATTTAAGCCACTGCAATATCGCTGGGCCGCACTCAAACTGCGAAAACAAGCAAGCCTTGCGAGGACTCGTGCGGCCGTACTTCGTGGAACTAAAAATCTTGTTAAACTCGGCAAAATGACCCTTCTTGACGAGCTATCTCTTGAGGATCTTGGCGGAAACAAAGGGCTTTACCTGGTTAGTCAGAGTCAAAAGAAACAGCTTTATGCTGGTGAAACGATCAACCTTCGCAACAAGGTTCAAGCGATCAAAAATCAGGTCGCTGATTGGCGTAAGTTCTCCGAAACTCTTTACATCCAAACAGCACAAATGGATTACGAGAATGCCGGAAATCTGGCGTGGCAGAGTTACCTAGTCACTAAAAAGCAACCTCGTCTGAATAGCCATGAGTTGCTTGCAGCATGATCGATGAACTCATTGTTCAGGCCTTTGATTTCGCATGCGGCGGGTTTTCTCCCGACCGAGTTGTTGCTGATCCTGAGCTCAACGAACAGTTCATTAAGCAGTGTCGATCACTCGGCATGGTTGAAAAAAACAGAGAATTGAACCAACGCCTGTTGAACATTCGAAAACGTGGCGCGCTCTCAGGACGACCTCGATCCAAAAGAACCAGTTTTGAAGATCAAGAGCAGTATATTTTCGCAGCAGAAATTGCAGCGCGTTACATTGAAAGACAACACAGCACGAGCTTAGATACGATTATGTGTGATGACGAACTGGTCGCTGCCTTTGATGCAGTGGCATGTCGAATCGCGCCTGGATATAGCAAACTTCAGTACAGATGGGCAGCGCTTAGTTTGCGGAAAGCGAAAAAACTGAAACCAGAGCTCGCGAGCCGGCTTGTTGTTCCAGTAAAAATCGTAAACGTCAGCGTGAATGAGCTAGAGCTTTCCACCTTGCCAACTTCGCAAGGCCTGTACCTTTTTTTCGATCACAAAAAGCTGCTATATGTTGGCGAAACTAAAAACCTTCGATCCCGCCTCAAGAAACACTTGGACCATTCTGACAACAAAGGCCTTGCTCACTGGGTGTGGGAACACGGAACATCCGACCTCAATATTGAAATTCAAATACTTGAGGAAGACACCCCCGACAGAGCCCGTAAAGCCTTAGAGACTGAGTTAATCAGGTCTTGGTCACCACTTTTTAATATCAAGCGTTGATCCATCGGTTGCCCTACTTAATCCGAGCATCTTGTTCGCGGTGCCTAAACCCTAGTGAAAACGTGAACATTTTCAAAAGGTGTTTGTCACTCCTCAGTGAAATTGAACAGAGGTCATATCATGACGGATGCCGAAATTTCCAGAAAACTTGAGAGGGACTTGCTTGATAGAAAGCATATGAATTTTGCTTTTCTGGCACGGTCACAACGCACGTCCATTTCATATTTTTTGGAAATGTATGCAATCGATTCTGCCACACACGAACTTGAAGAAACGAGCCACACACATCGCATGGCTCTTAGCACCCCGAAAACTGATCTACACCAACGCCGGATCGAGCTCTTCAACTTGGCTCATAAAGATCTTTAGCTGCTGGCTCCATTCCTGTCGCTGGTCTTTGTACAAAACATTTGCAAACGAAGGAATAATTTTTATGACCGCTTTTGTCCTTTCGTGTGCTCTTGTATTCTCCAACCACGAAT
>CAZDZX010000295.1:1812-5205 GCA_964510005.1 uncultured Pirellulaceae bacterium
CGTTGATCACTCGCCCCAGCGCTGCATCAGATCGCTATCAATCCCCAAGTGATCGAGAATCCGCACGACGATGAAGTCCACCAGATCTTGCACCGTTTTGTAGCCGTGATAGAAACCGGGAGATGCCGGCAACACCGTGGCGCCGGCGAGTGATACCGTTCGCAAATTCTCGATCTGAATCAGCGACAGCGGTGTCTCGCGGGGAACCAAAATCAGCGGGCGACGCTCCTTCATGTGAACATCCGCGGCTCGCTGAACCAAATTGCTGCTGGACGAACTGGCGATCCCACTGAGCGTGCTGCCACTACACGGACAGACAACCATCGCGCGGGTGCGAAACGAACCACTCGCGATCGGTGTCATAAAATCTTTGTAATGGTGGTAGCGAACCAAACTCGCATCCAGCGAATGCTGGTCGATGACATCCCGCCCCAGCAATTGCTCCAACTGAAAATTCTCGATGTCGATATCCAACCCAAGCTCATGCTGAAGAACCTTTTGGCCCGATTCGCTGATCGTCAAATGCACCTCGAGATTGCTACGCAGCAACACTTCCAACAATCGCTGGCCGTAGATGACTCCGCTGGCGCCCGTGATGGCCAACACGATGGGGTGCTGTTTCATTTGGTACCCACGTACAAAGTCGCGATGCCAAAGGTCAATGGATAAAATTTGGCCGTCGACATGCCGCAGTTCAACATCCGCTCCGTCAACTGCTCGTAGCAGGGAAACTCGCCCACACTGTCTGGCAAATAGTTGTAAGCATCGGATTCGTTACGCGCCAGCAGCTGTCCAATTTTGGGCAACACATTTTTGAAGTACCAACCGTACATGCCCTTGATCGGCTGCCGGCGCGGCACTGAAAATTCGAGAATCGCAACATGCCCGCCAGGTTTGCAAACCCGTGCCATCTCGCGCAAGCCCTGATCCGTATCGGCCACGTTCCGCAATCCAAACGCCGCACTGACGACTTGGAACTGATCGGACTCAAACGGCAAGTTCTGAGCATCGGCTTCGATGAAGGTTACCTCCCGAGAACTTCTGTCACTTTTTTGGCGGCCGACTTCCAGCATCTCATAGCAGAAATCAGAACCCACAATCGGAACCGAACCCGCGGTGTACTTGTGAAACGAGAACGCCAAATCGCCGGTGCCGGTGCAAACGTCCAAAATCGGATCGTCGCGGTTGGGCGCCAATTTGCGGACCGCTCGCCAGCGCCAGTAGCGATCCACATTCATGGACAGCAAATGATTCATCCGGTCGTATTTGGGCGCAATCTGGCCAAACATGTCGCGGACTTTCTGATTGGATTTATCGACTGGCATGCGAGTTGGCGGTTGGACGTTAGGTTGATCGCTGCCGTCGTTAAACAGGACGGCCGGATTGAACACTACTTAAGTGGGGTCGGACGAATCTCAATCCACGAAAAAAGCACCCCGATGTAATCACCGGGGTGCCTTCAGTGTAGTTAACTTGTCGTGGGCGTCATTAGCCCCAAATCAATGCCATCGCGTCAAAACATCGCGGCGGTAATGGTCAAACGGTGCATACAGCACTGATTTCTAGGCTCCTCACGAAGAGCCACTGCCTTGGCTGAAGTTCGTTGAACCGCTGCCACCGCCAAAACTAGCGGGTTGAGACGGAACACCGCCGGGCTGCGAGAACGACGAAGACGAGCCTTGAGGGGCATCGAAGCTCTGAGAGCCGAAATTAGGCTGTGAAGCTTGATTTCCAGAAGCACAACCAACGCAAAGCAATAGACCAGCAGCAAGCAGCGAAAAGCATATAGATTTTGACATTTTATCTCCGTTTGAGTCGAACGAAATCCGGCACCAATACACGAACATCAGGCAACTGTTCAACACAGTTTTTGATCGTGAGCGATCTATCTGTTGCCATCAGCTTTTTAGTGAAGAAATCCCCCGATCTTGTCCATACCGTCCTCAAAGTTTATCAAGAAAAAGTACGCCTTAGCACAATCCCGTTCACCGTCGAAAGCTGCGGGTTCTGGTAAGTTTGGCAATTCCGGATAACCTGTCCGTCAAATGAACACTTCTAAAACTGAATTTATCGTCGATGTAGCCCTCATCCCGGCCGCCATCAAGCCAGAAATGCTTGCAGATCAGGACGTGGTGGTTGTCGATGTGCTCCGTGCTACCAGTACCATCATCAACGCGCTGCACAACGGCTGTGAGCAAGTGCTACCACAACCGGGCATCGACCAAGCCCGTGACTGCCACGCCACGATGCCCGAGACATCCCTGATGGGCGGCGAACGTGGCGGCAAGATCGTCGACGGCTTCCACAACGGCAACTCTCCCCAAGAGTACACCCCGGAAGTCGTCTCTGGAAAGTCGCTCGTGTTGGCGACCACCAATGGGACCGTCGCGATGGAAAGCTGCCGAGCGGCGAAACGAGTTTTAATTGGCGCGATGATCAACGTCTCCGCCGTAGCCCAGCGGCTAGTCCAAAGCCCAGCAGTCACTGTCGTTTGCTCGGGGACGGATCGCCTGATCACGAGCGAAGACGTGCTGTTTGCCGGCAAGCTGGTCCAGCGATTGCTGGAACTGCGAACCGAATCTGGGTTATCCGAAACCAAGCTGACTGACACGGCATCGATCGCGATGCACCACTGGCAGGCCACCGAAGTCGAAATGGATGCCGGTCGGAAACTGGTTGAATTTTTCCAGACCTGCCGCGGTGGCGTCAATTTGGTCCGGATCGGTCACAGCGACGACGTGGATTTCGCTTCCCAGATCGACATTCGGGACAATGTTCCAGAACTGGACCTGGCAAGCTGGTCGATCCAATAAAAGGCCGCCAGCGAACCTTTGTTTGTCTCTGCCATCACCAATACCGGATTGCTTTAGGATCGGTTTGCGACGTAGCTGATGCCGCAAGACTTCAGAAATCCGCTCGATACGGCTATCGAAACTGTTGATTTTGGCAGGTATTGTTTGACGCATCCGCTTTCGCCGGCATCGCCCCCCCAGCATTGCGGCCGAACACGGTCCTATGGACATTCCATCGCGGCCGATACCCATCCTGATTTTCGCCGCCCTTTTCGATAGAATCTCGTCTTTATATTTACCATCATTCCGGAATCAAAAATGGGCATGGACTCCATCGTGTCGCTCTGCAAGCGACGAGGCTTTCTGTTTCAATCAAGCGAAATCTATGGTGGCCTGCAGGGATTCTGGGACTACGGCCCGCTGGGTGTTGAGCTGAAGCGAAACGTCAAAGAAGCGTGGTGGCGGGACATGGTCTCCGGCCACGACGACATGAGCACGCTCACCGGTGCCCCATCGCCCTACGCGATGGAGGGCTTGGACTGCACAATCATCATGCACCCGCAGGTTTGGAAATGTTCCGGACACTACGATTTGTTCCACG
>CAZDZX010000296.1:0-5186 GCA_964510005.1 uncultured Pirellulaceae bacterium
GAGCAAATCATTTATGTTGGCAAGCTGCGCGACGGGACGCCGCTAGTTAACTTGAGCGGAGATTTCGACAAAGAAGACTACAACCAAGTTTCCAAATTCGTCAGAGAACTAGTTGATTCTGGAAACCAGAGCATCGTAGTGGATTGCTGTGGCACCCGAGGCGTCCCCAAGACATGGGTCAGAAATCTGCTCCAACAGCTCGAGTCAGAACTGGAAGCAACGTTACTGGTCCGATCCGAATTTTGCGCGGTCCCCCAAGCCGCACCGGCCATCCCCAAACCGCGCCGAAAGGCCCCGTCTTCTCAAAAGAACATTGCCGTATCGCCGGCTTAACCTTTTTTTCGAACTAAGAAACAAACTCTGCCAGTTCTACAACTGGCAACGATGAGCCAACCGAGACCTCATCAACATCATCCAGACCTACAGGCAGTGCAATGAAATACAAATTAATTTTAATGATCGTCGTTGTCTCACTGTTCCACTTTACGCACGTGCCCCCATCGGAAGCCCAATCTGGCGGTGGAGGTGGAGGCGGCGGCATTCGCAGCAGTTCAGGTGGTGGCGGAGGCGTCGCTCGCGGCGGAGGTGGTAGCAGCCGCCGATCTTCAGGACCTCGACTGACTGCCAATCAACAGGCGGAGTTGCAGCAAAAGCAATACGAACAAGCCGCCGAACTGGCCAAACGATCATCGGAATATCAGCAGCAGCAAGCTCTGGCAAAACAAGAAAAACTGTTTCAAGAGATGACTGAGAATCCAGATGGCGGAGTCAGCCGAAAGTACCAGAAACAGGCTTTCATCGAAGCCAAGTCTGACTACAAAGCCCTGCGAAAGAAGGAAATCGGTATCTCCGAAGCCAGCCAATTTTTGGAAACGCTTTTTCTATTGAAGTCCAAAGAGTTCAATCGTGAGAGCAGCGAGATCTTTTGGCCTAAAGTGCTCAAAAAAGATGAGTACTCGGAGTCCGTTCAAAAGGTAACCCAAATTCTTGGTGACGATCCGAAGCTGGAAAGCATGTCATCTGATTTCCAAGAAAGCCTCAGCAAGCTGGCAACTCAATTGGCGGAGATGGCTGCCGCTGGAGATGTTTCCAGCAGTGACTATGCCCACGGCCAAAAATTCGTGTCAGGGCTATCACGCGAATTCACCGGTGTTTCCTCTTCCGCTGGGTCGGCCAGCAAGGATTCAGGTTCGGGCACCAAGCCGACTGGGTCTGGCAGCAAGTAACATCCAACGGCGGGATTGCTTTGAGCAGCTGTCTGTTCCTCAAGCGTTCCCCTTTCTCGTGCATGCAACCTCCTCGATGCGGCTGGCCAGGATAATTCCTGTCCGGCCGTTTCGAGATTGCAGCTTGTTTGTGGCTGACTGGCGGCGTTTGCTGTAAGTTGTGCGTCTTGGATTACTCAGACCACTCAACGAACGTGCTCATGCCGGAATCGAACAACACCAACCCGCCCAACACTCTCTACATCGAAGTCTCTGGCTCAGGTATCCCCGAAATCGACGGACTGTTTGTCCCCTCCACCGAATCCCCCAAAGAATCCGAATCCGGCACGATGTCCAGCATCGGATACTGGAACGGAAAAATGGCGTGGGATCGGGCCGACGGAAAATGCGAGCGCAACCCGTCGATCTCTTATTCGAACAGCTACAAGTCGTGGCGGATCTCACGCTTGGACGGACACCTCGCCTACCACATCGACTGCGATGACGATCTACCGCCGACCGATCAGCCATGGAACGTCTACAAAATGGGCATCGCTCCGGCCCCCCAAGTCGTCGTTCATCATTTCGATCCGCGACTGCCCTGCCCTGCTCCGAACATCATTTTTGTTTTAGGTGGACCGGGGGCGGGCAAAGGCACAATGTGCGAACTGGCGCAATCGCAATTGGGCTGGGTGCACCTGTCGGCAGGCGAACTGCTTCGCGCTCAACGCGAACGCGGCGGCGAACAAGCCGACCAAATCGAAGCCTTGATCTCCGGCGGTAACTTGGTTCCTGACGAAATCATTGTCGCATTGATTCAACAGGAATTCGAAACAATCACGCGAACGACTGGAAAAACGAATTTTTTGCTGGATGGATTCCCGCGCTGTCCCGGCAACTTGGACGAGTGGCATCGTGTCTTTGGAGAGCAAGCCGAACTTCCCACGATGCTGTATTTCGAATGCCCTTTCGAAGAACTGGAAAAGCGAATCCTTGGTCGAGCCAAGTACACCGGTCGCAGCGACGACAACATCGAGGCCCTGAAACAACGTTTCGAGACGTTTAAAGCGGAGACGCTGCCGATGGTCGAGCTTTTCCGCAGCAAGAACAAGTGCGTGGAAATCGACACCAGCCAGAGCCGCCAAGACGTTTACGCCGAAGTCGTGAACCGCCTGTCGAAATTCACCGACGAGGAATTCTCGTCACAGCCACTCACCGAGCGAGCCGAGATGCTGCTGGGCCTTCGCCCGTTCCCCAAAGGGTAAAACTGGCGAACGATGGCGGAAAGAAAATAAGTACCCTCAGCAGGGCTCGAACCTGCAACATCCGCTTTAGAAGAGCGGTGCTCTATCCAGTTGAGCTATGAGGGCGCTGTTGGACGACAACAGTTTAAGCCAATCCACCCCATTTTGAGAATGGCAGGTGAAGGACAACGCGACCGAATTGTGGGTTCACAATTCTCAGGAAAAACCCGTGGATTTTCTGCGCCCAGCCCACCGCAAGAGTCCAAATCTCAAAAAACAGGCCGCGCAAATCCGTGGGTGCAGGCCGCAAAGCGTCCCGTCCACGAAGGCAAATGTGGCTTGGACGCTCCGCGGCCAACACATTGCGCTCAACCAAAGCCCGGAATGCAGAGGGATTCGCCTACAGGATCGATTCCAGCCCCGCATGCGTGTTATGCCACCCACCCATCGCCCGGGTGCTACCGTCCGGAAATCACCGCGCCGGTTTGCTTGAAACCGCCGTAGTTCGGATTCTGAATAACTTTCCGCTTGCCCGTTTGCTTCACCGCCTCACGAATCCCCAAACGCATCCCCGCGTCTTCAAATTCGCCTTGCAGTTCAGGATTGGCACGAGCCACTTCGTGGACCAGCACGTCAGCTCCAACGCCGACTTCACTGATCCCGTTTCCTTTAGGAGAAAAGAACTTCGCAGTCGTCAGACGGACGCCGCCGCCTGAGATCGCCAGTGGGAAGATCCCTTGAACGCTACCTTTGCCGTAGCTTTGGTTCCCGACGATGACGCCGCGGTGATGATCTCGAATCGCTGCCGCAAAAATCTCGCTGGCACTGGCCGAGTTCTCATCAATCAAAACCACCAATGGGACTCGCCATGTTTTGGTCTGGTGAGCCTGGTGGGTGTAGTCTTCCATCGGGTTACGTCCACGAGTCGAAACGATCACGCCGTTGGTGACAAAGCGATCCGCCACGTCGACGGAAGCTTGCAAGAGCCCGCCAGGGTTTCCGCGAACATCGACAATCAGCGAACGCATGCCCTGACGATGGAGTTTCCAGAGAGCCGCATCAAAATCGCGGGGCGTTGTTTTCTGGAAATTAGTCAAACGAATATAGCCAACGCCACTGTTTTCATCCGCCAAGTGAACGTCTTCAACGCTGGGAATGTCGATCCGCTTGCGTTGCAGTCGAATGGTGCGATTTGAATGATTGCGGGATACCGCCAGCGAGACCCAAGAACCTTCTGGACCTCGAAGCAGATCGGCCGCTCGTTCGCTGCCAATTTCTGAAACGGTTTGACTGTCGACTCCGACGATGCGATCGCCCTTGATCAGTCCGCCGGTTTCAGCGGAACCGCCTTCGATCACGCTGACGATGTCAAGAAATTCTTCGCTGGTGTTCAGCTCCACGCCAAGGCCCACGAAGTTTCCTTCGATTTGAGACATCGATTCGCCGTACTGGCTGGCCGACATGAAACCCGAATAAGGGTCCAGAGCAGAAATCGCTCCACATACGAATTCGTAGACCACTGACGAGCTTCGCAGATTGATGCGTCGCTCCAAAGATTGAGCAGTCGCGTGGGCAACGGTATAGACGTCGTGGCGATTGGAGACATTGTAAGACTCCAGCTCCCGCCGTGTTTCAAGAATCGCATCCCGGATTTGCTCGGGGGTTGCGTCGGGGAAATTGGCCTGATGGAACTCTGGGTTCAACATCGCAATTTCGAGGCTGGTCAGACCAAAGCTGGCCAGTTCCGCCCAGTTGGGAGCATCCACGTAGTAGGACTGAATTTTCAACAGAACTTCTGCGTAGACGTTCAATGCTGCGGTGGCGTCGCTGGTGCGAACGGTATCGACAAAACTGCTGTCGGAGTAGCGGCGTTCCAGATCGAAGTGAATTCTAGCCACGCTGCGGCGACGTTGGATCCTTTTTGCGGTGGGGTATTCACGCAAGAACTTTTGGTAGAGCCCAAAGGCCTCTCCCCAGCGCTCATTCTTTTCGAGCGTTTCACCTTCGGCTAAGGTCGCTTCGATTTGGTTTTCTGTGGCGGTTGCGTTGTCTGTCGTAGCAGACGCCGTCAGCGAAAACAAAACCACAAACGCGATTGCGAAAGCAGGAAGAAGCATTGGAGATCGTCTGGCGGAAGTTCTGCCGATGATTGCACCAAAAATTAAGGTATTGTCCATAGAATATTGCCACTCTGCAAAGGCTGATCAGGCAATCTCGCACGCCACATGATTGGGAGCGAAGCGGAACAAAACGCCAGATCAAGTCAGGATACAGGTGTCGCTGGCAAACGCTTGCAAGCAACACACCGTAAAAGATAAATCATCCTTTTGCCACAGTCAAAAAAACGGTTTCGTTTTTTAACCGTGAGATCCTTACAACCCGTTAAGCCATGAGAAGAGAAAGCGATCAAAGCGATCACTAAAGGTTGGCCGTTTCCGTTTTGCCAAGGGACGTCCTTGTCAGAGGTGATACGAACAAAAAACAAATGAGTTCGACACAGGTACAGATAGCAAAAACGAAAAGGCTTAACAGTCGATTCACGAATGGTTTACCAATTAACATTTGAATCGCTGTGCCAGTCTTTACCAAATTGCAAGCACGTTTTTGGTTCTTTGCCGAACAGTCGGCATTCGTGCTGGCATAACGAGACTGAAATGCGTGTTCGTTCTGGCTTAGGAGAAGGGGGTGTCAGCCTCTGTAGATCAGCGGCAAGGGTAAACGCTGAGCGGCAAGGCGA
>CAZDZX010000297.1:0-3908 GCA_964510005.1 uncultured Pirellulaceae bacterium
CGCAATAACACTCTCAGGGGAATGTTATTGTTGAAACTGAATAAATGCAGAGGGGTTGGAAGAACAGCTGCGCAGGAGAATTAGGAGGGTTGGGCACTCTTGCAATACCGAGAAGGCCTATGTTCAGAACTACCACAAGTTTTTAGCCTTTATCAAAGATGAGCATGGCGAGTACCGTCATTGATGAAACAGGGAAAAGGTTCTTTTGGATCGCGTTTGTCAATTGAGTTCGAAACCTGACGCCTTCTAATCGGTTACAATCCGGGGGTTCTTTTCAGATGGGTTTCTCACGACTCACAAAATCGATTCTGATCTGAAATGACGATTCCCTGTCACGGTGACACCGACTTTTCCTAGGACGAACTTATGTTCCCGCGTTGTAATCTCGTGCTCTTGTTTGCAGCTTGCTGCGTTTTCTCGCTGGCGGGTTCTACGTCGGCCCAAACGCCTTCGAATGATTGGCTCGGTTTTCGCGGCAGCGACGGCAACGGCACATCCGCAACCGCGACCCCTCCCACGACGTGGAGTTCAACGAAGAACATTGCTTGGAAGAAAAAGATTCCGGGCAAAGGCTCATCGTCGCCAATCGTGGTTGGCAACCGCGTCATCATCACCGCCGCCACCCCCAGTGATCCCGACTGGAAACCGCCAAAGAGGATGGACCGTCGAGAGCTCGCCAAAAAGTTTGACGAAAATGGGGATGGCAATTTAAGCACGGCCGAACGGAACAAGGCAATCGCTTTTATGCGATCGCAACAGAAATCACTCCTCGCCAAACACAGCTTTAACGTGCTTTGCTACGACCGAAACTCGGGCGAATTGCTGTGGAACAAAACAGCGACGACCGTGACTCCCCACGAAGGCCATCATTCGGATCATGGGTATGCGTCGGCGTCGCCGGTTTCCGATGGCGAGGTCGTGCTGGTCAATTTTGGATCGCGGGGACTGTTTTGCTTTGACCTCGAAGGCGAACTGAAATGGAAACGTGAGGACTTGGGAATGATGAAGACTCGTGGTGCATTTGGCGAAGGAAGTTCCGTTTCGATCGCGGGAAACAGCGTGGTCCTTCCTTGGGATCACGAAGGCCAGTCACGCATCGAAGTCATCGACCGATTGACAGGCGAAACCATTTGGAAAAAGAATCGTGAAGAGCCATCCAACTGGGTGACGCCCCGCGTCGTCGAAATCGAGGGCCGTCAACAGATCGTTCAGGCAGGCGAGAGATTCTCCCGCGGCTATGACCTTGGAACGGGCGAAGAGATCTGGAAGGCCAGCGGATTGACCATGCGGCCGGTAGCGACTCCAGCAGTTATGGACAATCTTGCGTTTGTCTCCAGTGGTCGCCGCGGGTACGTATTGCAGGCGATCCGTCTCGATCAAAAAGGCGACATCAGCTCGAACGGGATCGAATGGAGCATCAGTCGTCAAACGCCAGACATCCCATCCCTGTTGCTTTCAGAGAATCGGCTGTTCTTCGTCGGTGGCAACAATGGGATTCTGTCCTGCGTCGACGCCAAGACTGGAAAACCGTTCTTCGGTCCTGAACGTCTTCCCCTGAAAAGCATCTACTCTTCACCTGTTGCCGCCGATGGTAAAGTCTTCGTGACCAGCCGGGCGGGCAAGACGATGGTGATCAAAGACGCTCAAAAGCTTGAGCGAGTATCCATCAATGATATTGGCGAACCGGTTGACGCCTCGCTGGCGCTATCCGAGAGTGACATTTTCATTCGTGGCCGCAGCCACCTATACTGCGTTCGGGAAAAGTAACAGCGCAGAGTTGAAAAGCAGCGCTCCCGGGGCACCAAGACGACTTAGTTGGTTTAGTGGCGGGGCAGGGCGTTACGGCCACCGAAACCCTCTCAGTCTCAACGGAATTGGATCAAACCCCGTTGGCGTTTTACCAACTTGTCAGGATCGGGTACCCAGGGTTCAAGAACCCCAGGCTATTGATCTAACCTCGTTGAGGTCTGTCGCCCGCCGGGCTTTAGGAAGCGCTTTTCTGAAACCGTTGGCTTACGCCAACGGCAATGGATGTGCCGCCCTTCGAGCTAAAATTAGGCGAAAATCATCGGACCTGAAGTTCGTTATTTTTGCAGGTCGATCTCCATCGAAACCGTGGCATCCTTGCGGAGTACCCACTGGCCTTGGACGAGCTTGTTTCTGATCTTGGCTTTGACGAAGTACTCTTCGCCCGAGCCCGCATCTTCGACGGGGATACTGACAATCGTTCCGTTGAACTTCATGTCCTTGTCGCCGGCAAGCTTAACGGTCACCACAACAGGTTTGTTGATCAAGTCATAGGTGTTGTGATCATCGTATCGAATCAGCCCCTGAACGAACATCTCGTCCATGCGAGCGATTTGAGCAATCGGATCGCCACCGGTCACCCATTCGCCTTTCTTTTTGAACATCTTCACCACAACACCGTCAAACCCGACAGAAACACTGTGACGCGCGATCCGCTCGCGGACTCGGTTCATCCGGGCCGATTCAATTTGGTATTCGATACCGGCCTGCCGCCGTTCCTGCTTTGCCTGCTCAATCAGTAGCGCGGCCTGCTGAGCTTCGAATTTAGCCCGCTCTTTTTCCGACTGGGACATGGATCCCTTGGAGGCCAGCTTTCTGGTTTTCTCATACTCGTTGCGGGCCAGCTCATACTGTTTCTGCTGAGCCCGAATTGAAATATCGCTTTGAGCTCGCTCGAGTGCTAACTGAAGCCTCTCGCGACCTTCCGCCATTTCTAACTGCAGAAGTTTCTGGTTGACGACGGCGATGGTTTTTCCGTTGGGAACCGTATCGCCTTCACGGATATCAACGGCGATCAAATCACCGGACTCGAGCGCCGGAAAGTCCACAACGTCAACAAATTCGACGGTACAGCTTTTTACACTGACCGTCGCCGAACCCGAATTCGAACTGGACGATGTCGCCGGTGTAGAACTGAAGCTGGATGTTCGGGTGGTAGACGTCGGTGCTGCTGCTGGCTGGAGCTGAAACGGTGATGCTTGAGGCGGCGTCGCTGGCGGAGCCGCTTTTTGAAAATCAATGGATAGATTGCTCCGACCGGGTGAGTTTCCTGATGGGACAAACTCGGTCACACCTTGGTTGGGCCGAAACGTTTGACCATTGGAGTATGAACTGGGACCTTGAGCTTGGGCGTGAAGATCTTCCACGCTCAAAAAGCAGCACAGTAAAGCCGTGCTAGCCACGCCAACAAATTTGTGTACAGAACCGATCATAACTTTCTACTCCGATAACAGGTCTCGCATGTTCTCATCGACGAACCTTCCGACGAAAAATCGGCACAATCCGTTCGCCACGAACAGCGAAAAATCACTCTCCTCATTCGCTAGCGAGCTTTTGAAGCAAATGAACTTTACCCAGTTTGACAGTTTAAGAATGAGGGGCAATCAGGGAAAACAGAAAAGATGCTTTTCTAGAGCCACAATTCGGAAAATCAGCCGTTTTCGAACCTGCGAGGACTTGGGCCAGTCGCACAATAGGGTGGCATTTTTGGCACATCGCGCCGTCAAGATCGCGCTTCCGATCGCTCCGCATTACTTTGGGGAGCGATAAAAAACCGCCGTTTCGCCGCGCTTCAACCTGAACTTCTCAGTTGCTTTGATGGCGGGATCAGCCACGCTTTTGGCACCCAAGAATTCCTCAGGAACGTCGAAGCGGACTGTTTTCGAAGTGCAATTCATCGCGACGCAGTAGCGACCGTAGATCATCAAGTAATAATCGCCTTTGCCAGCAAAAAGGTTTTCCTTACCCAGTCGGTAGTCCTTCATGAAACTGGGCACCACGGCGATGGACCTTAAGCGATCGTAGCAGCGATTGCCAAACATCAGGAATAAACGACAGGGCTTTCCGGTGTTTTGTGAGCTATTAGATACATTGCAGCATTC
>CAZDZX010000297.1:4008-5173 GCA_964510005.1 uncultured Pirellulaceae bacterium
ATAAACGACAGGGCTTTCCGGTGTTTTGTGAGCTATTAGATACATTGCAGCATTCAACCTGTTGCTGCACGTTCTACGGGGAACGCAGTCCCTTTGATGACAGGACGCGAACTAGAACCAGAACTTCCAGCGAGAGGTGACCGTTTCGATCAATTCGTAGAACATCGAATAGCCAATCGATCGCGTGCCACATTGGACTTTACCGGTGACTCGCGTCCCGGCCCGAAGCAACTCCGGTGGAATATCCGAATTGCTAAACACGACACGCACTAAGGAACTGTTGCCTTCGTCGGAATAGACATCCAATTTTTGATCCATCGAGATCAATTCACCTTCGAACTCTTTCCCTGGCCAGGACAACAGCGCGAAAGTTACCTTGAGCGGCTCATCGGCTTCTTTCATGGCTTCGGCTAGGTGAGTCAGCCGTCGTTCAGGCATCTCCAGTTCCAGCAACCACTGCGTATCGGGAGGCACAATGGTCATCAAGTGCTGCCCAAACCGCACGGGGCGTCGGAGCAAATTTTGACGTACTTGCCAGTTCACCACCTGACCTCCCAACGGAGCCCGGACTTTGAGTTTCTCACGTTGAGCAAGCTTGTGCTTGAGTTCCTGTTTCAGATTGGTGATGCGTTGATCGGCGCGAGAATACTGGAACGCGTAGGATGCTTTATCGGCTGGCTCTTTGGCCCGTGTCTTTTGTGTTTCGGCAAAACCGCGTTCTTTGAGGGACTGATCCAACTGCCCCTGCAAGTCATTGATCTCAAGCTCCAACTCTGGACTGGAAAGCTCTGCCAACAAATCGCCTTGCTGCACCAACGAATCCCCCGTATCGGACACGTTGACCGAAGTCAGCGTCCCGTCCAAGGGCGCGTAAACCTCATGCTGCAACTCAGGGACGAGAGCCCCTTTGGCACCCAACGAAAATGAATACGGAAACAGGCACAGAAACGCGACCAATCCGCTCAGCAACCCGGCGATCAAACACGTCCGAATCAACTTTTGGCCGTGAAACTGGCTGGTGATTTTCCCAAGGAATCGCCACAGCGGCAGCAGAAAAATACTCTGATGGTCCAAACAATTGGTTAACGCGACTTCGGAGTGACCGACGATGACTTCCGCACGGGCTTTGAGTTCTGGAGAAATCTCAGCGTCGGAAAGTTGCTCG
>CAZDZX010000298.1:0-2948 GCA_964510005.1 uncultured Pirellulaceae bacterium
CCACCGGTCAATTTTCGAGCAGGTCAAAGGCTTCGATGACTTTTCGGCGATGCTTCGAACCGAACACCAATACCATCAGTTGCGTCATCAGTTCTCGTTCGTCACGGGATAGAAACGCTTCGCCGCCGCCGATCGCCGCAATTTTGACGAACTCGTCCAGCTCGCGTGCTTTGTGGCAGGTTACCGTGCTGACCACCCCGCGTTGCTTATGTCGAAAATCAGAAGCCATCGTTTGACAGTTGCCAATGGTGGCAACATGAGGCGGAGCGTCGCCAAACACAAGGATGACTTTGCGAGCCGATCGCCGCCACGAGTTTTGCGAAATCGCCCACTGCAAGCCCGCATCAACGGCTTCGGGAACGTCACCGCCACCGGCTGCTGAAATCCCCGAAAGAAACTGGATGATTTTGCCCAGCTTGTCGGTCAGCGGTTGGCCTTTGACGATAAACTCATCGCCTTTGTCGCGGTAGGTGCAAACACTGATCCGCGTGCGAGGGATCAGCGTGAATAAAGTGTTTCCCAATCGTTCAATCTGGTTTTTGACCTGATCGATTTCCTTTTGCATACTGCCGGTAGAATCGAACACGATCGCAATATCCAACCCCTCCTTTTTTAAACGCGAAACCAGTTTGCCGAAATCTTCGCGACCGCCGGCCAGCACCGTGTCTTCGTTGAGCGATTCGATATCAAACGACAGTCGACCGCCATTGGCGGGTGAACCGATCGAGATATCGAACTCATCGGCGGACAGCGGGCTTTCCGAAAGCGGCGTGAACAGGCCGCTGTCGAGGCTTTCGCTGACGCTATCGTTGACAGGATTTTCGACTTGGACGTTGTCCAGTTTTTCATCGGGCGTCTGGACCAGCTGTTGACGAGAAAGCTGTCCGATCAGAATCTCGTCGCCTTCGCCCAGCTCTCCAGTGGAAAAATCACCCCATGGAATCAGCGCCAATGGCACCAACGCAAACAAGTGGACCAAAATCGCGCTCAGCGCCGACAACAGGGTTTCCATCACTCGGCCAGGCGCGGACAGTTGTCGCTCTTTGGCACCGTACTGCAGCCGGGATTTCGGCAGCATCACTTGGCCCTTGCAGTGTGGGCACTTGGCGCGCTTCCCCAATTGATCAGCAGTGATCGAGAAAGAATCGCCACAATGGATGCAATAAATGTTCAACGGAACAATCCAGAGAGATCGATGTTGGGAACAGCCCTGAGTGCCGAACTCATTTTACCCATATCTGTATCGGGGTCGAGAAATTTAATTCGCCGCCATCAGAAGTTGTGAGTCGTACTACTTAGATCGCTCGATTGCTGAAAACTCTGCCCACACCGGCATGTGATCAGAAATCGCCATCGCGTCGCGAAACCCGAGGTTGTATTCCTTGAGGAAGTCGACCACGCCGCCGTTACCGGTAAACTCAAGTGTCGCCGTTTGCTCGAAAACAATGTTGTCACACTGAGTGTCGTTCATGGTGTTGGTGGCTTTATCGAACACCACCCACGTCATTCCCGACCGTTTTCGCAATGCATTCAGCGCTCGGTCACCGGACTGAAAATCGCCGACGAACAGGATGTCGTCTTCGCCGCGGCCGTCTTTGCGGATCGCATGGTGCAGTTGCCCAAAATAGGCCAACTCGTTGCCCGGTTGTTCTTCAGCCAGTTGGATGTTGACCAACGAAAAAGTAAATGCGCGTTGGGGTGGCACATTGATGGTGCGAAACCAACCCACCAGCGGTTCCCGAACCAGCACGTTGTCGGGATCGGCGACGGTATAGTGATGATCCAGTTGCAGCTTACGCGAGTTAAACAGAAACGCGTATTGGACTTGATCGCGAGTCACGCGAGCGTGATCACTGGCATACTGATAGTCCGCCTGCCCGCCGGTTCGCCGCCGAATATGATGGACGAGCTCGTCCAACCAGCCGGGTCGATGCCCGTCGATTTCTTGAAACGCGATCACATCAAAGTGGCTACAGAGATCGGCCAACACGCCCAGTGCCAATTCGGGATCGGGGTACTCTTGGGCGCCCGAAAGTTTGAAGGTGGCGACCCGAATGCGATCTGGCAAACCGGTTCCCAATCCCATCGGAGAGGGGCGCTGCGGTGCGATGACGTTGGGAGCCTGAGGGTCGCTGGCCAAGAAGTAGTTTCCGTTGTCGTAGGACCGGTCGATCGAACCGTTGGCGGGAAACTGTTGCGAGACGAATTGGCTCAGCCCGCCCGACTGGCGGATTCGATCTTGATTGACCAAAATCCAGATACCACCGACAACGATCGCTGCCAGAAACAGGGTTGTCAAAAGTCTTTTCATGTTGCCGAACCGGGGTGCACGTCAATGCTGGTATCGGAGTCTGAAAGAAGGTCTCTCCCGCGATGATGCAAAGGTGCGGAATATGCGATCGGATCGACCGTTAAAACCGGATTTGGTGGAGGAGTCGGGATCGCAGGTCACCCAAAACCAACGGTCACTCCTTGGTCCACACCCCCAGCTCGTTGCCCGAGGGGTCCGTAAAGTGGAACCTGCGGCCACCGGGAAACTCAAACAGTTCTGTCGAGATCCGACCGCCATTTTCGGTGACGGCTTTTTCAGTCGCCACGAGGTCGTCGGAATAAAGGATCACAAGGGCGCCTTGATTGGAGGGCTTTCGCGCCCCGCTGGCCGCATCGAAACCGCCTTCTATTCCGGCGCCGATGATTTCGACGTAGCTCTCTCCCCAGTCCTTGAAAGTCCAACCGAAGGTGTTGCCGTAAAACGTTTTCATCGCGGTCAAATCAGTCGCAGGAAGTTCGATGTAGTTGAAACGATGATGCGACATGGATGTTATCCAGTGGTTTGATTTTTACGAGCGTTGAGCCGCTTAGGGATGCTGTGGGTTGTGATTCAATGTAGCAGGAATCCACACAGGTTGAGTTTTTGCATGAGCCAGCCTCAAAATCGTTTGTAGTAC
>CAZDZX010000298.1:3048-5117 GCA_964510005.1 uncultured Pirellulaceae bacterium
GGCCTATTTTGCCCTGCGCTGAAAAACTTGGTACTCTGGAGAACCTCTGTTGTTTTTGAACCCATCTGCGAAGGACTCTCTATGACGCGCCCAACCGATCCCATCGAACTTTATGCATGGCTCAAGCAAGAAATTTCAAAGCTTGATTCCGAGCTGGACGCCATCAAGGACGAAGTCTTCAAAGCCGTGGATGCCGATGGCGAAGAAGTCGACAAGGGAACTTTCGTGATCCGCAGCTACAAGCGACCCAAATACAAATTCTCCGACGACTACAACAAGCGAAACGACGAACTCAAAGCCCTTCGCGCCGAAGAAATCGATAACGGAACGGCCAACATCGATAGTTATTCAGAGTACGTCCAGGTTCGATTTAAAAAAGAAAAGTAGTTCAGACCGGGATGTGGTGTGATTTTCCAAGCTTCTCGCTCTTGGAAATCGGTAGGGTGATATTCGCAACCGTCAACACTACATTCTGCACCAGCCGCTTTCCTTTCCGTCGATCGGGCTCGACCTTGCGGGTCAGGAAAAACGCAGCACTATTGATGATTAGATCGCAAAATAGGTGTCCAACGGGTGTAGGAATTTTGCCAAGTGCACAGAATCATTCTCTGGGCCTATTCAAAATGAGTTAAAACATGCGTTTTGCAATGGTCGATTGCATTAACGTGCATCCAAACAGTCGCTTCGAGTGCTAACGCGAAATGAGCAATCCACAAATCAACCTGTGTCTAGTTCTGCATAATCATCAGCCAGTCGGCAATTTTGATGATGTCTTTGAGGCAGCTTACCAGGACAGTTATCTTCCCTTTCTGGAAGTCTTCGAGCCTTTTACCGATCTGGCGATTTCGCTGCACACTAGCGGACCGCTGATGCAGTGGCTGCAAGAAAAGCATCCGGACTACCTCAATCGCATCGCATCGCTGGTCGAAGACGGTCGCATTGAAATCGTTGGCGGAGCTTTCTACGAAGCCATCTTGCCGATGATCCCTTCCCGCGACCGAGTGGGACAAATCGAAAAGTTCAGCCAGTGGCTGAAGCAGCGAGTTTGCTCCGAAGTCAACGGAATGTGGATGCCCGAGCGCGTTTGGGAATCCAATCTAGCGTCCTCGATTGCGGACGCGGGAATTCGCTATACCGTGCTGGATGATTTTCACTTCCGCCGCGCGGGTTTGACTCAGGACCAGCTGTACGGCGACTATGTCGTGGAAGACGAAGGCCGCATCGTCCGGATTTTCCCCGGCAGTGAACACCTTCGCTACTTGATTCCGTTTGCCTCGGCTGAGGAAACGATCAGCTACTGTCGCAGCATCGCCGAAAAGGCGCCCGGTGGCGTATTGGTGTTTGGTGACGACGGCGAAAAGTTCGGCACGTGGCCCAATACTCAAAAACATGTCTACCAAGACGGTTGGCTCAAATCGTTCTTCCAAGGACTGACCGACAATCAGGATTGGCTGCACACCGTGACGCTGGCCGATGCGGTTCAGAAAACCAAACCGCTGGGCAAGATTTATCTTCCCGATTGCAGTTATCGTGAGATGACCGAATGGTCACTACCGGTTCAGCGACAAGTCGAACACGATGAATTGGTCCACGATCTAGAGGACGATCCTCGCTGGGCGAAAATCAAGTCCTTCATGTCGGGTGGGTTCTGGAGAAACTTCAAAGTTAAGTATCCGGAAACCAATTTCATGTACTCGCGAATGATGTTCGTGAGCAACTTGCTTGAGCAAGCGGTCCAACAGGGAGCCAGTCCTGCGGTGATCGATGCTGCTACCGATCATCTTTATCAGGGTCAGTGCAACTGCCCTTACTGGCATGGTGCGTTTGGTGGAATTTATCTGCCGCATCTTCGCAACGCGGTCTACCAGCATTTGTTGTTCGCGGAGAATTTGCTTCGCCGCAGCATGGAGCCCGAAAAGACATGGGTTCAAGGCGAATCGGGCGATTTTGATTTTGATGCCCAAGCCGAAGTCCGGTTGGCCAATGAGCAAATCGCGACGTGGATTTCTCCTGCCGGCGGCGGCCACATTTACGAATTGGACTTGATGGAAATCGGTCACAATTTGGGC
>CAZDZX010000299.1:0-5044 GCA_964510005.1 uncultured Pirellulaceae bacterium
GCTTCGCATTCCCAGCAAGCGGAATCGAACTTGCAGATCACACTAAACCTATGCCACCACGATGCTCAGCGCGGATTAATCGACCAACTGCAGCGTGTGCCACAGGCTGGGGTCTTCTTCGATCGGCATGTCGGGGCCCAGAGCGAGAGTTTGATAGCCCAACTCGCTATCGTTGACCATAAAGTTAAAACCGATGTTCCGATGTTCTTCCGGGTTCCAGCCGTTAAGGGCTTCGGCTGGAATCATCGCTGACATGGCGTAGCTGGATTTCGTCAGCTTGCTCTCGATCGCGACTTGGGCTCGGTTAAAGGACGGTGACACCTCGCGGGCGCGGTTGATTTTAACCGGCGACGCAACAGGCTTGTCTTTCTTGACGCCTTTGCCTGCTGGCAGCAGGACAAACCAGTGGCAAAATCGTGTGGCCCGGTGAATGTCCTTGGTGTCACGAGTGTCGATCCACAGATAAAGACTGTCACTATCCATAATCGCATTTTCGCGACACTCCAGCGGAAGCTCTCGGCCTTCGACGATGATGGTGATGAACAATCCCTTTTCCGACCAACCGCAGCGGACGTCCGCGAATTTGTGTTGCGTTTCGAATTCACCAAAATGGGGAAGTCGGTAGCTTTCGTCCAGTGCCACGGGTTTGGGCGTTTTAGCTCGCGAACCGGCGGTGACTTTGCGACAGGGAATTCGGTATCGGAACAGAAGGTTGTTGGGGATCTGTTCGCGGATGGCTTTATTCATGTTGAGTCGATTTTGGTTTCGCGAAGGGAGCGCTGTGCCTTACAAAGGCTTAATAAACACGTTGCGGAATTCTACCGGATCGCTGTGTCCGGCAAAGCCGAAATGGCCGGACTTACGATCTTTCCCCGGATGTGGGCGGTCATTGTAGTAATTTTCGACCTTACTCAAATCCGTATCGAGGATCACGCTCCCGTTCAATTCCACCTTAATGGTCGATCCGCGTACGGTGACCTCTTGAAAATTCCACTGACCGGTGGGACGCAGGTAGCCTCGAGTCGCTGGGGCCATCCCGTAAGCCGACCCGTGGTACTGCGTTTTATCCAAGGACGCGAATTTTTTAGCGGTGCTATCAAGCACCTGAAGTTCGCACATGCCCTCGTAAGCAGTATCGCCTTTGCCGGGATAACGAATCGCCAGTCCATTGTTCCCACCGGCAGGCAGGCGAAATTCGACTCGGGCGACAAAGTCCGAGTATTCCTTTTCGGTGAAAATCGTTCCGCCTTTACCCGGCTTGCATCGCAGGACGCCATCATTGATTTCGTAGTTGTCGATCGGCCCCTTCCAACCGGAAAAATCTTTCCCATTGAAAACCGATTCGAACCCTTGATTGCCCGACGAAGCGAGAACCTTGTTGGCGGCATCGGCCGACAGTTCGCTGGCCGTCACATTTCGCCACTCGATACGGCCTCCATGCGTTTGCAATTGAATCGGACCGGAACGGATCAGTGGCGCCTTTCGATCCCAAAAGTTATCCATGATTTGATGATCGACGATCTTTTTGTCGTTCAATCGAATGGTGGTGCGAGCCCCAACTTGCGTGATGTGAAACCGATTCCACTCGCCAACTGGATTGTCAGCCAACACCGTGGGAAATTTGGCAACGGGATGTGCTTTGTTGTTCCACATGCCCCCCGAGCCTTTGTCGGCCCCGTGTTTGAAAAATCTCTCAAAGGTAAAATCCCAAACCTGAACTTGGGGAGTCCCTTTGAGATAGATGCCACTGTCGGTTCCCGGAGTTAGGCGATAATCAATTTTCAGATCATAGTTCTCGAACTCTTTTTCGCTGGTCAAGTAGGGGCCTTCGCCATCGTTCACGATCACCCCATTTTCGACGCGCCAAAATTTTGCAGTCTCTGCTTTGGCGGCCTTAATTTTCTCCTGCTGCTGTTCCGCGGTTAAGCTCTGGAATACGAGCGGATTTTGAGACTTGACGGCATACCATCCGCTCAGATCTTTCCCGTTAAACAATGCCTCCTGAGCAAAGCTCGATTGCGGCATGACGATACAGACAACGAAAATTAGAAAAATACGTTTCAGGATCAGCACGGAATTCTCCACGGCGAACGATGAGATTTAAGAGATCGTATGATAACCAAAAATCGCCCCGACTGGGACCAAACAAAAATAGGCCCCATCAAAATGATGGAGCCTAGGAAATATAAACGCCAGTCGGAGGTGTTTATCAGCCCGCAGCTTTCACGAGTGTGACATGAATCACGGGCATTCGGAATCGGACCGCTTATTCGGCGGTCTTGATTTGGATTTTTCGAGGCAGAACTTTCTCTGATTTAGGAAGCTCGATCGACAGCAAGCCGCTTTTGAATTCGGCCGAAATGGCATCCGCGTCAACCAGTGATGCGAATTCGAAACTGCGGCGGAAATCGCCACTGCGACGCTCGCTACGAGCACGACGCTCTCCGTCGGTCGGTTGGGCGACCGTTTTGGTCCCTTGAATCACCAACTGTTTGTCTTTCATTTCGATGGTAACATCGTCAGCAATCACGCCGGGAAGTTCCATCACGACGTGATAACCGGTCTCGTTTTCTGTCACGTCAGTAACAGGTTTCCAGCCGGAAGTAGGAGGAGTCGGATTGGTGTTACCAAAAAAATGATCAAACAGATTTTCGATGTCGATTGGGAATTCACTAAACCGATTAGAATTGGCAGAGGCTTTCATGTGATGCTCCTTTAGATTGGCCGACACGCCACAACAGAGACTTCTGAGTGACGGGAGGTCAGCTAGGTCGATACCCCTTACTGCAACGGGTGTGCCAAACCGCCTGACAATCACCACTTACACGCTTTTTACCGTATAAAATCGATTTTTCGAGTAATGTTCGAAAGTCGACTGCCTCCAATACCTGCCTGCCAAGTACATTTTGTCACTCGCGATATTTCCGGAAATTTGGGTTTTTATGACTCAGGATTTGACAACCAACGGCCTCACCTCGATCGGCGAACAAGCCATTGAACTGGCAGCCGAGATTTTGGAACGCTCGCGCGAGCATGAATCCACCGCAGAGCGAAATCGGTCGGCCATGATGGCCCGCATGATCGGTGACCCCAACGGAAAGAAATTCACGATGGCAATGGCCGATCAGGTTTTGCGCATGATCGGCGACCTCCGCGCCGCCAGACGCATGAACACCCTGATCCGCGAGTACGGTGTCCCAAAGTATTTTTCGTTTTTTGATCGCATGGCCGTCAGGGCCGGCAACTGGATGGCCGGTATGCTGCCAGGCGTTGTCATGCCGCGGGTGACTGCGAAAATCCGCAAGGACTCGCAACACGTCATCATTTCGGCGGCCGACAAAAAATTCGCCTCCTATCTGAAACAGAAAAAATCCGCTGGCATGCGGGTTAACTTCAACCAGCTGGGCGAAGCGGTTTTGGGAGATCACGAAGCCGACCGCAGACTAGCAGAAAATACTCGCCGTCTGACCGAACCGGGCGTCGATTATATCTCCGTCAAGCTTTCTTCGATCTGCAGCCAGATTTCACTGACTGGTTACGAGCAAACCAAAGAAGAAATCAAACCTCGTTTGCGGGAGCTGTACCGCGCCGCGATTTCGGGCAACAACGCGACCCAGCCTAAGTTCGTGAATTTGGACATGGAGGAGTATCGGGATCTGCATCTGACGGTTGATGTGTTCAAATCCATTTTGGACGAACCCGAATTTGAAAACATGATGGCCGGGATCGTACTCCAAGCCTATCTGCCAGATTCCTATGAAGTGTTACTGTCGCTCACGGAGTGGGCGATCGAGCGCCACCAACGAACCGGCGGCCGAATCAAAGTCCGCATCGTCAAAGGCGCCAACCTAGCGATGGAGCAGGTAGACGCTTCGCTGCACGATTGGCCTCAAGCACCCTTTGGCGGCAAAGTCGAATCGGATGCGAATTTTAAACGCATGCTCGAATTTGCCACCCGTCCTGAAAACGCGACCGCCGTGCAAATCGGGATCGGCAGCCACAACCTGTTTGACATTGCTTTTGGATTGTTGCTGCGTGAACAACGCGACGTTTCTAATTTTGTCGAATTCGAAATGCTCGAAGGGATGGCGAACGCCCAAGCCACCGAAGTCCTGAAACGCTCTGGCGACATGCTGCTGTATGCCCCGGTTGTGCTGGACGCTGAATTCGAAGCCGCGGTTGCCTATCTGGTTCGCCGTCTGGACGAAAACACGGCGCCGGGCAGTTTCCTAGGCTGTCTCTTTTCATTGCAAAAAGGCACACCGGAATGGGATCAACAGGTCGCGGCGTTTCGCCAATCCGTTGAACTTTCGCAAAGCGATGCTCTTTCGGGCAGTCCCAATCGGACTCAAGATCGCAACACCGAAGCGCACCAGCCTTCGTCACCCGAAAGTCAGTTCCACAACGCCGCCGACACGGATTTTTCACTTTCGCAAAATCGGAAATGGGCAAGTTCCATTTTGGAACATTGGAAAGACAAAACGATCGAGCCGATTCCAGTCTGCGTTGGCGATAACCGGATCCTTGAACCGTTGACGGGATCGGGCCGAGATCCATCCCGCCGCAGCGAGGAAATTTATCAGTTCGCTCAGGCCACCGCAGCGCATGTCGATCAGGCATTGAACATCGCAGTTCAAGCACAAAAGGATTGGGAAGCGACCGGGGTTTCCCATCGCAGCCAGATCCTCCGTCAGGTTGCCGTCGAAATCGCGAAGGGCAGGGCGGATGCGATCGGCAGCATGGTTTGCGAAGCCGGCAAAGCCATCGCTGAAGCCGATGTGGAGATCAGCGAAGCCATCGATTTCGCAAACTACTATGCAGGATCGTTCGAAAAAGAGGGCTGGTTCGATGGTACCCAAGCCAGCGCCATCGGCGTCGTGGTCGTCACACCGCCTTGGAATTTTCCGTTTGCGATTCCCTGCGGCGGCGTGTTGGCGGCGTTGATGGCCGGCAACTCCGTGATCCTCAAACCGGCAGGGGAATCGGTGCTGACGGCTTGGACGATGATCAACATGCTGTGGGACGCTGGCGTGCCCCGCGATGT
>CAZDZX010000300.1:0-5027 GCA_964510005.1 uncultured Pirellulaceae bacterium
AATGTTCCCCCCTGATGGAAGTGGAGCACGACACTTGTTTATTTCAATTTAGACCGATCGCCCGCAAAGAGGTGCGCAGCCGGTTTCGGGCAGAATGTCGGGTGCATCAGAACAATTGCTACTTGAAGGCCGCAAGTGCAGCTGAGAAGCCGCTATCGAGCGTAAACGGAAGAAGCTTCCAGTTCTACAACTCGTTGCTTTAAGCGGTCGATCTCGTCGAGCAGTTCATCGATACGTCTAGCGTTGAGGCGATTTTCTTCCTCGCGTGTCGCCGCAAGTGCCTCGATCAAGTCCACATCTTCTTGCAGGAATTTGTTGTCATCGTCGACCGCACCCAACTGCCGGACACGCTCAAGACGTTGAGCTTCCATGTTTTGATTGGTGGCCTGCTGAACTTCGTTGTTCGCAGAGATGCGAGAAGTGCTGTCAGAAGTCCTTCTTGTGCGATTGACGATATTGCCAAGCTCGAAGGGGTAGTCGGTGAGTTTTCGGCTGAAGTAAACCCCGAGGTTTTCCACGTTTTCACGGGTGTTGAACGGTTGAATACGAGTCCCGTCGGGATTGTCGTAACCTTCCAGTGCTGTACGTTGATCGATCAGGACAAGGTCGTCTTTCTTGAAATCAACGTCCCGACCCAAGTGCAGTTTACGGTCAACCGCGAGTCCGTTGGGAGTGAAAGCTCCATCGTCTTCTAGGTTTCCGGATTCGTCATCGACAGCGTAAGTTTCTTTCGATTTCCCCTCGAACCGGAACAGCACAAACTTTTCATCAATCGGTGGATCAAAAGGTTCTTTGCGGGTCGCTTGATTGGCGTCAATCCAGCGTTTGATTTTTCCGATGGACAGCCCATCAAAGGCGTATCGATCGATGATGGCTTCGTAGGCGGCGCTGTCGGGTTCCAAGCCAAACATTGCAGCGGGAAGATACTTGCTGGTCAGTTTCTGGCGAAATGCAGAAATGTCAAAGTCTTCTTCTTTTTGTGCCGTGATCCCTTCGGCGTCTCGAAAGATGCCATGGACATCGAAAGGCATTCGCTCAAACAAAGTCCATGAAGAAGTAGGGCGGGCATACTGTTCGGCGTCGGCGACTAAATCGGTGCGATCCAAGGTTAGAAAACCGGGCTGTTGTTCGGTCACTCGAAACTTGCCAACGAAGGTGACGGGAGCCAAACCGCCGTTAACATCGGCTTCAGCAAAAGCAAACAGATCGCGCTGCAGCAAGGAGTTTTCATCTTGGGCTGCGGGTTGCTCTTCTGGAAACTCAAACCGAATCTGGCCGTTGTTGTTGGAGACCTTTCCGTTGGAGATGGTGCGACCGCGTCCAATCTGCAACAGGTTCAATTCTTGGGAAACTCCCCTGAGCGAATCGGGTGAGTACTCGGCCGAGTCGACATCGCCAAAGATCGCGATCTCGAGAGCATCGTCTGCTTTTTTAGCTGCGGTTACCGCGCGGTCCCAAGCGATGTACGCATTGCGGCGAAGGAACAGCGTCTGGGCCATCGAGATCATCGCGGCTGAACCGGCGATGAATACGAAAATCAGTAAAACGAGATTGAGCCAGTGCCAGTCTTTACGCGACAAGACCGCCAGCACAATCATGCCGATTAATAGTAGTCCCAGTATCGCGTAGAGAATCATGTGATGAGTACTTGGTGCAGTAGGTCAGTAAGGCAGGGTAAACCGAGTTTGGCCAACAAAAAGGCCCGTTCATATGGTACGTCCGCAAAGTCGACGTAGTAGGCAATTCTCTCCTGAATTCCCTGTTTTGATGATAAATCGAGGGATCCCTCTGTCAAGTTTGCATCGACAGCATGGGGGCACTGACTTCGTCTCAGACACTCAGTTTGTCCGATTCGCTCCAAAGTGAACAAACGGTTCAAGTTACAGATAGCAAAATCCCGAAAACCGTCAAATAACCGCAATCTTTCTCGACCCCTCATTCCCGACCCTTATCGCGGACTGCCGAGCTTTCCCCGCAAGCAACCGGCCAGCGATCAAGCAGGTTTTTACACCTGCAAATAGGTCTGGCGTGAAACAGGACCCCCAGATTGATGAATCCCGACCCACGATTACAACCAGACACCGGCCCCTATGCGCGATTGCTCATGTGGTTTCTGGCGTCGCTATGCGTAGGACAGCTTATTTTGCTGGTTGGTTGTCATCGAGGCTTTTACCGGCGGCAGGCAGACAACGAAGTCCGCCGACTGATCGACGAAAAAGCCACCTCGCCTCGTTGGAGCTCCATCCGTGGAGACGTTGAAATCGATCCCCGCTCGCGGATGTTCGATCCGTTTTCTGCAGATCATCCTCCGATTCCTCCCGACGATCCAACGTCCCACAAACTACTCCACAAAGTCGATAACAAAAAAGGTTATCCTCACTGGCATGCCAATGGCGACGCCACCGTCGTGGACAGCCCCTACTGGCAATCCTATTTGTCGGTCAATGAAAAAGGCCAAGCCGTTCTGTCGCTGTCCGACGCATACGAGCTGGCTCTGATCAACAGCCCTGACCTGCAGGCCCAACGCGAAACACTTTACCTGTCCGCGCTGGAAGTCAGCTTGCAGCGGTTCGGATTCGACACCCAACTGTTTGCCGGATTCAATTCCTTCTTCACCCGAGCAGGTTCCATCCAGGGTGGCGGAGCCGCTTCGTCGGAGATCAGCAGTTCGTTAGGCGCCAACGGCGAAGGCATCAACGCGTCCAAGTTAGGCATCACCGGAACGACCTTTATGGTGGGGCTGGCCAATACGATCCTTTGGGAGTTCAGCGGCAACAATACTCAATCCGCAAACTCGCTGATCAACTTTTCAATCATACAACCACTGCTAAGCAATGCCGGCCGCGAACGGATTCTCGAATCCCTGACGCAATCAGAAAGGACCTTGCTAGCGAACGTTCGCCAGCTGGAACGGTTCCGCCGTGGATTCTATCTGCAAGTTGCCACCGGTCGCAGTCCTGGTGCTGGCGCGCAATTGTCCAGCCCCGCGTTTCTGGCACCTCCGGGTTTGGCTGGATCGGGTGTGGGCGGCTACATGGGATTGTTGTTGCAACAACAGCAAATTCGCAACTTTGAATTTAACGTTGCTCAATTTGAATCGTTGCTGACCCAGTTCCGGGCTCTGTTTGCCACCGGCCGAATCGACTCACTGCAGGTCGCTCAGTTCGAAACCAACGTCTACACCCAGCAAGAGAACTTGCTCAACGCCCGCGTGAACTACGAAGCGTCTTTGGATGCATTCAAGGTACTGCTTGGCCTGCCGCCGGATCTTGAGATCGTGATCGAAGATCCCTACGTCGATCGTTTTGAGCTGATCGATGACCAGTTCACCCAACGACTGGCCGAGATCAAACAGCTGCGCGAACTGATCGGTGCCCCCGTGCTGAAACTCAGCAGTGCACTGAACGAACTGGTAGAATTGAAACAAAAAGCCGCTGCCGAAAAAGGCAAGAAAGGCGAAAAAGCCGACACCACCGAAGTCGACAAGAAACTCAAAATTGCGGCTGCCAACCTCAAACCCTACCTTGGTCGCGCGATTCGCTTGGTGGATACCATCACCAATCAGGACCGCAATTTAATTCTGTACGACTTAGATCGGCTCAGTGAGACACGACATCGACGGGTCCAGTATCTGGATCAGGTGCGTCAGGATATCCGCAGAGGTGTGCTTTCGGATCAGCTCTCTCCCGAGATCTTCGAACAGGCGTCGGTTCCCGAGCGAGAGGCTCTGGAGAAGCAACTGGACAACCCAGACAACAAGCGAGCTCTCGTGCAGCAGTTGGAGACCATCCAGCAAGAGTTCAAGGATCTGCTTGCAGGGATTCAGTCTTATGACAAGCGAGTTGAAGAGGGCAAGAGTGTTCTCTACCGCGACCTGAACAAAAAATACGCCAAGCGCATTCCCGATATGTTGACCGCCGTCGACGGTGCCATCCTTGAGATGGCCCTGATTCAGGCCAATGCGCGGGCGAACATTATCGAAATCAACGATGTAACAATCGAACCGGCGAAGGCCTTTGAAACGGCTCGCTGTTTGAGACGTGACTGGATGAATGCACGTGCCGCGTTGGTGGACCAGTGGCGCCAGATCGAATTCGTTGCCGACCAACTGGAAGCCGGAGTGAACCTCGTCTTTTCTGGTGAAGTTGGAAACGATGGCGACAATCCATTTCGGTTGGATTTCGACAACGGCAACCTGCAAGGTGGCTTCCAGTTCGATTCGCCGATTGTTCGCCAACAGGAGCGAAACGACTATCGAGCCGCTTTGATCAACTATCAACAAGCTCGGCGCGACTACTATCAGTTTGAGGATTCGGTCAACCAAAGTCTCCGCCAGACGATCCGAAATCTTAAACAAGATAAATTGCTGTTCGAACTCAACCGTCAGAGCATTTTGGTTAACATCAACGGCGTGCTGCAAGCGAGAGCCCGCGTGGTGGCACCACCGGCTGTGGGCCAGACTGGCGGTTTGAGCGATGTGACGTCTCAAAACTTGACCTTCGCCCTCAACACGCTGACCGGTGTTCAGAATAACTATCTGGAACTGTGGGTGGAGTACGAAGTCCTCCGCCGCTTCCTCGATTTCGACATGGGGACGATGCAGTTGGATAGCGTCCACGAATGGGTGGATCCGGGTTACATTGACCAACACATTGGCTTGGCTGCCGCGTCCCGAGAAGGGGTGAGTGATAACGAAGCAAATTGCTGCGGAATGTTCAATGAGAATATCCCCACCGGAATCATCGAAACGCACGATATCGTGACCATCGAAAATGGTGAGTTCGTGGAGTCGCTGGAGGAGTTTCAAGAAGAGGCGTCGTCGCTGGACTACGAATCACTGGAGCCAACCCGTCGACCAGGCCTTCCACCAAACTGGGGTCCCGGCGAAATCGAGCGTCTGGTTCCGGGCGAAGATTACATCATCATCGGTGGTGTGCCTCAGCCGTTGCTGCCGGTCGAAACCAATGGCAGCGAACCTGTGCCCGCGTCGAGTGGCACACCGCAAGTCAGTGTCTTCGCATTGGAAA
>CAZDZX010000301.1:0-5004 GCA_964510005.1 uncultured Pirellulaceae bacterium
CAATTGCGGCGCTTTTATCTGCAACCGCTACCCCAAGATTCACTGGATTCGCAGCAACTATCAAACCTATTGCTACGGTGGACCCGGTTCCTTGAGACGTTTGAAGGTTAATACCCTAGGCCCGCACTTTTGGGGTGAACATGCCGATAGCTCGACTGGCCAAAACGATTGGCTGCATCAACACGTGATCGACGACCATGGGCCGATCGGGAAAGTTTATCCCGAGCGTCGGTTCGGCAAGAGGATTGGTTTTATGGAAGGTGGAGGGACGATCCCATGGATCGGGTTGGCGAATCGCGGTCTGTTCGATATCGATCACCCCTCGTGGGGCGGTTGGGGCGGTCGCTTCACGGGCAACAAAGTCAACAACGTCTGGTCACGACACAAGAGCATCAGCGTGGACGACGAAAAGCATGTGCCGTTTGCGATGCACGCCGACGCTGAAGACAACTGGCATGACGCCAAGCACGGAACGGATTTCAAAAATTCTTTCGCGCCTGTCTGGCGGTGGCGCGAGGCCATGTATAACGACTTTCAGTGTCGTATGGACTGGTGTGTGAAACGTGTGTGAAACCTTTTGACGAAGCCAACCATCACCCGAAGGCTGTCTTTAACGGGGACTCCAGTGACGAAATTGTCGCGATCAAAACGCGACCCGGAAAACGGATCGAATTGAGTGCGGCAAAATCGAGTGATCCCGATAATGACTCATTAAGTTACCACTGGTGGATATATCCTGAAGCCGGCAGCTACGAAGGGACAATCGCGATCGAAAGTGACAGGGAGCTCCATGCGGCTGTCGTTATTCCGGAGGATGCGGCAGGGAAACAGCTTCATTTGATTTTGGAAGTCAAAGACAACAGTGAGGTCGCATCATTGTTCGACTATCGGCGAATCGTGATTGATGTTGTCGCGGCAGATGCGGAATAGAGTCGTCGGGTGTTACAAAGTTGCCGGGTGTCAGGAGCGGAATTGGCGAAATCATAGTTTTTCGGGCTTGAGACGTGATCGAGTCAGCGAATCGGCTTGAGGATAGACGACAATGCCGATACGATCTCCCGATTCAAACTGTAAACAAATACTGAGCTAAACAATGGAAAAGACCGGTGTTGCGATTGTTGGAATGGGCACCGTTGGGGCTGGCGTCGCGCGTTTGCTGCTGGACCATGGTGATCGCACCGCCAGACATGCTGGGCGGACATTGTGGCTGACACACGCTGTGGTGCGGGACCTGAAAAAGGACCGTGGCTTAGATTTGCCCGATGGAATTTTGACTGACGATATCCAGCGTGTCATCGATGACTCCAGTGTGTCGGTGGTCGTGCAGTTGGTCGGTGGTATCGAACCCGCTCGATCGATGATGCTGAAATTGCTCGAAAGCGGCAAAGACGTCGTCACGGCAAACAAAGCCCTGATGGCTCAACACGGTGCCGAGTTGTTCGACCGCGCCCGCGAGCTGGGACGTTCGATCGCTTTTGAGGCCTCGGTTGCTGGCGGCATCCCAATCATCACCAACATCAGCCAGTGCCTGTCGGCCAACCAGATCCATTCGCTGCGTGGGATCCTGAACGGAACCTGCAATTTTATCGTTTCTAAAATGGACGCCGAAGGCGCCGACTACGGTGCGACCCTCGCTCAAGCCCAGGAGTTGGGCTACGCCGAAGCCGATCCGACGATGGACGTCGACGGCACCGATGCGACTCAGAAGTTAGCGATCCTTGCCCATCTGGCTTTCGGGGCTCGGGTGGAATGGTCGGAGATTCCACGGCGAGGAATCGATGGTTTAAAGTCGGTCGATTTTCGTTACGCGAAAAGTTTGGGCTATCGGATCAAGCTAATCGCTTTTGCAAAGCTATCTGATGAAGGGCTGGTTTTGGATGTGGGCCCGATGTTGGTCAAAATTGGCAAACCGCTGGCCGAAGTTCGAGACAACTACAACGCCGTCGGTATCGTGGGCGATGCGGTCGGACCCGTATTCTTCCAAGGCCAAGGCGCTGGGCAGATGCCAACCGCTTCTGCCGTGGTTGCCGATCTGATCGATACCGCCGTGGGACGCACGGCGATCACTTTCGAGACGCTAGAACTGTGGGCCGAAGGAACCGACCGAGTCGGTTTGGCTCCGCGAGGAAGTTTGATCAGCCGGCACTATTTACGGTTTGATGTGCAGCACGTGCCCAACGTGCTATCGCAAATCGCAGGATCGCTGGGGCGGAATGGGATTTCGATCGCCTCCGTTTATCAACACAATGCCGATCTGACTGACGATGGCGTCGTGCCAATTGTCATCGTCACGGGGCCCACGTCCCAGACTTCCGTCGACGCCGCGTTGGCGGAATTGAAATCGGTGACTGAAATTGAATCCGTCGCAGAGCAGTTTAAGATCTTGGATTGAGCTTCCAACTCGCGACAATAATTTAGAAATCACATCGCTTACTTCTCACCACAAAAATATGAAATACGTCATCATCATTCCCGACGGTTGTGCCGACGAAGGCCAAGAGTCACTGGGTGGAAAAACTCCGCTTGAATCCGCCAAGACACCTGCGATGGACGAAGTCGCCAAACGCGGGATGGTGGGATTGGCGAACCACACGCCGTCTCATCTGCCGGCCGGAAGCAGTGTCGCCAACATGAGCTTGCTGGGATACAGCCCGCTGGACAACTACACCGGTCGGGCTCCCTTGGAAGCCGCCGCTCAAGGCATTGAGCTGGGTGAAGACGACTGGTGCGTTCGCTGCAACTTGGTCACCGTCGAAGACCAAACGATGAAGAGTTTCACGGCGGGCCATATTACTTCCGATCAAGCCAAGGAGCTGCTGCAAACGGCTCAAGAGAACGTGTCCGATTCTCGGTTGGAGTTTATTCCCGGTGTCAGCTATCGGAACTTGCTGATGTTTCGACCCACCGCCGACAATCCGGCTCCCTTTACGTCGGAAACGCGGGCCACACCGCCTCATGATTTGACTGACAAATCAGTTGCCGAAGATTTTCCACGCGGACCCGGCAGCGACATGTTGGTCGAACTGATGAGCCAAAGCCAGCAGTGGTTTGAAGGGCATGCCGTCAACCAAAGTCGCGCTGCCGATTCGAAGCCACCGGCAACCAATGTGTGGCTGTGGGGATTGGGCCAGAAACCGAACTTGGCACCCTTCGCCGACATTCACGGCGTGAAGGGCGCGATGATCACGGCCGTCGACCTACTGCGTGGCTTGGCCGCGTTGGTGGGTTGGGATCGGATCGAAGTCCCAGGAGCGACCGGTTACACCGATACCGACTACGCGGCCAAGGGCCGCTACGCCATCGATGCATTGGCCAAATACGATTTGGTTTGCGTGCATGTCGAAGCACCCGATGAGTCGTCTCATGAGGGCGACGTTGACAAAAAGATCGCGTCTCTGGAAGCGATTGATGAAAAAATCGTCGGGCCGATTCTGAAGCACTTGGTTGCTTCGGGAGAAGAGTTCCGGATTCTGGTCACGCCCGACCACCCGACTTATATCAGCACCAAAACTCACACCCATGGCGACGTGCCGTTCACGATTTGCGGCGCGGGGGTGGAAGCGGACGCCGCCGAAAGTTACAACGAGTCCTCGGCCGCGGCCAGTGGATTTGCCAAACCGAACGGTTGGGAGTTGATGCCCTTTTTCATCGGTCGCGATTAATCGGTCATCCCTCAGGTGTTGTTGTGCTGGTCGAAGCCCTCAATCTGGGAGTTTGCTTTTCGAGTCAGTGGGTCTTTCGGGAACGTTCGTTTTCGCTTGCTCACGGCGATCGCGTGGCGTTGGTCGGCGAATCGGGCAGCGGCAAGTCCTTGTTTCTCAAATGCATTTCGATGCTGCAGCGGGCCGATGAGGGAGAGGTTCGGTTCCAAGGTAAACCGGTCGCCGGTGCTGAGGTCCCAGCGTTTCGACGATCGGTGATGTATCTGCCTCAAGCGTCGGTGCGGTTCGGCGGGTCGGTCGAGGATTTCTTGCGTCAGCCGTACACGTTGTCCGGTTGGAGCGAAGCCAGTTTCGACGTTGACCGTTGTGAGCGGTTGCTGGATCAGTTTGGGCGCGATCGCAGTTTCTTAAACAAACCCCATCGAGATTTGTCGGGCGGCGAAGGGCAATTGGCGGCGCTGATCCGTGGCGTGCTGCTGGATCCGGTGGCTTTGTTGTTGGACGAACCGACGAGCGCGATGGATACGAAAACGGCGGCGGTTGCCGAGTCCGTGGTTGAAGATTGGGTTCAGCGTTCGGATCAAAAGGCGCTTGTTTGGGTGTCCCATGATCGGCAGCAATCCGAGCGAGTCGCGGATCGTTTTGTCGAGTTTTAGATGTAGGGCCGGTTTCCGCCGACCGATTGTGAATGCTGGCCGGTGGGAACCGGCCCTACCCGCCACTAAACTGTTGTCAGACGTTTCTTTGTTCTGCGGACAATTTTCCGACGATGTATATCGACCTTCAGTGGTGGCAAGTCGCGCTGGCGACACTATTAATGCCGGACTGTCGATAGATCCTTCGCTCTCGCATTGGGTTATGATGTTTTTCTTCTCAACCCAACAAGGCAGAACCATCTGTGGACGACGATCAAGACCAACAACTGGTGCCCGGTATTTCTTTGTCGAAATCCGGACAAGCCACAGTCGATCCCGCGTTAACAGAAGTGCTGATCGACATCGCCATCAAGATCGATGACTTGTCCAGGTTTCCCGTTGACGTTGAGCACGTTCTGGCAGCAATCGTACTGGCCGTGCGAAGTGGATCCATTGGCACCGACACCGAAATATCAGCTGACAACGACACGCTTATGTCTGCCCTAGCTGAAAAGGTAGAAACCGTCTTCGAAAAATTCGGCGGCAAAGTCGGGATGGATGATTGAGCTGGAATGACGATTCAGGCAGGAACGAAAAATCTCTGAGATGCCAAAGTCCGCGATATGTTGATCGCCGAGATCGACGAGTTGCTTGCCCAGCAAAACGAAGTCGTCACCAAGGGCATCAAGAAATTCAACTCCACCATC
>CAZDZX010000302.1:0-1759 GCA_964510005.1 uncultured Pirellulaceae bacterium
GACCAACCCTGCGGACACCGGTAAAATGACAGGTACCGGTGACGGTGATGACGATCTGTTGCTCGCCGAAGACGATCTTTTCGAAGACGAACTTGTTCTGGATGACAGCGCTTCGTTTGAAGACAGCTCGGAATTGGGCAGCGATTTCGAAGAAAGTGATTTGGTTTTAGAAGACAGCGATTCCAATTCCGAACTGGCTCTCGAAGCCAATGGAAGCGGAATCTTGCTCAGTCCCAACGAAAGTGGAATTTCTCTAGGCGACGAACCGCTAGAATTGGGCGGCTCGGACATCGACGCCTTGGAACTGCCTTCCGGCGACGATGACGAAATGATCATCCTCGAAGACGTTGCCGACCCCGAAGCGGCGACCATGATGCAGGAAGACGACTTCAACCTGACTCCGCTTGAGCCATCGCTTGATGGTGAGGATTCCAATTCATCTTCTCAGGTCATCGCACTGGAAGATTCCGAGATTTATGCTGACGAATCGGCAGCCACGATCCTTGGAGACAGCGTTGCCGATTTCGGCGCCGAACCTGCTTTGATTGAGGAAGGCGTTGGATTGACCCAAGGCGGATTCGCTGACGATGGGATGATGTCTCCAACCATGGAAGCCGAAATGGTCGGCTCCGTAGCGGCCGCCCAGCCGGAAGCACCGTTTACATTTCTGAATGTTGCAGGTCTGGCCCTTGCCGCACTGATCCTGTTCGTCAGCTCGCTGCTGGCCTATGACATGTGTCGCAACCTGTGGATTGGTGACAACGCGGTTGTTTCCAGTGGAATCCTGAATTTCTTGATCGATCAACTGGGCATGAAGAGCTGATAAGCAGCTCACTGAAACTGAAAATCAGGTAGCGAATCTGATAAAACACAGGCGGCCCGATGGGTCGCCTTTTTTTGCGCAAATTTGTCGGTACAGATTGAAATCGAAACTGATTTTTCTCGCAAACGCGGCTGATTTGTCGCACAGTGCATATAGGTCTGAGTTTCGGTCGGTCCTATAATTTGGAGATGATGGATCCATCTCAAAACCGTTTAAAAATCCTTCGCCCATCCGATCTTCTCCGCTGGAAGATTTTGGCTGTCGCGCTGATCATCGTCCTGCCTCTCTTTGGCGGATGCACCGAACCCGACACGATCTCCCGATACGATATCCCCAAATCCCAATCCGACATGAAGCGATTCACCGTCGTTGACGGTGACTCGCTGGAGAGGAGACCATCGGCGGCCGGCCAAGCCAAAGAAGCCCCTCCGGTACCCGACGGATGGACGGCTGGCAAAACGGGGCAGTTCGGCGTCTGGAATCGCTTCTCCAAACAGGTCGACGAAGAAAAAGTCGAAATCACGGTGACGATCCTGCCTCCCATGGCAAAAGACTGGAACGCCAACGTGACGCGTTGGGCGAACCAACAACTGGGCCTTGAGCTCGATACCGACGACATCGCCGAACGAACCACAAAAGTCACCGTAGATGGAAGTCAGGGGCAGCAAATTAGTCTGCTGGATGACGGCACGACCGATGGACGGGCGATTGTCGGCGTGATGATTGTGCGAGACAATCAGGTCTGGTTTTTCAGAATTTCAGGAAAGACAGCCACGGTTGAAAAAACGCAAACCGAATTTGATGATTACCTGAACTCTTTCCAATTTCCGTAGTGCATCCGATTATGGCCAGTGAATCCATTCGACCCGACACGCCAGCCAAACCCCCGGTTGCCCAACTCGTTTCTCAGGAAATGAGCGCTGGGGAAATTGCCCT
>CAZDZX010000302.1:1859-5003 GCA_964510005.1 uncultured Pirellulaceae bacterium
GTGTTTCTGCTGTTCATGTCTGTGGTCGTGGTGTTCATCGCGACGCTTCAGCAAAACTGGATGGACATGTGGGCCGTCAAGCAGATGCACTACGGCAGCTGGATCCTAGCAATCCCCTACAAACACTTGTTCGTTGAGCACTGGTTTCCGAATTACCAGAACGTACCGGGGGCTTTCTATATCCCTTCCGGGAAAGCGATCATCGTTGCGCTGCTGATCAATATTACAACCGCCCACGTGCTGCGTTTCCAAATCAAGGCGAGAGGAATCCGACTGTTACTGGGACTGGGCGTGGCGATCATTGCTGCCTTGGTAACGTTTCTGATTGCGTTCAACAATTTGGGCGCCAATGGATTCCAGAAGGATCCGCCCATTAGCTATTTGAAGATGTGGCAAGTGATGCAGTTCGTCATCTTGGGGCTTTCACTGATTGCATGTGTCGCCATTTTCTTGCAAGCCAAAGGAGATTGGATACGCAAATCTTTTCTGGGAACGTTCGCCTTTATCGGATTCGCGTCGCTGGGCATCATCCAAGTATTGGGAGATAGCTCCTTTATCGGCGACAACGCCATGCGTGTGATGTGGCAACTGGCTCAAGCCACGATGGCGGCCTGTGTTGGCTGGGTGGCCTGTCTCATGCTATTCAAACGTAAAGCCGGCATTGTGTTGCTGCACATCGGTGTCTCCGCATTGATGGTCAACGAACTTTACGTGACCTACACCAACGACGAGACGCGAATTCAGTTCGTCGAAGGGGAGGGCACCAGCAGAGCATTCGACACACGGGAAACTGAGTTTTTCATCGTCGATCAATCGGATCCAGAAAAAGACACCTTTATGGTAATTTCCGAATCTCAACTGCGATCTGGGGAGTGGATCGACGGCGAAGAACTGCCCTTCAAAGTTCACTGCGTCTCGTTCTTGGAAAATTCGACCACGCCACAACCGCGCCGCACCCCCGACGCTTCGGTTTCGGGCATCGGCAAATTTCGCTCGACCGAATGGGTTGGCAACTTCAACAGCGAACAAGTCGATATCGCTGCAGCCATCGTGGAACTCGAAACCAAAGACGGGGAATCGCTGGGCAACCAGTGGCTTGCCTCGCAGTGGTTTACCGATATGGGATTTGCCTTCGAAGAACCGCGATACCTGCTGGATTCGGTGACCGTTGATGGCAAAAAGTATGCGTTTGGCCTGCGTTATCGAACCGTTTACAAGCCTTACAAACTCGACCTTCACGACGCCCAAGCTGAGTACTATCCCGGCACCACAAGCCCCAGCTGGTTTTCTTCGAAAGTCACATTGACGGATCTGTCGTCGGGCGCCGAAACGAACCGGGAAATTTACATGAACAGTCCGCTGCGTTACGACGGAGAGACTTTCTATCAATCATCCTATCGCGACCTCGGTGCTGCTGGGGAGCAGTCGGAACTTCAGGTTGTCAAAAACCATGGCTGGATGATCCCGTACATTTGCTGCATGTTCACGGTCGTTGGTTTGGGCGCCCAGTTCTGCAGTTCGTTGATCGCTCACCTCATAAAGGCCACCAGCCCCTCCAAGAGTGTGCCCCCAACTGCGGACTTGGTACCGCAAGCTTCACCCGCTCCTGTTCCGGGTTCTAAATTCCGAAGATTTTTCCCAGCCACAGTAGGCTTGCTATCGTTTTTGTTTTTCGGAGGATTGGTCGGTCTGGCGTTTATGATGGCTTCCAAACCCATCGAAACGAAAGCCGGTTTGCGGTTGGATCGATTTGGAAAGATTCCAATCTTGAATGAAGGACGAGTCCAGCCTTTGGATTCGTTTGCCCGCAACACAGTTCGGCAATTGTGCAAGCGGGAATCGGTTTACGACGGCAATCTGGAGAAACAACCGGCGATCAAGTGGCTGGCCGATACCCTTTTTGACGTTCCTGGAAATGGCGACTATCGACTTTATCGAATCGAAGATGTCGAGATTATTCATCGCTTGGAACTGCCTGAGACAAAAGAAAAAGAGCCCTCCGGCACGAAGCTTCGATTTACGTTCAATCAACTGGGCGCGGGAGTGGATGCGTTTCGGAAGATCGTTCCCAACCCCACGGCCGATTCAGAAGACCTGAGTGTGCTGCAAAATCGACTGCGCGGCCTCTATGGAAAATTCAATCGCAACGCAATCCTCAAACGCGCCAGCGCACTGTGCACTGGTGACGCTGACGTGGGTGACCGATTTGATTTCAGGCAATCCGACGAGCGGCTTCCACGTTTGGTGGCCGAAGACGACGACGGCAAAACATGGCTGACGTTTTCGACACCGTTTAACCGGGCGTGGATAGTCAATCAGGCGAAAGCCACAGACACGAAGGATATTTTTGCACTCTTCCAGCAACTTTATCAAGACGATGGCTTCGCCGAGTACTGCGAAAGCTTGGCGAGGGAGAGAGCGATCCGGGATCCCGCTGCCATCGCCGCGTTTCGCCAGAGCACCGATACGGAAGGGAAAACAGACATCGAGAAAGTCGACTTGTTCCTCGAGCCGTTCCGAGCTCAGACTCTACGAGGCTTGATTTTCAGGCTGGGAAAAATGAATGGTTCGAATACCGATATCGGCGTCGAAGAAGATCCAGCGGTCGAACTCGCCAATAAATTCCAAGAAATTGGTGTGGCTTGGAAAAGCCAGGACGCAGAGGCCTTCAATCGAAGCGTTGACGAATACCTCGCGATGGCCCAAGGCCAACCGGCGCTGGCAGGCAAAAAGAGTGGTCTCGATGCAGAAGAAATCTACAACCGCGCTTGGCCATTGTTCTTAGCATGGCCGTTTTACTTCCTCGGATTTGTCGTGGTACTGATCGGCTGGTTCTGCATTGGCTTTAGCAAGACCACAGGCAGAACGATTCTGGCAATTGCCGTTGGCATTACCTGCGCAGCACTGCTGGCTCATGTGTCCGGACTGGTCATGCGGGTCTACATTTCCGGTCGGCCCCCGACCACCAATTTGTACTCGTCCGCAATTACCGTTTCGGCGATCTTTGTTCCAATCATGCTCTTGGTCGAAGGGATCACACGGATTGGATTGGGAACCGCAAAAGCCTGCATCTTTGGTTTTGCGGCGCTGGTGTGGGCGTGGAGCATGTCCATCGTTGATGGCGATACTTTTTCTGTGTTGGTG
>CAZDZX010000303.1:0-4969 GCA_964510005.1 uncultured Pirellulaceae bacterium
TCGTATAGAACAGGTAGTTTGCACCGTCAATCGTAAAGGATTCGAACCCTAGGTTTTCAATTTTCTTCACCAGTCGACGGGTATCATCACTGGTCTTGCTGGCGATACAGTGGTGGTGAAATTCGACAAAGAGTTGGTCGACGCCGTCAAAGGGGTTTCCTTGGATAGACTCGATCAAATCATACTCGATACCTTCAAGGTCCAATTTGAGATAGTCGACTTTCGACAGGCCCAGCTTTTCTAGTAAGCCTTCAATGGTGACGGCCTCAACATCATAGGAAGTCACTTCCCCATTAACGATGTTGTTGTGATCTTCTTTGATGGATCCACTGTCGTTGTCTTTACTTTCGTAGAAAGAAATCGTTTGATTTGTGTTGGCGACGGCCAGATTCACATGTTGGAATTTTTCGAACTTCTTTTCAACTTCCTTCAAACTAGGAATGTGCTTCCTCGTTGGATCCACGCCATAGGCGGTCAGATCAAACTTGTTGATCATGAAGACGGATAGATCGGGGTCGCTGGCACAGCCGACATCAATGAGGACAGAATTTTCGGTCAAGTTGTCCAAATATATATAGTTAGGCTTGTTAAATCGAATGCCTAACTTTTGGGCACGTCTCAACCCCAAGCTTTTTCTGATTTCTCGGGTTACTTTTCTTGCTATTCGCGTAATCATGGGAAGTCCGTTTGGTGTTGAATCTCGATCGTAATCAGAGGGGCGAGGATCCGCAAGGGCCGCTTTTTGTTTGTCGATTTCATGTTCGCCGGAGTTTGCGTGAACCGTTTGGGGCTTGATTGATCCTAGGGTGTCCGCTTTGAATTGAGCGGATTTTTCTTATCTGATAGACTGGTACAAGAAGAGCGGCTGGGGGCTTTCAAGACTTTCCCTAGCCCGCCGCGGAGCGCCCGTCCGTCGGCATGTCGTGTCTGGAAATCGTTGTCGACCGGAGTTTGCATGTTTGTTCGAGGTCAACGGAGCGGAAAATCCGTGGTGCCCGTTTTGGTTCTGCTTTTGCTGATTCCCAGCATTGCATTTTCTCAGCAGGAGAAACCGAAACCGACACCCAAGTTCCTGAAAATTAACGGCGTCGGCGCGGTGACGGACATCATCACAGTCCGGATGAAAGAAAAAAACAAAGTCTATTATGGACGACCGCTTGGCCAAGATTCAAAGCGGTTGGCTTTGCTGCGATGGGACGGCCGAATCACGACGCTTCCCAAAAGGGACCGGTTGGAAGTTTTCTCTGGTGGATTCGCTCCCTATACCAACAAAGAACTTAGCAAGCGTCTTCAGAAACAATATGGATCGCGGTATCTCGTTCAGGAATCGGAACACTTTGTGGTTGTGTATCCGCGGACGAAGTCTCGTAAGTGGGCCGATCAGTATGAAGCGGTTTACCGCCAATTTCGCTCGTACATGAAAAAACGCGGAATCACAATTGCGGAGCCCCAGTTTCCAATGATTGTGGTGGTGCTGGGCTCTCGCAGCGAATTCGATCGGGCTTTGACCGGGCAGTTTACTTTTAAGCGGAACGTGCTGGGATTTTATTCACGCGCTAGTAATCGCGTTTCGACCTACGTTTCCAGCGACCCGCGCGTCGAACGTCAGGTCAACCGTTTTATCAACGTGACGGTCATTCACGAAGCAATCCACCAGATTGCTTTCAACACCGGGTTTCACAATCGGCTCTGCGTAGTGCCGCGTTGGATGTCCGAGGGATTTGCGATGCTTTTCGAATCTCCTGGCTTTCGGCGCGACAGTCCTGATAAAACGGTCGCCGATCGGGTCAACAAAAGCCGACTAGAAATGCTCAAGAAGTTGTTTGGGAACGGTCGCGCGTCGGGAAAGCTGGAAACGATGATACGCAATGATCAACTTTTCCAGACGAATGCTGAAGTGGCTTACGCTTTGGCGTGGGGGCTGTCGTTTTATCTAGCCGAAACGCAGCCTGAAAATTATCTCAAATTTGTCATCCAAGACGGCAATCAGAATCAATTCGGAGACTATCCGCCGTCCCAGCGAGTGGACCTATTTATCAAGTCCTTCAAGCTGGATCTCGATACGCTTGAGGGTCGCCTGCGAAATTTTGTGAAAGGCCTTCCGTAGGCTCGCTCGCGAACCCCGCCTACTCACAGCCTTGGGGGAGGTTGCAACCGTTGGGATCGCAAGCACAGTGGGGGCAGGTTTCGTTTCGCATCGGCAGGAAGGTGTTCTTCAAGTCATCCATGAATGAGACCGATGGCACGAAGACGCGATCGCCAGGGAGTAGCTGATAGTTGGTTGTCGCATCACCCAGTTGGACAATGTGGTCGTAGCAGACTTTCATGACCGTTTTGCAATCGCCACATTTGGAAGGGCGACTGACGATGATGGAATGATGATTCGCACTCGAACTGATGCCGCCGGCTTCAATGATCGCATCCAAAACCGTTTCATTTCCAATGTAGGCAAACGAACCCGGAGAGTTGACCTCGCCCAAGACGTAAATTCTTTGACTGTCCCAGTTGGCCAATCGCACGCTGATCCGATTTTGGCGAAGCTGTTTTTCCAGTTCCCGATCAAACTCGCGTTGAGCTTTCTTTCGATTGGCTTCCCGCCGACGGGCTTCTAAGAGTTCAGCCGACTCATCGTCCTCGTCCGGATCTGCATCGTCTTCTTGATCCAAATCATCTTCTTTGTCAAAGTCGTCTGCGTCGATTGGATCAAATTCTTGCTCGAAAGAAAGTTTAGCGGGGCCCAGTTCTTCTTCTTTGATTCGTTGTTGCTCGACGGCAAATTCGCGACGGAGGCGAGAAGAAATCGCACTGTCAATCACTAGCTGGATTTCGGATTGAAGCTGTTGAACTGACTTTCCGGAAACCGGATAGGGACCAAACTCACCCAAGGAGATGTTGCCGTCGGGTTTGACCGTTTGGTCGCCAGGCAACCGAATGGTGGCATCAAAACTGACCGGTTCAACAGAAATCGTGTCGCCGATTTCAACGTTCAAGGAAGCCAATGGCGTTTTCTTAAGTTCCTTGGCCGTCAGAATTCCCTGGCCGGGGGCTTCGCTGATCTTTTTAGCGGATCGGAGCAATTTGTTCGAAGTGCCGCCGACGGGAATCCCCAGCGACGCCAATGTCGAACAGCCGGTGAGCGCCAATGCTAGGCTCAGCAACACCAAGATGCTGACAGGACGAAAGGAAGTTGTTTGAGATGCCGGTTTCATAATTCAATCCAGACGTTTGGCTGCGTTTGGATAAAATCGGAAGTCTGGGCTGTATTGAATTAGCTATTCATTCGGATTGATTGCGTTTGGCAAGATTTGACTTCCACGCAAAAATTGACGAATCAGTTCCTCTCGCAGCTGTTTTCCCGGGTCCAAACGGAATCGTGGGTTCGTTGTCGAGCCATCGATCTTTAAAAACAGGATTCGCTCGGAGAGAAACTCTGCGGCTTGCGCAAAAAATGCGGCTGGAGTTCCCTGAAAGCGTGCCAGCGGTGAACCGGCCAGTTCGTCGATCAGCGTCGGCTGATTGAGCCTCTCGACACGAGCAGCAAGGCCAAGCTGTAGCCGCCCTTCCAGTGTGACTTTGCCATCAATGGTCACATTGGCTAGGGAATTCCTCAGATTGAAGCTCTTCACATCAATCACCCCTTTGGAGAGCGACATTTCGATCTCTTCGGAGTTGAATCGGCGAGTCTGCAGCGTTGGTGTGTTGATCAGACGGGAGGCTTGGTTGAGCAAGGGAATCTCAAACGCATCTGAGTTTTCCAGACTTCCGCGAAAGCTGCCGGTTAGATCTTTCGGTGATTTCATGTCCCGACTGGAGAGCTTCAAGGTCCCGCCAAGTCGACCGGTGCCTTGGACGCTGTATCCCGACAGCGATCGAACCATCGAATCGGAATTCAGATTGGCAAATTGGAGGTTGGTTTCCAAGCGGGTCTGAGCGCCAAATTTCATGGACGCCGATCCGTTCACGTTTCCTCCAAAAAGACGAAAGCGGTTTCTGGGCATGACGATTTCGCCGGTCCGCTGACGGGGCTGCAAGGCAAATCGAATCGGAACCTTCATCGATTGGTCAGAGACTCCAAAAAGTCCCGCCCGTGAAATTTCCAGAACGCCCCTGCCTGCAATGGAAGCGCCCGTGCGACCCGAAACCCGCGCACTGATCAGACCTTGGGCGGGAATTGAATCTCCACCCAGAATTTGCAGCATCCTCGACAGGCTGAAGCGGCGGATCAACAATTCGAAATTCCCCGAGGTGGTACTGCCAAGCGGAAAGTTGGCTCGCCCTGAAATCTCTCCCTGTTGAAGTTCAGCCGAAAGCTTGTTGAGCGACAACAACTGGTTTTTGATCAACACGTCCGAAGAAATCGTGCGACTGACTCTTTTGCCGTCGAACTTTGTTTCGTCCAGTCGCAATCGTCCCGCCATTTCAGGAGAGCTCGTTGGAGACAATTGCCACTTCGTGAACAATGAGAGTTTGCCGCCCAGCCTCCTGAAAAATTGCTGCGATCCGGGCGCTAGATCTAACCCCACGCGTTGCAGGGAGGCGTTGATTAATTGGATATTCACGGGGAAGCGATTCTTCATCGCAGTCGCTGGTTTGAAATCAGCGAGCTGACCCTGGCAGGTCAATTTGCCATCGAAAAGTCGCCCTTCCAATTGATAGGCAAACTTGTGTTGGCCAGACCTAGGGATCGCAGGCAAGAGAGAGGCTTTAATTACCGGATCGGCAATATCGAGGCTCCCGAATTTCAGTTTGGAGCTGGTTGCCGAAAGTGCCAATCGAGGCAGAGCTTTCTGCAGGTCGGCAATTTTCAATGTGCCGTTAAACGTCCCTTCCATGGGGATCGACGTTCCCAGCAGCAACGCGATCTGTCGCGAGTCAATGGAATTGAAATTCAGTTCGGCAATGCCCTGCCCTTTGGCCCGTGGCTTGAGCGTCGCAGTGCCGCCAAAGCCTTTCAGTTGAAGTCCCATTT
>CAZDZX010000304.1:0-4962 GCA_964510005.1 uncultured Pirellulaceae bacterium
TACACGATCTTCACCGACTTCTTCTTCCAAGCGATGTTTGCAGCGACTTGTTGCACGATCGTTTCGGGAGCTGTTGCCGGAAGAATCAAGCTATTTACGTTTCTAATTTTCTGTGCCCTTTTTGTCACGATTAGTTATCCGATTACGGGTTCTTGGAAATGGGGGGCAGGTTGGCTCGATCAACTCGGCTTCTATGACTTTGCCGGGTCCACCTTGGTGCACTCGGTCGGCGGTTGGGGGGCCCTTGTGATGGCCTTTTTGCTGGGCCCTCGAGCCGGAAAATACGTCAACGGACGTGCGGTTGCGATTCAACCCAGTAACATGCCGATGGCAACGATTGGTGTCTTCCTGTTGTGGTTTGGCTGGTTCGGATTCAATGGCGGATCTGTCCTGTCTGCCGATCCAGGGCTTGTCTCTCTGACACTCTGCACAACGTCCATGGCAGCAGCTGCTGGTGGTCTGGCCGCAGCCCTGATTTCCACCATCCATGGTAAGAAGCCTGACCTCTCGATGACGCTAAACGGCATCTTGGCAGGTCTGGTAGGAATCACTGCCGGTGCTGACCAGATGACTTTGCTCGAAGCCATCATCATTGGTGCAATCGCCGGTGTCCTTGTCTACATCGCTGTGATTGTGATCGACAGCGTTATCAAAATTGATGATCCCGTGGGAGCGATCAGTGTCCACCTTGTGTGTGGCATCTGGGGAACTCTGGCGGTTGGAATTTTTGGTGCCAAAGCCGGTGGAGAGCAGTTGATCCATCAGTTGACTGGAGTCGTGGCCATTGGGGTTTTCACGGTACTCTTTGCACTGATCGTTGGAGTGATCTTGAAAGTCACATTGGGCTTGAGAGTTAGTCCACAAGAAGAACAGGAAGGGCTGGACATGGGTGAACACGGAATACACGCGTACAGCCTTTAATCCTCCTGCGGTATCAACACATTGAACTGACGTATACGGCTTGCTTAAAAACCCGATGTGTTGATACCGAACGAATCACGGCTTCTTGCGAGAAGCTGTCCAAGGTGGTCAATGGTGGTTGGAGGGTACGTGTTGTCTCTTTGAGGCTTCGCGTACTCTCCGCTCCATGGCCCCTTTTTTATGCGCCAATGGGAAAAACGCTTTGTTGCCCAAGCATGCAAACGCAGGGCGCTTCACATTCACAAACCGCGTCTTTTTCATCTGCCCTTTACATGATTGCAAAGTAATTGTCGCAAGCGAAATCTAGCGATTCTTGTGACAACTCAAACGGACGTTTGAGATACTTGCAGTAGTTCTGGACCTGCAGCAGCAAGTCACGCGGATGGCAGTTTCGCAGCGGGCGATCTGTCGGCAGATAGTGCGTTTCCAGTAGATACTTCACCAGTTCTGGCTTGTACTCGATCTTGAAAACCTTGACGCACATGATCTCGAACAGTTTTACGAAGTTCTCGATCGATGGGTTGGGGACTTCGATTTTGTAAGGAATACGTCGCAGGAAGGCGTCGTCGACGAGGTCTTTGGGTTCGAGGTTGGTGGAAAATACGACCAGCTGATCGAAGGGCACCTGAATCTTTTTACCGTTACTGGTATTCAAAAAGTCATATCGCTTTTCCAGTGGTACGATCCAGCGGTTTAGCAGTTCGTCGACCGTCATCTGTTGACGGCCAAAGTCATCGATCAACAGCAATCCCGTGTTGCTCTTCATTTGAACAGGGGCTTCACTGATGCCCGTCTGCTCGTTGTGCTGCAGTTCGAGGTGTTCCATCTTCAATTCACCCCCCACCACGATGGTCGGTCGCTTGATTCGTACCCAGCGTCGATCGTAAGCGTTGTCTTCCAGCAGGTCGCCGCTGGATTCAGGAGGAGCGGCCTCGTGATTCATAGGGTCAAATAATCGAACGATGTCACGGTCCACGACGATGGCTTTGGGGATCCAAACATAGGGTCCAAACGCGGCTGTGATCCTTTCGGCGATCGATGTTTTACCGTTACCGGGGTAGCCGAACAGGAACATCCCGCGGCCACTGTTAACCGCCGGACCAAGGCGGATCATCATTTTTGGGTCGATCAACAGATCAGAAAACGCACGTTCTAGATCCTCTTCGCAGGGGCTTTGATCGTTGATGGTCTGGGCATTGACGCTGTCGACGTAATCCTTGAAGTTGATCGGGGCGGAGCCGAAGTAGGTGCATTCACGGGCGTAGTCTTTGCCTCGTTCACGACCGACTTCTGTCAATTTGCAGATGTAATCGTTCATCGCGGCTTGATCGATGTAGCCCAGAATCTGCTCTTGCTTGAGCCGGACAACGATATCTTCGATGATGTTAAACGCCATCCCTAGCTGGTTGCTGATGTCTCGAATGGATGCTTCTCCAGCGGACAGCAAGTACTTACAGATCAACTCTTCGACGATCGATGGCGAAATGCCAGTGGTCGCCATTGTCTGCGGTTCCGCTGGGAAGAACGTATTTTTGTCGGAACCTTGTGACGGTTGAGCCGAACTGGCCGGTGGGGCCTGAACGGGAGCGGCCGCAGGTTGTTGGGGCATCGCGTCGGGGTTCTGGCCAGCTGCCATCTGGTTGATTCGGTCCAGCATGGCATCAATGCTGACATCGGCGGAGGGATCTATGTTTCCAGTGCTCATGGTCTCTCGTTGTCTTGGAAGGGCTGGTTTCTACTGTTTCTGGCACTACGTTCTGTATTGGATTTCATCGGCCATCATTTCCCCCTAGAGCAAGGAACTGGCTCCAGTCAGCAAATTCTGCTTGCAGGTGTTATTAACCGGGGACTTGAAAGGGCCAGGTGCACCGGCCGAAAAAACCTAAAGTCCTACGATCCCCTTGCATTGGTGGAACAAATCGGACGAGTGAGATAAGCTAACGGCACACCTGAAACGATTTTTTCGACACGATTTTTGGACCTGAAGTATCTCCAGAAACTCTCTACGCCAGTTTGCTCCCGGAGTCGCGGGATGTCTTGCCGCGATTCGACGCCGAATACGCTTGTTTGTCCTAATTGACGGAATCGTCGCGGTCGTGATGGCTAGCGTGATTTGTTTCTGGCTGAGTTTCGCGATGGACTATTTGCCGGTGCGGCTTGGGTTTGACGAACTTTCTCGCGGGATGCGGATCGTGTTGCTGGCCGTCACCGGAGCCCTGTTGTTGTGGCTGTGCTACAGCAAAGTGCTGCGTCGGTTTTTTGTTTCGATGAAGGATCGCAGTCTGGCTCTGCTGGTCGAAAGGACTTATCCCAATTTCGAAGAGTCGTTAATTACCACCGTTGATTTTGCGGACTCGTCGGATCGCGTCGAAGTCCCTGTCGATCGGTCCATGATCCAACTGACCCGCGGTAAAGCTGAAAAGGAAATCGAACATGTCGATCCGGGAAAGCTGGTCGATGCGGGCAACTTGATCCGCTCGCTGGTGATCGGGTGTTTGCTCTTGTTGACGTTGGCCGGTTTTGCGATCGCCGATTTTTCAGCATTGAAATTGGCGGCCAAGCGTCTGTATGGTTTGGATGCGTCCTTGTGGCCGCGGACCGTCAGGCTGGAACTGGTGGGTGTAAGGATTCGCAACGATGTCGCGGTGGCCGGTATCGAAGAGCTTGGCCAAGTGATCCGCCCGGACGCAATGTCGACGTTCCGCATTCCTGCAGGAGCATCGGCTTCGTTGTTGGTCCGAGCCCGCGACCACGATGTTGGTGTTCCATGGCGAATGCTGCCTGAAAGTTGCCTGATGTACTTCCGGGATGCCGATGGGGGCGCCGGCACCCAGAAGCTCAATCGAATCGGAAATCCGGTTGAAGGTTGGCAGAACTATCAACTGACCGGTTCGCCATTGGAAAGTGTTGTGTCGCCGATGTCGTTCACATTGCGAGGCGACGACCACCGCATTGGGCCCTATAAGATCGAGATCGTGGATTCACCCACGGTCACCAACTCCGAACTGGATTGTCAGTTTCCTGAATACCTTTCTCAGCCGGGCGTGATGTCTTGGACTCCCCGACGGATCCCTTGGACCGGCAGGGCCTCGCTGCCGGCGGGTACCCGTTTTACGATTTGCGGCAACGCCAATAAAGATCTCGAAAAGGTTTACGTTAAAGATTCCGATGCTGGGACGATGGAGCTTGCCGATGTCGATGGAGCTCGTTTTGTTGTCAATGTCGATGCGTTGCAGGACAAGCGGTCGCTGGAGTTTTATCTGGTTGACCAAGATCAAATCGTTTCCAGCGATCCGTACGTGATGACGATCGAACCGGTCACCGATGAGCCGCCGGATGTGTTGACGCGACTGCGTGGATTGGGCACGTCGGTGACTCCCAATGCGATTTTGCCATTCGAGGGCGAGATCAGTGACGACTATCAAGTTCAAAAGACGTGGGTCGAACTAAAGGCTCCATCCAAAGAGCTACCGCCCGCTGAAGAATCCATCGACTCGGATGGTAAAATCAAAGCCGCCATTGACTTGCAGGAGCTCGTTCGAGCCGGATTGGAGCTTCCCGTGGATGACGGATCGCAATTGTCATTTGTGGTCAAAGCCAACGATTTCTTTGCGTTGACAGATTCAGGCCCCAACGAAGGCGTGGGCGAAAAGTATACTTTTGATTTGGTTTCGCCCGACCGTCTGCTGCGGTTGCTGGAACGTCAAGAAGTCGCTCAACGCCGCCGACTGGAGCAGATCGTTGGCGAAGTCTCCAATGTGAAGGGTTATCTGGTCAAAACGCTGTCTCGGAAATCCGACGGTTCGGAGGCTGTGGGCGTCGGCGATACGGCCGATCCCAGTTCCCAGGAAACGGCGCTGCGCCGTCAGGCGTTGCGGATCGTATTTTGCAATCGTAGCGAGATTCAAATTACCAAATCCAGCCAAGAACTGATCGTCGTTGCGAATGCTTTCGATAATCTACGACTGCAGTTGGTGAATAACCGAATCGATGCTCAAGACCGAAAACAGCGGCTTGAGGAAGAGGTCGTTAAACCGCTGC
>CAZDZX010000305.1:0-1672 GCA_964510005.1 uncultured Pirellulaceae bacterium
GTTTTTGGTGTGAGGTTTTTGGTGTGAGGTTTTCGGTGTGAGGTTTTTGTTTGTTGGAGTGCGGGGGGCAAGAGACCTTCGCACAGCACGTACCGTCTTAACTCACGGATCAATTCCCAACACAAACTGTTACACAAAAAAATGACAAATGACGATTGACAAATAACAAATGACAAATGGATTACACAACTTTTAAAAACTCCCCGTCTACCTATCGGCTTTTAATTTTACACCACTTACTCTACCGATGTAGATCATCAATCCAATCGCCAAGCCGTTCCACGGGCAGGCCAACGACATTGGAAGCTAATCCGTCCACGATGTGAATCCAGTCAAGACCATCTTGGTAGCCAAAGGCCCCTGCCTTGCCCTGCCACTGCCCCGAATCAAGATAGGCCTCCAGCTGATCGGATGGAAACTGGTCCATCTTCAAAGTTGTCTTTTCTAGGTATGTCGAATGCTTCCCGGACTCGCAATCCCACAGGCAAACACCCGTCAGGACGCGATGTTGGCGATTGCTCATAGTCGTCAACATTCTACCGGCGTCGGCTCGATCGATCGGTTTGCCTAGAATTTCTCCATCGCAATCGGCAACCGTATCTGCGGCTAGTACGATTCCAGTTTGGTGTTTAGACCCAATGGCGGTCGCTTTCGCCAACGCGGCGGCCACGACAAAACGCTCAGGCGCAAGTTTCCCATCGATTCCTTGCTCAACCGAGTCAGCCGGTGGGTCAATGGTGAACTGCCAACCGGCTTCTCGCAGCAGTTGTTGCCGACGAGGCGATTGGCTGGCGAGAATCAAAAGAGTCGTTTGCTGGCTGGTCATCGAAAACGTTTCTGCTACGGTGGAGTGGATGTCGAACGCGCTGAAAATTCTCTATGAAGATAACCACTTGCTGGTGATCGATAAAGCTGCGCCGCTGGCGACGATGGGAGCCGAGGCGGGACAGCCCAGTTTAGTTTCACTGGCGAAGGATTACCTACGAATCAAATATAACAAGCCGGGCAACGTTTACGTGGGAGTTGTCAGTCGCTTAGATGCGTTTGTCACTGGAGTCATTGTGCTCGCTCGGACGTCCAAAGCTGCATCGCGTTTGACCGATCAGTTTCGCCGCCGCAGCGTGGAGAAAACATATTGGGCGATCGTCGCTGATCCGCTACCCGATCAAGCCGGGACGCTTGAGCATCACGTTTTCAAAAATGAGGCGCGGCATCGCATGGAGGTCGCCAGAAGGCACGATCAACTTCCGGCCGATGCGAAACTCGCGCGGCTGACGTATCGAGTGATCGGAACCTGCCAACAACGTTCCTTGCTGGAGCTGAAATTAGAGACCGGTCGAAAGCACCAGATTCGCGTCCAATTGGAGTCTCTTGCGTGTCCCATCGTGGGGGACCGAAAGTATGGCAGCGAAGTTCCCTTTAAACAAGGAATTGCTCTGCACTCGCGTTTCTTGTCAGTTGAACATCCCACTAAAAAACAGAGACTCGAGTTTCAAGCGGAGCCTCCAGCTTGGTGGCGGCTGGAAAAATTCCAGTTGCAACGGGAAAATCTCTAAACGTTCGAAGTGTCCATGTTGCTGCTGTGAGCCTCGTAGGCGATGAAACTCTAGTTTTTTCGTGATTGTTGTGGCAGTCAGAACGATTGCTCGCAATTCACTGCCTCAAATTTTCC
>CAZDZX010000305.1:1772-4925 GCA_964510005.1 uncultured Pirellulaceae bacterium
GTGATTGTTGTGGCAGTCAGAACGATTGCTCGCAATTCACTGCCTCAAATTTTCCAGTTTCCATGGGAAGCCGATTTCGTTCCCAAAGACAGCTCGTATGTTATTCAATACTCACCGCGTCTCAATGATGTCTACTTGTCCCACCCAAAAAACGCGGCTTTCAGTAATTGAGACTTGTTTTCCCCGACTAACATTTTTAGTTAACAACCTCACCAACGCATGACATGAGTCCCCAGATCAGCAAATTTCGCGAGTCCGCCTTGGCCAGTAAACTGGTCACCCAGGATCAATTGCAAGTCGCGATCACGAAGGTGATGGATTCGCCTCGGGGCAAGCTGACTCATCCCAACGAAATCAGCGACAAACGGCTCGCATCGAAATTGGTTGAGATGAAAGTAATTTCAGCCTACCAAGCGGATCAGTTGCGTTCGGGACGCAGCAAGTTGACCCTCGGGCCCTACATCATTGTCGACTGGATCGGTCAAGGCGGTATGGGCCAGGTGTTTAAGGCCATCCATAAAATGCTCGGGCGCGAATGTGCGGTGAAGGTTCTGCCGCTTCACAAGACAACACCCGATGCGATCGAAAACTTTCGCCGCGAAATTCGAGCCCAGGCCAAGTTGGATCACCCGAACTTAGTCCGCGCCTACGATGCGGGCGAAGACGGTAACGTGCATTACTTGGTCGTCGAGTACGTCAAGGGAACCGACCTACGACGTCTAGTGCGAACTAACGGGCGGCTGTCAGTTCAACGGGCGGCAAGTATCGTCAAACAGGCCGCCGATGGCCTAGCTCACGCTCATGAAAGAAACTTGATTCACCGCGATATCAAGCCGGGCAATATCTTGGTCAACCCAAACGGTATCGCTAAGCTTTCCGATCTGGGGCTGGCGTTCTACCTCAACGATCCAAAAGATCCACGAGTCGGCAAGATCGTTGGCACCGCCGATTATCTGTCGCCCGAACAAATCAAAACTCCTCTACAGATCACCAGCGCCAGTGATATTTACTCACTGGGCTGCACTTTGTACTACGCGGTAACAGGCAAAGTGCCCTTCCCCGGCGGGACGCCCAAATCCAAAGCACTGCGTCACTTGGAAGAAACGCCTTGGCATCCCCGTCGCTTCAACGAAGAAGTCAGCGATGATTTCGTCGACTTGATCGGCGACATGATGGAGAAAGACCCCAAGCAGCGAATTCAGCAGGCGGAAGAGGTCTCCGAACGCCTAGCACCATGGGCAGACGACAGTACGCTCATGTATCCTGTTGAGTTCGATAGCCGGCGGCGATGGACTCCCGGTCCGGTGCACGAGGTAGACGACCAAGCGACGGATCCCAACCTGGAGTCCGCAGTGTCATCCAGCAAGGTTTCGCATTCGAACTTGCAGGCTACCAGCGTCATGAGCGACCAGCCAACGGATCACAGCTCAATTTATCAAAGCTCAACCAAGCCTCCGCCGCCGCTTTCAACCGTCGAGCAATACTCGGCCGCGAAACGACTTAAGGATGATTACCAGTTTGGCATGTTTGAACTTGTCATCACCGGCATTGTTTGCCTCGTGATTGGTGTCCTTGCTGGTAGCTTGTTGACGTTCTTGAATATGTAGGACGATAGCGTTTAGAGCAATTTTTGATTGAGCCAGACTGTTTCGTCAGTCCATAGGACAAGGGTGAGACGATGTATGGCAGGGAACAGACGTGGCGGCACATCTTGTTTGAGAGTCAAAAAAGGAAATCGGACAAGGAAATTCTAGGAAATCAGCTAGGCCGTACCGGTCAATGTAAAAAAAAAAGGTAGGGTTGAGTTGCGAGGGTTTCATCATTCGCAGTCCGACCGTTTAAGAAAGGTCCAATATGAGTGACAATTTTTCAACTTCTCATTTGCCAGGTCCCTTGTTCGACGAACATGCCTCAACTTTGCTCGAAGATCGGCGACGTCGCGAACGGACCCCCCCACTTCAGGAAGGGACTCACATTTGGCTGACCGGAAGTCGGCGTGTTTCCGTGGAGTTGGTCGATGAATCACCGAGCGGGATCGGCATCGTAATTCCCGACGCATCATTCGACCTTGGCCCTCACATCGATGTCGAGTATCAAGGTGAGCGTCGAACCGCCATCGTTGCCTATCTGAAAAAGAACGAGGATGGCCAATACCGTTTGGGGTTGGAATGGGTCTCACGCCGCAAGGTCTGAAACCTGAGCTCTGAAACCTGACTTCAGGCATCGTCACACACCACAAACTGGATACGCAGCGGCCATGCGTAAAACTGCTCGTGTGTAAAACGACGTTAGGCGGCGGTGATTTGAGTGATATGTTTCCGCAGAAATTCGTTGACCTGCTCTCCGTGCGTCATTGAAATAACGTGACCACCACCGAAAACGACTTCATCAGGATCGACGCAGGAAATTGGGAATACGTGGTCGCGGTCACCATGAATGTGGCGGACATCTATATCGTCGTACGATGAATTCCATGACAGAATCTGACGCGCCGACCAGCGCAGGACGTTGGCATCAGCTTCCGAGAATTGGCGCGAGATGCTGGCAAGGTGTTTAGCGTCAACTTTACTGGCAGCAACCACCGCCGAAGCGGCGGATTTCTGAAGCATCGTGATCGGTGTCATGTTCAAAGCCGGAGAAAATGGGCGTAGCAGACGAACACGTTTAGGAAGTTGACTTGGTCCACCAACGCTGCCAATTAAGAGGCACGCCAACGCATCAAGATGCCGCGTCATCTCAAGCGCCACAATGCCGCCGAACGATGCCCCACCGACAATGCATGGCCGGTGGGGATCGAGCGTGTCTGCAAAACGAGCACAGTACGACGTTAAGTCGTCGCCATCGTATGGTGCTGGCCAAGTTGGGACGGTTAATTTTGGGAACGCAAGCTTCTGCTGCTGAAAAATAGATGCGTCAGCGCCCATGCCGGAAAACAGAATAAGCGGTACATCAGCTCGGTCAGAATCAGCATTCATCGCCATCGCCAACGAGAAGATTTTATGACACCGCCTTCAATGAAGCGGTGGAATTAGAATCACATGAAGTTAATGATACGCCAACGCTACCTATCTGAAAAAGAACGAGGATGGCCGATACCGTTTGGGGTGGACTGGTCCTCACACCGCAAGTTTTGAACCCTGAACCCTGATGCCT
>CAZDZX010000306.1:0-4909 GCA_964510005.1 uncultured Pirellulaceae bacterium
GCTAGTTGCCACTCCGTTTAAGACGTGACCTTTACCGCCATCGGTGGGCTGGAGGAGGCTTTGCGGCCAGCAAATTCGCGGCCCGTTCTCTTAACGCGATTAACGCGACGCCATGGTTTAGAGGCCGGTTGACGATTGATGTATTGACGCAAGCATCGAAAACATCTAATTATCGAGCGATATCTATCTCTTTCCCACCGCCGTTTTGATGGCCGCCAAGGCAATTTGGATGCAGTCCAATCTCCGGAAACATCTACTGCTAATTCTCATCGCAATGTTGGGGTGCGCGCTGACGGGATGCACATCAATTTTGGATTGCTCCGTTCGCCCCGGGGATTTGCAGTTAATTGACATTCCAGAATCGCGTTCGACGCAAGTTCAGATCGACCACCGGCTGCTGGGGAATCCGATTGATGCCGAACACACGGTGACGAAGGGCGATGTGCTGGGAATCTACATCGCAGATGTGTTGGGCGACCGGGACGAATTGCCGGAAGTTGCCTATCCTTCGTTTCGCACGAAAAACTCTCCGATCGAACCGTTCGTGGGCCAGCCAATCAAGGTCGAAAGTGACGGGACGATTAAGCTTCCGTACGTCAAACCGATCTTCGTGGAAGGCCTTTCTCTGCCGCAGGTTCGGGACCAGATCTCAACCCAATACGTCAACGTAGAAGGCCTCGTTAAAGAGGGGCGAAGCAATGTCGTCGTGTCATTGATCACGCCTCGTTTTCACCGCATCTACGTTGTCCGACAAGACACACGCTACAACGTGCCCGGCCAGACCACTACATCGCAGCAAGAGATCTCGCGGCGTTGGTCCGGTACGACGCTCTACCTCGAACCTAAAGAGGCCAGCGTTTTGACGGCCCTGATGCGGACCGGCGGATTGCCCGGCATCGATGCCAAGAACGAACTGTGGGTCATGAAGGGAGTCCCTGCCGAAGATATTCAAAAATTCGGCGTTCCCAACCTCGTGAAACTGGAAGGCGATTCGCCGATGATGATTCCCAAACGGGATTCCAAAATGATTCGCATTCCGCTGCTACAACAGCAGGACGAAGCATTTTCCTTCACGCAGGAAGACGTTGTCCTTGGTGATGGCGACGTTGTGTTCCTGCCGCGCCGTGACGGCGACCACTTTATGACAGGCGGCTTACTGCCGTCAGGACGATACCCACTGCCTCGCGATCGAGATCTAGACATCCTGGAAGCGATCGCCATTTCAACAGGCCCTCAATTCGGTCCCGGGGCAGGAGTCAGACCGCCGAACTATGCCGGCGGCGGAAAAGGGGTCTTTCCCCCAACGGATATCGTGATCATTCGCAGGCTGGCCGAAGATAGACAAATCAAGATCTATGTGGATTTGAAAAAGTGCCTTGATGATCCCAGCGAGAGGGTTCGAATCGCGCGAGGCGATTTGATATTACTCAATTTCAAGAAAAAAGAGATGGCTGGAAATATCGCCATGAACTTGTTCAATCTGAACTTCACCGTCTCAAGAGTATTGGGGGCGGCCAACGGAACCGCGATCATCCAGTAGCTCTGTGGAGTTGCAGCCCAGCGGTTCGCTGTTAGTCTTGCTGGCGCCGCGTTGAATGACCAGTCCCAGCAGCATGAACACCACTGGTTGGGTGATCCAAAAGGTGTAGATGTCCGAGGTGAAACAGTTCGCCAATTGTCCGCAGCAAACCGGGATCATGATCAACGCGTAGGGATCGCCGGCGAAGTAACGGCAGCTTAGCTGATAGAGAACCGTGACCACAAACATCGACATGCATAGGAATCCAAACGCCCCCGTTTCCAGCATCACAGATAGATAAGAGTTGTCTGGCGATTCCTCGTGCAAACGAACACCCATTTTGTAGCCCCAACCCGTGATGGCTTTCTCATTCATCATTGCGATGTATTCTGGCCAGTTGTCGGCGCGGTTGGAGGTAAACTCGCTGGTGCTTCCGCCGCCATAGCCCGGAATGAAACGCTTGAGGTTGGTCTCAACAACATTTGAGCTTCCACTGCTGGATGTTTGAGGCAGACATTGGGCAACGCAAGCGAGCAAAATGAGCCCCAGCAATCCGTAGACGACTCCCAAGGTGATCCACTGATGGGCCTTTTTCGGGATTCGATAGAGGATCATGAAGGGAATGCCTGCGGCCACCAAATGCAATAGCGCGGCTCGCGATGAAGAAATCACCATCACGTAGAAGAACACCATGACCGCGGCCCCGGCGATGATGAATCGGAATCTGTTTTTGGACACGCCGATGAAAAACGTGGCCGTGATCACGGACCACGTTGCTGTCATGTGTCCGTAGGCACCGGAGTTTCCGATCAACCCGCCGGCTCGCAGGATCGAGCCACCCACCAGCCACAATCGCTGCTGACCCGCGCGGACTTCGATTTGAAAGACGTGTAAAAAGACGCCGATCAAGATGGCGACCAAACCGCCGACGATCCACGCCACGACTGCGCACCGCAGGACTTTGTCATTCACAGGCACAAACAAGCTGAAATAAAACGGGATGAAGATCCCGAATAGCCTCACCCACCGAATCGTGCAATCGACCGCCGGTTTGAATTCATGAATTTGCAACAAGGAAACGAGGGCGGCCAAGCAGAAGACAGCCAGCGCAATATGCGGCGTTTGAATTTTCCCTTTGCGGGGCAGTGCCACCAACACCAGCGCACCGATCGGCATCAACAGATCCGCAGCGCCCAATCCGCCGACGCCCGGCAGGTTCATTGCCACCACCGGTATCAGAAAACCGTAGCCCACGATCAGGTAGTAGTACCATGGGATGGAGGCGACCCGCGAAACCAATCGGTCCACTGCTCCTCCCACGCCGGTTCGAGTGTAGGGCTTTTCAGCGGGCGACTGGATGATGGGGGACTGACTCATGGATCACGTTGCCGGATGGCCATGAGTGGAATTGGCGTCGCCACGAATGAGCCAGTTGGGCAAAAACCCAAACAGTTTTCTCAGTGGAGAGAATTGAATCAAATCCAAAGCCAATGCCAAGAACGAGCCAATGAAGAAACCAACCAGCGTGCAGAGCACGAGGATGACGGGTTTCTTAGGCCATGTCAGTTGGCCTTTGCCGGGACGCTGCACGATTTCTGCGACGTAGCTTCCGAACTGAGAGAGCAACGTTTGTTTCTGCATCTTGTCGATCAAAACCGACGCCAATTCCTTCGACTGCTCGTAGTCGTCTTTGAGTTGCTGCGCCTCGATGCTGAAATCGTAGAGTTCTTTCGAGGCCGTGACCTCCGCCGCGATTTGAGCTTTCACAAACGCGATCTCTTTCTCAAGGTTTTTCGCTTCCTCGGAAAGTAGAACTTCGTAGGCCGAAACCAAATCCTTGGGGGTCAGTTCAGAAGGACGCTTTTCAGAATCGTTGACGGCTTCCCGTTTGGCAATTTCCCCCTCCAAAAGATTGATGTCCGCTTTCATGTCGATGTACTTGGGATGATTCTCTCCCAAGTTGGAAGCCATGGCATTCACTTCCACCAACCGAGTCAGCAGATCGTCGTATCGCGCACTGGCCACTTCCTGGCGTTCGGGATAGTTTCCTTGGAAAATCTCAGCCACTTTCTCGCCTTGGACTGAAATCAAAATCTCCAGCCGCGGAAGGTGAATGTCATCGACAAGGGCCAGGCGTTCTAGATCGGTGAGAGGTGTTCCGCTGACGGGGTGGGTTCGTTTTTTCAGGATCTCCACGCGAGAGGCAACATTTTTCTGCTGAATCTCTAAATCGGTCAGTTCCACTTCGAACTTCTCGACTCTCACTTGATGACTATTGTTGAGCGTGTCGCGATCCCAAACCCCTGGAGCTGTTTTGAGAAAGTCTCGATAGCGACGGGACTTCTGTTCGATCTCTCCTTGAACGCGTTGTTTAACAGTCGTCAGCAAGTCTAGGGCTTTGTTTTGATCTTCCAGCGTCGAGGAACTCAAGTACTCTTTGTAAGTTTCCAAAATCGCCTGAACGACCTGAGGGCATTCCTTGGCGCTCGGATGGCTGTACTCCAGCGAAATCACAAACGCCCCGGCGGAATCTCCAGACCCGGCTCGGCTGGCTTTCAAGTCTTCGCGAATCAAATCGCCAACCGATTTATCGCCAAGCTGACGGTGATGGGCGTGAATTTTGTCAAGCTCTTCCAACTGGTCCAATTTGTAATCTTGGACGGCTTTGTCAACGATCAACGAGCTGCTGATCAGTTGCACGTGGGTGGCAAACAGGCTGTCGTAGGCCTTGGGGTCGGCGATCCGGGTTGAGTCGTCCATAAAGGTTGGAAGCTTTTGGTAGACCAACAGTTTTCCCTGCGACGCAAAGATTTTCTCCGAGGTCTTAATGACTCCGACACCGCAGACAATTCCGACGCAGGCGCACATCGCTACCACCCACCATCGCTCAAGAAGCGTGACGTACAGGGCTTTAGGATTGGTGCAGTGTCGAAAAAAGGACTTGCCCACTTCTTCGACATCGATGTCGCGCAGATTCATGGCTATTCCACGGCCTCCAACTTCAGAGAGCGTGGCAGCGATTCGGATTTTACGGATCCGATCGACGTTCTTTGATTCCATTCACGCTGCGATTGTTCCACAATTCGCAGCAGGTTCTCTCGAAACACTTCACGGCTGAATTGGTCGGCATGTTTACGAATCGCATCCGCATCGAAAAACTCTTTGGGAAGGTCGGCAACGGTTTGCATCGCCTCGGCTACCGAATCAACGGTCTGTTCATCGAACAGGATCCCTGTTTTGCGATCGACAACGGTTTCCGCCACGCCGCCCCGATTGATTCCGACGACCGGAGTGCCGCAGGCTTGGGCTTCGACGGGCATGATGCCAAAATCTTCGACAGCGGCAAACACAAACGCTTGCGCCCGGCGCATGTGGTCGTGCATGACTTCG
>CAZDZX010000307.1:0-4900 GCA_964510005.1 uncultured Pirellulaceae bacterium
ATTGGCGTTGAACAGAATCGTGCTGGCTGAACTCAGAAACATGATGTTCAGCGCGAGGTAGTGAAGCCAACCCGGATTGGTGAACCACCAAATGAATGTACAAATCGCCGCCATGAAGACTTCGACGTACATTCCCGCGGCTCCGATCGCCATGCGATGCCAGCGATTGGGCATAATCCACGAATCGGATGTGTCGCAATACATCGCCGGAGTCATCACCAACAGCATGAATCCAATTTCATGACATTCACCACCGTAGTGGTGGCACATCAGACCATGCCCGAATTCGTGAATCGTCTTGGTGAAAATCAGCAGTCCACCAAGGAACAGGATGTTGTCAAACGCAAAAAAGCTCTGAAAGTCAGGGAGCTTTGCAAAGAACTCGTCGAGGTTTCCCACAACCAAACAGGTCGCAGCCAGCACGGTCAACCAAACAATGCATGTGAACCAAGTCGAAAACATCCAGCCGATGCGTCGATACATGGCTGTCAGCAGAAACTCAGGATCAAACCCAGGCAACCTCAGCGAGACGATGCTGGAAAGCAGTTGCATTGATTTCTGTTTGATTTCCTTATTTCTGCGTTTGCGAAGCGGCTTGGCTTGGCCCCCCGAACCTGACTTCAGTAAGCCGTTGCGATGGAGTGACACGACCAAATGCTGCAGCGATTCCAATCGCGTGATCTTTTCGGGGAAGTCGCGATCGAGTTGCTTTTTAAGTTCGTGGTAACTGCAGGGTTCGCGCAGCGCCTTGAGCACTTGATGTTCCGGAGCCAACAGTCGAAAGTACTTCATCGCCAAAGGATCTTTCACGATCCAGCACTTTTCGCCCTGATAGATACTTTCCTGGACAACCAGATCGGCGCGAGTCAACATCCCGATGGGACGCTCTTCGGCGGACAGAGTTGTAGGATCAACTACCGACATTGGGATCGTAACCGTAGATTATCGGATTTGAAAAAGAACGTTTTTCTGGATGAACTCGCCGATATCATGGAACCATAGATAGCCCAGACTTGCGCGACCGCAATAGATCTTGGCGGTGACTCCCGTTCTAGCCTGTTCGATATGTAAATCGGAAGACTCCAAATCGGCCTTCAAGCGAATGAATTGTTCGTTGTCGGCGTTCAAGCTGGCGGACGTTTCAACTTCCACAATTTTGCCGTGGTAGCGCTTTGACGTATCGGCTGCCAGCAGGAACGAGATTTTGGGTTCTTTGTTGGTTTTCATTTCGCGAACTAGGTGGCAATAACGATTGACCGGCAACTCAATTTCCAACTGCCATTTACCATTGAGCGCCGCCACCTCCAGTAACTCTTGGCCACGCTGAATCGCACGCCCGTCAAGTCGTTGTTCGAGGTCCCAAGAAATGACTTGCCCATCCAGCGGACTGGTTACGGTCATGCCGCTGGCCATCTTTTCAAGAATCGTCTGCTGTTCCTGATAGTTGACGATCTGTGATCTGAGGCCTTGAATGCTGTCCTGCAGTGAGGAGCCATCGTCTCTCGCCTCAAAAATTTGATCCTGAATGGTTTCCAGTCGTTGCTGTGCCGATCGGATTCTGCTTTCCAAGTCCTTCGCCCGAATCTCTTGTTCGCGACTGGTCAACACAAGCAACGTGTCACCTTGTTTGACTTGGCTGCCATGTTGGACCATCAATTGGCTGACATCACCATCAGCTGACGAAAAAACAGGCTTAATGCTCTCGGGCACGAGGAGCCCGTTTGCAGAGACATAGAAATCGACGGGCCAGAACGCCAGAATCAAACCGACCAAGATCGTGCCGGCACACGCCATCAATGTTTTCGGAAGGACCCGACTGGCCATCAGGAATCGAGATTTACTTAAAAGGTTAAGCAGCGGGTACAGGAACAAGCTGTGGTGCTTCTTTGCGTTGCGGATCGCGTTGCCGCCATGCAGGGAAGTAAAGTTCAGCGAGTCTTCGATTTGACGCCGCTCCCACAAGTCGTGGCAGTGCTCAAAAATGATCCCACCGATGACGGGATTGTTTTTGCTTTCAAGAGACTCCGGGTCGGTTACCGTATCGACGACTTTTTCGTAAATCGGTTCGATCACCATGCTGCGAGTCGCAGAGACAGACAGATACGGGTCCAAGACTTCACTAATCTGAGTCGGGATCTCTGTTTCGTCGGGATACCAAAAGCTCTGTCCTGTTTTTAGCAAACGCTTTGCCAGCTTTTCCAGCAGTTTGGTAGTGTTGCTTTTGCGATTGACCGATGGCTGGCCGCTGATGGAAAAGATGCGAAACCTGCCACGATGTTTCAACACGACACTGACTCGATCGCAATCGAGGAACCGGCGCGTTTCGTTGGCCACGTTAGAACACGTTAGGCCGCGATCGATCGAAGTATGGATCGTGTTCAGATAGTCGCTTACCCGTTCGGATGAAAGCGATACGGGGGCGGGAGTGTCAGCGGTCTGAGTTTGTTTCTGAATTTTAGCTGCCACATCCGGTAGTGTCTCGACCGTGTCGGAAACGGACTTGAGGATGCCGGCAAACTCTTTGGCGGTTTGCTCATTCGGCGACTCCATGCCTTCAATGAAAAGCTCGACAAGGTAATTGCCGTCATACGAAAAATGTCCCACCATCAGGAACATCGGCGCAGCCCCTGTCTCTTCGTTGGCTTGCGAGCGAATGAACATCGGCCGCTGCTGGGCAGCGGCTTCTCCTAGGAGCTTAGAATGGGCTTCTTGAGTCAGTGGAATCCGGGCCGGCTGCTTGCCTTTGGAATATTGTCCGACCGGCAGGATCGAGCCATTGGAAGTGTCCCAAATGACTCCCGCATCGGCCTTCATCGCGATCGCGACTTCCTCAAGGATCCCTTGGCAAAACTCGGATCGAGAGTTCGCTGATTGGGCAAGTTTATGAATTGAGTCTGGAAGGCTTTGCATTTCAAACTGACGATAATCAAAATTCGATCAAAACGGGACTGTTTTACAATCAGGAACGGGTTGTAGTAGGGTTTGGCTACAGTCTGATATAAAGTTAACGGTTCTAGAGCCCATTTTCTCGTTAGAATCAAAAAATAGCCCTCATCTACCCAGTTAATGAAGCCCTCAAGTTACATTCCAAGGATTCGAGAACAGGTTCGTAAAATCGAATCTAAAACGGATGAAGAATTGAAGCAAATGAGTCTCGATTTGAAGTATCGAGCCATGACCCGAGTCCCGATCGAACGGCTGATTCCCGAAGGTTTTGCGTTGGTCGTTGCGTCAGCAAAACGACATTTAGGTATGACTCATCACGATGTTCAGCTTCAGTGTGGCATCGAGATGGCTTTTGGCTGCGTCACGGAAATGAAGACGGGAGAAGGCAAAACGCTAACGGCTTCCCTTGTCAGTTACCTTTTTGCCCTGCGTGGCTTGGGCATGCATGTCATTACCTTCAACGATTATCTTGCCGAAAGAGATTGCGAAACGCTGCTGCCGGTCTATCGAGCGTTGGGGCTGAGCTGTGGCGTCCTCAAAGAGAACTTGCCGTCGAACCAACGGAAAGAAATTTATCGGCGGGACATTACCTATGGATCAGCCAAGGAATTCGGATTCGATTTCTTGCGCGATCGGATGGCGATTGCCCAAAGTAAAAATCAGAACGCCGGCGTTATGCGAGGAACGCACTATGCGCTCGTCGACGAAGCCGACAGCATCATGATTGACGAAGCGCGAACGCCGTTGATCATCGGGATGGTCAGCCAATCCGAACATGCGATTACGACTGGTTGTTGCCGCTGGGCTGCCGAACACGCGCCGCAGTTTATCGAAGTCGAAGATTTTACCTTCGACGAGATGAAAAAGAAGATTGAACTGACCGCCGCTGGTATCCGCAAATGCCGCAACCTTCCCGAAAACGAAGGCACCCGAAAGGCCTCAATCCAACAGATCTATAGCTACATGAAAAACGCGATCAAGGTAAATCGAGACTTTCACCTAGACAAAAATTATGCCGTCATCGGAGACGAAATTGTGATCGTTGACGAATTCACGGGCCGCCCCGCGGAAGGTCGCCAATGGCAACAGGGGATTCACCAAGCCGTGCAGGCGAAAGAAAATCTTGAAATCACACCGCCGACGCGGCAAGCGGCCACCATTACGATCCAGTCCTACTTTAATCTCTACGAGCATTTGTGCGGCATGTCTGGAACCGTGTACACTTCTCGCAAGGAATTTAAAAAGGTATACAAAAAGAAAGTCGCAAAGATTCCGACGCATCGCCCGATCGATCGCACGAAATTTCCGACACGTGTTTTTAGAACCAATCAAGAAAAATACCAAGCCATTGCCGACGACGTGAAGGCTGCGGTGGAAAAAGGACGGGCGATCCTGATTGGCAATCGAAGCGTCGTCACCTCCGAGGCGCTGTCGGCATTGCTGAAACAAGAAGAAGTCACTCACGAAGTTCTCAACGCGCGGTTTCTGGAGAAAGAGGCGGATATTGTCGCACTTGCCGGCCAGCCGTCGCGAGTTACGGTGGCAACCAATATGGCGGGCCGCGGTACCGATATCAAACTTCATGAGACGGTCAAAGCGACCGGTGGATTGCACGTTATTCTGACAGAGCTGCACGAAAGCAAACGAATTGACTGGCAGCTGATCGGACGCGCCGCGCGCCAAGGGGACCCCGGTTCCTATCAAATCTATCTTTCCTTCGAAGACGAGATCCTACGGCTTGGTTTGGGAGAGGCGGCGGCTGAAAAACTTCAAAAGAAGTTTGCTTCAGCAAAGTCTCTGAACTCGCGCGCGGTATTTCGATACTTTGCGATCGCTCAAGCAAAGTTGGAGCGCAGGTATCTGACGGATCGACTGATCGTGCAGAAGCAGGATATCGAACGGCAAAAGAACCACTTTGAAACTGGGCAGGATCCCTATCTCAACACCGTTTCTT
>CAZDZX010000308.1:0-4872 GCA_964510005.1 uncultured Pirellulaceae bacterium
CCAAAGCCCGCTTCATCCAGTCGTTCCAGCAACGATGATCGTGTGGATGGCTCTGACCAGATCTCACGCAACTCGCTCTCGCTCTTGAAAAACGAAGGAATCTCGCCATAGAGTTTCTCAAGAAACTCTTGCGCGGACATTGGGGTGCCATCGGGATTCCAATAGGAAACCGCGGTCATGGACTGAATGGTTCGAAACTTTCCATCAGCGAGTTTCACTTTGATCTTTTCAGGTCGAGGCGAGCCTGATCGCTCACCATCGGAGTCCACGTCGTATTCTCCTTTGGGTTCTCGAGTCCGTGGAGTCGGCGCGGCTTCAGGCGGTTCGGGCTCTCCATCCCACTCAGGATCGAGAAAGTTCTGGTAGGCACCGACAAAGTCATAGATCGTGAAGAAGTCTTTGCCGTCATAGAGCCGTGTGCCACGACCGACAATCTGTTTGAACTCAATCATGTTGTTACACGGACGCAGCAGGACGATGTTGCGGACGTTTCGAGCATCGACTCCGGTGGAGAGTTTCCGGGAAGTCGTTAGCACCGTTGGGATCGTCTTCTCATTGTCTTGAAAGGCTTTGAGGTGTTGCTCACCCAGTTTGCCATCATTGGCGGTGACGCGACAGCAGTACATCGCATCATCACTGTCAGAGTTTTGATTGATCAAGTCTCGAACCAAACCCGCATGCGCCTGAGTCGCACAAAAGACGATTGCCTTTTCGTTTTGGTCGGCTTGCTGGAGATACTCGTTGACTCTGGCTTTTTCCCGTTCTTTGATCTCGATAATTCGATTGAAGTCGGCTTCTGAATACTCTTTGCCGGCCTCAATCTCACCTTCCAATACGGTGTCGTCAGAGGTCCACGTGTAGTTGTCCAGCGTGGTTTGAATGCGTTTGACTTTAAAAGGCGTTAGGAATCCGTCGTTAATCCCCTTCTTCAACGAGTAAACATACGCCGGTTCACCGAAGTAGGCGTACGTGTCAACGTTGTGGTTCCGTTTCGGGGTCGCAGTTAAACCGAGCTGAACTGCCGGTGAAAAGTAATCGAGGATACTCCGCCAGTTGCTTTCGTCATTCGCGCCGCCGCGGTGACACTCATCGACAATAATGAAGTCGAAATAGTCTTCTGGATACTGACCAAAGTAAGGTTCATCGTTCGGTCCGCTCATGAAAGTTTGGAAGATCGTGAAGAAGATACTTCCATTGGTCGGGACCTTGCCACCCTTTTTGATCTCTTGGGGACTGATGCGAACCAAGGCATCTTCCGGAAATGCGGAAAACGAATTAAAGGCTTGGTTTGCCAGAATGTTGCGATCGGCAAGGAACAGGATTCGCGGTCGTCGTGACCCATCGCGATGCAAATTCCAACGGGTATGAAACAGCTTCCAGGCAATTTGAAACGCGATGAATGTTTTGCCCGTTCCAGTCGCCAGCGTCAGCAAGATGCGGTCTACTTCTTCAGCCACTTTGTCCAAAACCGCTTCGGCTGCGTTTTCCTGATAGAACCGCGGCGGCTTGGTGCCGCTGATATCGTTGTACGGTTCCGCTGCAAACGTGTCGCGCCAATGATTCTGTTTGGCAAACGTTTTTTCCCATAGCTCATCGGGAGTCGGATAGCGATCGACAGAGCCCTCTTCGTTGGGCTCCATTTGGATCTGATAGATCTCTGTTCCGTTGGTGGCAAAAGTTGTGTTTACATTTAGGCGCTGGGCGTATTCCTTCGCTTGGCCGACGGCATCGCCGACGTCTTTTTCGTCGCTTTTTGCTTCAATGGTGGCAAGCTTCCTGCCGCGATACACCAGCACGTAGTCAGCAAACAATGAAGATCCACGTCGTCCGCCCGACTGAATCCGCCCCGCTGTGATCGGGAACTCTCTGCGAATACGAGAACCCTCGACAACTCCCCAACCTGCAGCGGCAAGGGCCGGGTCAATCAATTCAGCACGCGTTTCGGATTCATTCATTCTTGCAGCACCTGCTCCAATTGCTCGGCAACGCCTAAAACGCCAGCCCACTGATTCAAATAGTCAAATTCGATAGCATCACCTTGCACCAACAGAACGCCACGAATGTCCCGTAAGTGCTTCTCTGAACCGCCGTCCCGAAAGTACTGCAGTTTCTTCAAAATCGCATCTTCAGCGGAAGCAAATTTGGCCCTACCGCCTTGTTCATCCAATTCAATCCAGTTGCCTCGCGCCAAACGTGATTCATTGAATGGATCATCAGTCGGAATCATGAAGTCAATCTTTAATCCTGAGGCAGGGTGAATAACGTTGAATTGGAACTTGCGTTGGATTGCATCACGAACCGCAGGCTCTGAAATGTAGTATTCAGGATCCGGGAAAGTGTTCAACAAATCAGGAATGTGTTGAAGTTGCAAGTCTGCCACGATATCGACGTCGTTAGTGAACCTTGCCTCGCCGTAGGTCATGGTGGCCATGGAGCCCGTGATCAGATAGCGGACGTCCAGATCCGTCAGCGTTTTCGCTGCGTGCAACAGCAGTTCATGAGAGTCCATCAGACATCCTTCGGGCCACTTCGGCCAAACGCTGCTGTTGACTCCATTCGGGATGTTGTTGGCGGACGGCAGCGGAAACAATCTTTCGCGCGGATCGCCACATGTCGAAAGCAATTTGCAATCGCTGCGACGGAGTTTTGTTGCGATAGACGGCTGCCATTTCAGGAGAAATGCAATTTTCGTCGACCGTATTGGATCGGGATGGATTCATTGGATCAGTTCCTCTCTAACAGTCTACCATCGTCGTAGCGAAGAGGGCAGAAACCTTTCAATCAATTCGGCACGTGTTTTCGATTCATTCACCCTTCGGTCGCACCATCTAACTGCAACTCGATTGCCTGCCGCACCAGACCCATCACGTAGGGGATTTCTTCAGTTGTCGAAAACTTGATCTCGACATCACCATTCCCCCATCGACCCAAGTTTGTTGTGTCCAGACAAAGCTCTTTGGGGTCACTTAGTTCAGAGAACTTCATGTTTAGAGACAGTCGGAGTCCACTGGCTTGGGGAACAATGTCGACAAAGTTCGTTTCAGCTTTGTAGGCAACGTACTGCTTAAGAAACTCTTCTGTCACGCAAGGATCGAGGGCCAAAACAGATCTGCGAAACTCCTCGAAGATCACCTTCACATTCGGATTGCTCAAGTGAGGATGGTCATCGATCGAGTAAGAAGTCGAATCCGGCTTCTTGGGTTCGTACTGAGCCAGCACGTCATCTGCAAGCGATGTTGACGCCCAAACTTTCACGGCCCGAGTTGCCAGCAATTTAGCTCGCTCCTTGATCGCACTTTCATCCCAAGCCTCCAGAGAACCAAGGCCTTGGTTCAGGTTCAATGGGCTTAATTTCAAACTTTTCTCTGGGGCGTGAGGCATGTCGCGTTTTTCAATAAATGGCCTGTCGCTGAAGTCCGAGTTGTAAGCCGTCAAGGTCAGGTTCCCCAGCGTGTGCAGTAACGCCTCCTGAATCCGCTTCCATTCGCTACCAAGCGTCTCTCGCCAAGCCGTCGACAAGTTTGGATTCTGAGGCATGATGTGCTCAATCGTGAACTCATCAACAGGCACCGGTTCTTTGCGTTCGAAATTTTCCAGTCGTCTGAGCCAATAGCCGCGACTGCGGAAATGATACAAATCACGTGTCAGAATTTTGTCTGCGAACTCCTCGTCGGTCGGAAACCGTCGGTAGGATGGCAATCGCAGGTAATGAGCCTTAACGCTCTCAAGATAGCGATCTTTCTTCAACGCTTTCCCAAACGTTGCGAATGTCTTGTTCATGGAGTTTGTTGGAATGGCACAAACTGCACGCCGAAAAACGTAAGCTTCTGTGAGTCGGACAACTTCCAGCAACTCTTCCTTCGCTAATTTACCTTCTGAATGGTCGCTGTAGAGCTCAAGGAGAAACGGATAGGCAACATCCACTTTCAATTCACGCAGGTCATTGAATGCTTGCCGAAGTTGCTTGTCAGGCTCGGTGCCAAGTGCCATTCGACAGTATTGACTGGCTGACTGACGAATCCCTTTGACCAGATCTTCAACGCCTGCTTCGTGCACGGCCTTGGATTGGGCATACTTCTTGAACGCTTCGTAGACGTCCCGCTTCCGTGGGATGTCACCGGTCACAACCGTCAGGTAGTTTCGCATGAACCCATCAAAGTGAGTCGTGTAAGCTTCCTGGCCGAAATCCGTTTCCATGGGTCGCCAGTAGAGTTCGTACAAGCGAGTCTGTAGTTCCGGTTCTAACCCCATCAATATGAAGTTGCGAATTAAGTCGGCTTGACTCAACTCCTTGCCGGTTGAGTTCATGCTTTCGAAGATCAGTTGCGGATTGTCTTGATCACGCTTCAGCACGATATCGACCACCATTAGCTTTGCTAGACCGCGACAGACAGCAGCAAGATCGCCCTGTTCCTGAAGTAACTTGGAGAACAACTCGAAGTTCTCCTTAACTCGCAACGAGCAATTTGCTGGCATCTCGTGCCCGCCAACAACAGCCTTCAGGCTATCCTTGTCCGTTTGCGAGAGAATCAATTTGAACTTTCGTTCGCCCTTCTCCAGCGGATTGGTCAGGTAGTAACCTCGCAGCATCTCTGCCGAGAAACCATCCAGCGGTTCATCGTCTCCGACTGCATCCGCTAAGGCAGCAATCAAAATGGTGGCCGTAGTGAGCCTTTGCTGTCCATCAATCACAAGCAATGGAGATTGATGCGTTACTGTACCCAAACTTTCTTCGATGTAGACGATGGATCCAACGAAGTGAACTGAAATGTCGTCACTTTCCCCAGCCCGGATGATGTCGTCCCATAGTTGTTGGCATTCCTTCTCCGTCCACGAGTACGTGCGTTGATAGATCGGAATGACAAACTGGGG
>CAZDZX010000309.1:0-4868 GCA_964510005.1 uncultured Pirellulaceae bacterium
GTCTTTACGGATAGTTGATCTCCACTCGTGTCACGATGTTGTGACACGGATGGAGTTTTTTTTTGGTCCTTCTCGGATTCTTGTGGGTAGCCATACCTTCGATTTCCCCCAAAAAAACTAAAAAGAACTCCAGTTCTCTTCGGAGAAAGCAGTCTTCGACTAAACAAAAAGACGCCAGAGTTCTCCGGGGGAATCGCAGGTGCCTGCGGAGATCCGAGATGGACCTTTTTGGGTTCGATCTTCCGATTGAAACATGGCTTGGGTACCGGTTTTGCAAGACATATATCCGGTCGTAAACCACGAAAATCGTGACTCTCTCTATCAGGACACCTTTTCCTGTCCTTCAAACTGCAAGATACAGTGCCGAAATCGGCGATTCTTGTGCAAATTCCCCGAGGACTCAATTAAAATCACAGTCGTCTCTGTATATCCCAAATGCTCATTCCATCATGAACGAAGCTTTTCTAGAAAACTTAACCTTTGCCAATGTGGCAGCTGCCTTGTGGCGACACAAATTCAAATCGCTGCTGTTTGGACTCATCTTCTTAGCGCTGGCGGTTGCAGCACTACTGATTTTTCCAAAAAAATACCAATCCAGCGGCAAGATGTTCGTTCAACTGGGACGCGGTAACGTCACCCTAGACCCACTTGTCTAGCAACTTCCGAAACACCGTTCGCGACATCATCCGGGCGCCCATCGATTCGACGTGTGACGAGTGCAACTGGCAGTCGATCAATTTAAATTCTGGGCTTTGGGCCACGCTGATCAAAGCCAACTTCGACGCGTCCCGGGCTCGATGGAACATGGATTCTCCGAAAAACACGCTGCCTAAGGTCACGCCGTAGATCCCGCCCACCAGTTCATCATCCCGCCAGATTTCACAGGACTGCGCCAGGCCGTCCTGAAACAACCGGACGTAGGCTTCGACCATCTCAGGGAGAATCCATGTGCCGTCGTCACCACTGCGTGGCGCGGCGCACATTTGCATGACCTGCTCAAAAGCTTGATTCCACGTGACTTGATATCGCTTGCTCCGGATCAATCGAGCCATACTTCGACTGACATGGATACGGTCACAGAAAATGACCGCCCGCGGGTCGGGCGACCACCAGACAATCGGCGTGTATTCGTCGTACCACGGAAAGATCGCATTTCGATAGGCCGCCACGAGTCGTTCTCTGCTCAGATCCCCGCCGACGGCGAGGCAACCGGAATATCCATCGGCGACCATGGCTGTCTCCAACGGCGGAAACCAATGGGGATCATCAGGCTTCAACCAAGGGAGTCGCTTCTGCTCATGCCGTCGCATCAGCTTATCAGCTCACGCAGGCGATCCACCAACGGACCCTCTTCAGGAAACTGATTTCCATTTTGATGCTTTGAATAGACGGTTTCGTCGCCCAGCTTGACGTCAAAGATCCCGCCACGGCCTTCGATCAAGTCGAATTCTGCATCAGCCACAACCGCCTTAATCGCGTTCACCAAACTGGTGACTTTGGGGAGGTAGTTTCACTGGACGCAATATTCAATGGAGATTTTCATCGATTCTCTCTTTCGGTTTAGTTTTGTTTTTAGTTCAAACTGAAATCTGGAGGAAATTCGGGAGAACCACCGTCGTCAACGGCGCCGCTGGAATCACTGGAAGACTCTGAATCCGAACCGCCCAGCATCTTCAAAACCAATTGCACTCGCAACAACACGTCGGCCATCGAAAGCACAGACTGCTGCTCGAGGGGCGAACCTCCCGCAGCAAAACAGATCAAATCGGTTAACTGCCCCAACTCGATGTCTTCGCTAAGCAGATGCTTGACCGACTCTTTGTCAAAGGAAGATTCCAGATCGTTATGTTTTCGAAACGCATCCAGCAGTCGTTCCTTCAGAACCGCATCCGAAGGAGCGGGCTCGTGGATGTCAGTAATCAATTCAACTTCTGCCTGACGATACGGGGTGCGGACGTCCAGTTCGCGGACAATCCGGCCACGACGCATGCCGGCAATCAGCAAATTGTATCGGCCGTCGTCAAGTTTTGCGTGAGTCATGATTTTTCCAATGCAAACGGTTGGAAAAATGTCCGGATCCCGTTCCTCCATACCAGCGGATTCTGGGGTCACCAACGCCATGGTGATCAGTTCGTCATCAATAATGGTGTCGTCCATCAACTGTCGATATCGCGGCTCGAACAGATGCAACCCCTGCACGACGCCGGGAAACAGCACCATGTTCGGCAATGGAAACAATCTCACAATGCCGGAAAAGGACTCAGGAAGTTCAAAACTAGGCGTGGCCATCAGTGAAAGCTCGGATAAAAATCAATTTGCAGGAACGAAATCTGGGAGATCAAGGGCGGACGGTTGACAGCAACTGCTGTCCGCAACAGAATCGCGAAACAGACCATTCCTCTCAATTGTTGCTGGCCCATGATTCTGTCCGGAAATGAGATCCAAGAGAATCTCGGAACCAATATCAAGATCGACCCGTTTCGCCAGGAAAATCTTAACCCAAATAGTTACAACCTGACACTTCATCATGACATCATGACCTACGAAGAGGTCGTTTTGGACATGAAGAAGAGCAATCGGATTCGCAGGATGAAACTTCCGGAATCCGGCATGGTGCTGGAGCCCAACCGTCTGTATCTGGCTCGCACGGTCGAACACACCGAAACCCACAATCTGGTCCCCATGATTGAGGGTCGCTCCTCGATCGGCCGACTGGGACTGTTTGTTCATGTAACCGCCGGTTTTGGGGATGTTGGATTTAAAGGATTCTGGACGCTCGAGATGTTTGCCGTTCAGCCCGTGAAAATCTACCCTGGGGTTTCGATCTGTCAGATCTTTTATCATCAGATCGTCGGTAACATCAAAGAATACGTCAGCGACAAGTACCAGAACAATACCGACATCCAGCCCAGCCTGTTGTACAAAGAATTGAACCCTGACGGCGTCCCTGCAGAGGACGACCAACTGACGCTGGGCTTTAAAAAGTAGTAGCAAAACCTGTTAAACCTTGTGGCCCCTATCGGTCGTAGGATGCAACAAAAAGAAGGCTCATCTGTTTTTCCGAAATCGCTAAAGTTAATGCTTGTTCAGGACTGCTGGCCCTGTAAGTTTCAGTGAAGGAATTTCCTAGAACGCCAAAAAGCATGAGCTGCCAAGCATAATGAGTGACGTCGACCTTCTATTGCAAAACGCAAAACTGCGTGACGAAATTGAACCCTTCATGGACGAGTCCGTGTATCTGGTTGATCTGGATCGGATGTCCGTCGACAACGAGAATCAGTTTTTGAAATCTTTGTTGGATTGGGAGAAAGCTCCTGTCCTGCCGATCTCACAATGGTTCGAACCCGAACTGGTGCTACCCAACCATAACGAACTGGATGACGCCCAGCTTCGCAGCCGCCTGTACCAAGTCATCGATCAACTCCATCAGAAGCGTATCGTACTTGAGTACACGGGCCACTTGTCGGATCGCCAACTGTATTGCTTGGTGATTCGAGACATTCTGCCGGCCCAAGAGAAACGTGTTTCGCTCAACGGCACATGGCTGCGTTGGCAGTGCATCGATATCGTGGAAGACGAAGAATCGTGGCTGCGTTTTTACGCCAACGACGATGAACGGCATCAGTGGTGGCAGGAAAACCTGCTGCCTCTTCCACCCCGAGACGCCCTCCCGTTTGATCGCGACCTGCCAGGCCGGTAAATCCGGAGCCGAGGTTTAGAACCGAAATCAACACCGGAACGAGCGTCACCAGAACGAGCGGCAAGGCGCTAGACGAATGTCACTTACTTTAGGCCAGCGGCCGACACAAAGGGCCCAAGAGAGCGACTCGCAAATTCGGTTCGCGTGATGTGTCGCCCGCTGAGCTTGAGGGATACTTTCCTGAAACCGTTGGCTTACTCCGGCTTACTCCAACGGCAATGGGTGTGCCCTCTGGGCTAAAAGCCACGGCTGCTCGCTCGCCCGTTTAATCGGTTCGTTCTAAAGTAAGTGCCATTGGGCCAGCGCCTTGCCGCTCACGAAACCCAGCACGCCACAAACTCAATGCTCTTCGTAGCCCAATTCTGGCAACCGCTTCATGCCTTTGTTAACCGCAGCAAGGATGTTCAGTTCGGTACCGTTGTCCAGCATAAACTTCTTCGAAAGCATCCCCATCTTGTAGGATGTAATGCTGGACCGAGGGATCACAGCGATGACGGATTTAGGTTTGAATTTGTGTCCTGCGAATCTCTCACGTAACCCATCGGGCACCTCGTCCACCGGCAGCACGGGGTAGGGGTAGTCAATAGTTCGGTTGCGATTCATAAAAGCCTGAATCGCCAGCCCGATCAACCCAAACACAGCCATGACGGTGGTCGTGGATTGATATGAATGCTTATCGTGACATAACACGAGCCCATCGGACCCCGCGACAATGGCGCCATGAAAGTTCACGCCCTTGCTTTCGGGCGATTCACCATAATTAAACGACTTGGCGATCAAGACGTATTCATCAGTTAAGACCAATGGACCTTCGGTGGGTGCCTGATAGGGATTGGTCTCCGCCATATACGTCTCCGATGTTGTGATGCTCAGTTCGGCTGGGCAGATTTTCTTAAAATGGTGACCGGCAGGGTGCAAGCCGTCGGTATCTCAGCAAGGACGCCCCAAGGTTCTATTCGATCTCAACCTTCCTAGCTATACGAATATGGCACCCGCTCATTCCAGGCGCTGCCTGAAAACTAGCCGTTTTGCCGTTAGCCACGGTTTCTGCCTGACCAACCATCGCGACACATCCACAAACCCGCTGAAATGCATGCGGGTTCTCTTTTTGCGAACGGGGCAATTAGGCGTTAAAATTTGGAACGACACTCCGACTTTCTTTCTCCAC